>DATAPW010000036.1:0-1883 GCA_036265005.1 Acetobacteraceae bacterium | reverse complement strand
ATCTTCGATGCGCTCAACATCGTTTACGGAGAAGAGGAAAAACGCAGCTTTCTCAAACTCAATGCCGTTACGCTGTTTGTCACGCTGGGGATAGTTGTCTTCATCCTGCTCACGCTTGGAGCAGTTGTCTTTGTTCCGGTTGCTTTAACGTATATTCCGCTTCCTGGAGTGACCGCACTGGTTGTCAAAATCGGCAGATGGCCGATTCTTTTCGCGCTGGTAACAATAGCGCTGGCCGTTCTTTACAAATATGGTCCAAGCCGCACCAAGCCGCGATGGCGCTGGATTACCTGGGGCAGCGTATCTGCTGCGTTCGTATGGCTCGCTGCTTCGGCTCTGTTCTCATGGTACGTGGCGAGTTTCGGCAGCTACAACAAGACCTATGGCTCGCTCGGCGCGGTCATCGGCTTCATGACCTGGATTTGGATCTCGATTATCGTCGTTCTAGTCGGCGCCAAGCTCAATGCGGAGATGGAACATCAGACGGTCCGCGAAAGCACCACTGGGCAGCCAAAGCCGCTCGGGAGACGCGGGGCAAGAATGGCCGACACGGTTGGAGCAGGACAGGCCTGAACGAATGCTGGCCATAAGCGAAGCGCAACGGCGGACCGAGCTCTTCCTGACCGGCCAGATGCTGGAGGCGCTCCGCGCCGTCGAATACGAAATGCCGAGCTTTGATACCGAGTTGCACGATGTGGATTTGGCAGCGGTCGCGCGTGCGCGACGAGATCCGCCATGTGCGCGGCTACTTTTCTCATCAACGCCTTCGGTGGAAGAGCTATTGATGCAGCTGCAGCAACGTTCACCGGCTCGTCGTCGTTTATCGCGTGCCGGGACCTTGTTGCACGGATCAGCTGGGCTGAGGTCTCGGGCCGGGTAGCATACCGGGTAGCATAAAGGAACGTCTTCCTTTGCGAGAGGGGAGCTGACAGTCGCTGGTCGGGGTTGCATTATCCTGAGGCCTCCGCGGGCGGCAAATCCGGCTAGACAGTCCCCACATGGAAGGGCCTGCCCCCTAACCCCCTGGGACGCTGTGCCATTCAAGGCCAATGCCGATCGCCGTCACCATATCCCCAAGCAGCGGGATCGGATAACGAACTGGTCAGATTATGATGCTGCCTTGCGCCAGCGTGGCAGCGTGACGGTGTGGTTCAGCGAAGAGGCGATCGCGGCCTGGCGCGCTGAACCACGGACCACGCGGGGCGGTCAGCCACACTATTCGGCCCTGGCGATTACGACGGCGCTGACCTTGCGCACCGTGTTCCGCCTGGCTCTGCGGCAGACCGAAGGGCTGATCGGCTCCGTCATCCGCCTGCTCGGTCTCGATCTCGCTATCCCTGACCATTCCACGCTGAGCCGGCGGGGCGAGACGCTGGCGGTGGCGCGACCGCCGTCCAGCGCCGAACCCGTGCATCTGTTGGTGGACAGCACGGGGTTGAAGCTGTGCGGTGCTGGCGAGTGGTTGGTCGAGAAGCACGGCACGAGCCGGCGCCGGTCGTGGCGCAAACTGCATATCGGTGTCGATGCCGACACGGGCCGGGTCGTCGCGGCGGCGCTGACCACCAATGATGTCGATGACGGCTCGCAGGTCGGTCTTTTGCTCGACCAGATTGATGATCCCATCGCTTCGTTGACCGGCGATGGCGCATACGACCAGGACGGTGTCTACGGCGAGGTCGCTGCCCGCCATCCCGATGCCGCGGTCATCGTGCCACCGCGGTCGAGTGCGGTGCCGAGCAAGACCGCCGAGACGGCGCCCACACCGCGTGACCAGCATCTTCATGTAATTGCCGAACATGGCCGCATGGGTTGGCAGAAAGCGTCGGGGTACAACTGGCGTGCCCTGGTGGAAGCCGATATTGGCCGCTGGAAACGAGTAATCG
>DATAPW010000035.1:0-3582 GCA_036265005.1 Acetobacteraceae bacterium | reverse complement strand
CCTGTCCCAGCAACAATTCCGCCCGCCTGCCCGCCACGACGGCGCCGAGCCTGGCTTGTGCCGCGGCGACGCTATCCGGCGACGCGGAGGTGGTGATGCAGACTGGGCCATCTGCCAGCAACGGCGTTGCCCAGGCCAGGGCGTGGGCGACGGTGGGGCCGTGATCCGCCAGCGGGTCCAGCTCTAGCAGTCTGTCGGAGTGGATTGTCGGATCAAACGGTCGGCATAGGTCGCGATTGAGGAGGTTGGCGACCGCTGGCGTGACGTAGGGAGGTCAAATCCGTGCCTGCGGCGATTTTGGTCACCTCGATCGGGTCGTGGCGTCCGGTAGGGCCTCCAATCGACGCAAACAGGGCATGATCTGTCTCAGATCGCGCCCGCCAGGACGAACATGCGCTTCATGTTCCACGCCATGGTCACGAGTTTCCACTCGCCGCGGACGTTGTCGAGCCCACGCGTCAGGAACTGACGGAACCCAAGCACCGACTTGATGATGCCGAACACCGGTTCGGGCGTCTGCTTGCGCAAGGCGTAGCGCTTCTTGCCCTCTGGAGTCTGCAGACGATGGTTCATCGCCTCGAGCGGCGTGGGGTCGTGCGGCCGCGGCGGCGCATCCGCGAACCGCTCGTCGAGCGAGGGATGATGCGCTTGGCGGCCCATCGCGATCACCGTATCGATCCCCGCCGCGGCGCAGGCGTTGACATTGCCCTCGCTGAAATACCCGTTGTCAGCGAGCAACTCGCCAACCTCGCCCAACGCGTCCGGCAGATCGGCGATCTTGTCCAGCATCGGCTCAAGCTGCTGCTTGTCGTTCGGCGCCTGCACCACATCGGCCGCGATCACCAGCAGGCTGCCCGCTGCCACCACCGCCTGCGCGTTGTAGCACTGCTCGAACCCGCCACCCGCCACCGGCATGATGCGCGACTCCTCGTCCGTCAGATTCACCTGATCGGTGGGAAGAGGCCCCTCGACCGGCGGTGCCGGCGGCCGCCCGCCGGGCTTCTTGCCGGTCGCCGCGGTCTTGGCCGCGCGCGCCGCCATCTTGGCGTCATGCTCGGCCCGCTCGCGCACATGGCGCTCCTTTGCCCGCGCCTCGATCGTGGCTTTTGCGCGGGCGATCGCCGCCAGACGTTGCTCGCGCCGCGCCAGTTCCTCGGGGATCGACATCCCATCCGGCACGTCTACCTGATCGGCCACCTCGGCTTTCGCCATGAGGTCGGCCACCTCGGCCTTGAGTTGCGCCTCGATCTTGCCCGCGTGCTCATACGACAGCGCGCTGTGACGGCTGGCGTTGGCGTGGATCTTGGTTCCGTCCAGCGCAACCGTTCCCAGCTTCAGCACCCCCATCTCGCGGGCCACGCCCAGCACCTGCACGAACAGCGTCTCGATCTGCCTGAGAAAGCGCCGCCGGAACGTGGCAATGGTGTCGTGATCAGGATGCTCGTTGGCGGCGATGAAGCGGAACGCCACCGAATCATAGGTCGCCCGTTCCAGCTTGCGGCTGGAAAACACGCCGGTGGCATAACCATAGATGATCAGGCCAAGCAGCAGTCGCGGGTGATACGACGCCTCACCAGAGCCACGGTAACTGCCGGTCATCGCCCGCACATCAAGTCCTTCGACCACTTCCACCACGAAACGGGCCAGGTGCCGCTCTGGCAACCAATCGTCCACCAACGGCGGCATCAGAAACCCGGTGTCGCGGTCGATCAGGCGGAAGTTGCTCATGTACGAAAGGTCCAGGAGGAGAAGGAGGCGAATCAGTCTCCGCCTTCTAACGCACGCATCCGCGTCGCGTTAAGTCCGACAGGCTGCTCTCATGTTCGCTGTCAAGGACGGACGCGCGGTTCGCCTACCGGCAGCAACCGGAGCAGGTTTCGTTCTGGCTGGTGCCCAAGGCAGGAGACAGGACCTAATGACGCCGGTTTAACAAGCTCTCATGCGCGGGTTGGCTACCGCATTACCGGAGTTTCGTCTCGGGGCTGCCTCGCTCTAGAAGCGAGCGTCGGTCGGTGTGATCGGCTCATAACAGGCCACGAGGGTTCCCCACCTGGTCCTGCCTCCAACCTTGGGCGCCTGCAGAAGGGTAGCGGTGTCCTTTGTCCTCCCAATACGTAACGTGGCCCGTGCTGGTGACTACGCGGACTGCAGCTGGACCTGGTGGGCGATCGCCCAGATGAAACCGATCATCTCGCGTGCGATAGCGGTTGTGACGATAACCTTCGGCTTGCCCTTGGCAACCAGGCGGCGATATCGCGCGCAGAGACGAACTTGTGCTTTCCACGCGATATCCCGAATTTCCTGCGGCAAGTCATCGATCCGATCGTGCAGCTTTCGGCTGATCCTTGCTTGCATGCGGTAGGTCCAGGCTCCCTCAATCAGCGCCCGGCGAGCCTGACTATTCCCGGCCTTCGTGATGCCGCCCCGTCGAACACTGTCGCCGGTTGAGTGCTCTGTTGGCACCAGACCAACATAGGCCATCAGCTGACGAGGATTATCAAACCGCGCGAAATCACCGATTTCAGCGACAATGGTGACGGCGTTGATGAACGCCACTCCCCGCATGGCCTGAATCGCCTTCACCACCGGCGCCATCGACCAATGCTCAAGCAGCATCTTGATCTGTTCAACGAGCCTGGTAATCCGCTTCTCGGCATCTTCGATGGCATGGATGTAGTCCTGCATCACAATTTGCTGGGCGGGATGGTCAAATCGCACCGTCGTCAACCACCGCCGGTGCGTCACCGTCCAAGTTCGGACTCCGGCATAGGCCCTGCCATGGCGTAACAGAAATCCGGCAAGGTGCTGCCGTGCCTTGGTCAGGGTGCGCGCTGCCGTGGTCCGGGCACGGACAAGATCCCGCATGGCTTCGTGTGCCGCGTCAGGAACCCAGACGGCGGTCAGTTCTCCCGCCCGATGTAACCTGGCTAACATCGCCGCATCGCGCCGGTTGGTCTTCACCCGGTCGCCGGGCTTCTTCGGAATCAACGAGGGAGCAACCACCGCGCAGTCGTGGCCAAGCCCGCTGAGCAGACGGTGAAGGACATACCCGCAGGGTCCCGCTTCATAGCAGAAGCGCAATCGTTCACCACGACGCCGAAGCCGTTCCGCCAGCTTGATCAAGACGTCGGCGCGATTCTCGACCACGCCGTGATATCTCACCTCGCCGCCTCGCCCCTCCTCGGCGACCGCAACCGATATCGTCGATTTGTGCACATCAAGCCCAACATAACGCGTGATAGGTTTCATCCGGCTCGTCTCCCATGCATGAGGCTCTGAGCCGTCTTCCCGACGGCTTAACCCTCGGATGATTGCATGTCGTGAGGCGAGCCGCCTTCAGGTCACAGCGCGAACATAGGGTCTAGGCGGCCGAAATCGTTCCGTCGCGGATGATTGGCGCTGCGCCGACGCTTCGGCTGAGCAATAACATCCGCTTATCGGTCGCGTACCTTTCGGAGTGCCGGCTTACCTGTGTCGCGAAGGGTTTTTTTAGCCGGCAAGCATCGGGGGAGAATGTTAGTTGGCAGGACCTGCATGAGCTGATCGCTCGATTAGGGAGGCGGGACAGTCTGGAAAGGAGTG
>DATAPW010000034.1:0-48420 GCA_036265005.1 Acetobacteraceae bacterium | reverse complement strand
CGGGATGCGGTTCACCATCAACTCGCGACGTGCCGGATTTTCCAGGCTCGGAGCGCGGGACTCTGTCAGCGTGGTCCCCGGCGCGACGGCATTGACGCGGATGTTATGCGGGGCCCACTCGATCGCCAGCATCCGCGTCATGTGGCTGATCCCCGCCTTGGCGATGCCGTAGGCAGATGCGCCGGCGAACCCGACCACACCATGCGTCGATGCCAGGCTGATTACGCATCCCGGGCGTTTCTCACCGATCAGGTAACGGCCCATCGTCGTGCTCATGAAGAACGTGCCGGTCAGGTTGATGCCGATATTGCCTTCCCATTCCGCGCGCGTGATCTCGACGGCCGGCTTGCCCAGCGACGGGACGCCGGCATTGTTGACCAGCACGTCCAGCCCACCGAACGCAGCGGCGGCATCGGCAATCGCCCTCTCCACGCTGGCCTGCACACGCAGGTCCAACGCCAGTGCCGCCGTCTTGCCGCCGGCCGCAGTGATATCCGCCACCGTGCGCGCCAGCGTGTCCGTCGTGAGGTCGCTGACCGCGACATCGAACCCGTCCTGCGCCAGCCCGACCGCCGTTGCATAGCCGATGCCGTACGATGCCCCTGTCACCAGGGCGGCGCGACGTCGCTCCCCGTTCTGTGTGGCCATGGATCAGCCCTCTTGTGGTATCCTCGGAGGTTACGCAGACTTGTGGGCAAGTCCAAATGGTGTCACCGCCCCGGCGGGTCGAGGAGAACCTGTATGCAGTTCGGACTGTTTGGTGCGGCGCAGGCGCAGCGGGGCGGTCCCGACGTCGATAGCGCTGCCGGCTTCAAGGACTATATCGAGTACGTCATCGAAGCCGAGGCGCTGGGCTACCAGAGCGCGTTCATCGTCGAGCATCATTTCACCGGGTTCGGCCAGGTTTCGGCGACCCTCAACCTGCTGACCTGGATCGGCGCCCGCACGCGCACGCTGCGTCTGGGGACCGCCGTGATCGTGCTGCCCTGGCACAATCCGGTGCTGCTGGCAGAGCAGGCGGCGACGGTCGACCTGCTGTCCGGCGGACGCCTGGATTTCGGCATCGGCAAGGGCTACCGGCACAACGAGTTCGTCGGCTTCCGCATTCCGATGGAGGAAGCCGAACCGCGCTTCGAGGAATCGATCGACATCATCACCAAGGCCTGGACATCGAACGAGCGGTTCTCCTGGCACGGCCAGTACTGGCAGTACGACGACATCGTCGTGGAGCCGCCGACCATCCAGAAGCCGCATCCGCCGTTCTGGCAGGGCGCCGGCCATCCGGAATCGATCCGCCGCGTCGCTCGGCGCGGGCATAACCTGCTGCTCGACCAGTTCGCCTCGCTCGACGCGACGGGCGAGCGCTTCGCGCTGTACCGCGAAGCGATGCAGGCGAACGGATTTGCCTTCCATCCGTCGCAGGTCGGTGTCGCGCGAGCATTCTACGTGTCGCGCGACAGTGCCGAGAAGGAGGCTGCGCTGGATCGTCGCATCGCCGCGCAGCGCCGGCTGCATGCAATCTCGCAGCGGCCGGATGGCAACAACCAGGCCAGCATCATGGCGTTCTCCGACACCCGTGCGGCGAGCGAGGAAAGCGCGCTGTATGGCAACCCGGACGAGATTGCGCGCAAGATCGAGAAGCTGCGCGACATGGGGGTGGAGTACATCCTGCTGAACGGCGGCGGCACCTCGCGGGAAAATCTCCGGCGCTTCGCCAAGGAGGTGATGCCGGCTTTCCGCACCGAGCCGGAGATGCGCGCGACTGGTTAGGGCGCCGGTTGAAGACTGGGGGAAACAACAATGGCCGCGCGACAGGAAACCATCGATGCCGACTATGTCGTGGTCGGCGCGGGTTCCGCCGGTTGCGTGATGGCCGCGCGGCTGTCGGAAGATCCCGCAACACGCGTCGTGCTGCTGGAAGCCGGCGGACATGACAGGCATTTCTGGATCCACGTGCCACTCGGCTATGGCAAGACGATCACCGACCCGCGGGTCAACTGGTGCTACGAGACCGAGCCGGAACCCAATCTCAACGGCCGCCGGGTGTTCTGGCCACGTGGCAAGGTGCTGGGCGGTTCATCGTCGATCAACGGCCTGGTGTATATCCGCGGGCAGGCGCAGGACTTCGACCAGTGGCGGCAACTCGGCAACACCGGCTGGTCGTTCGACGACGTGCTGCCGTATTTCCGCCGCGCCGAACATCAGACCCGCGGCGAGAGCGACCTGCATGGCACCGGCGGCCCGTTGTGCGTGTCCGACATGCCGGACTACGACCCGATCAGCAAAGCCTTCATCAAGAGCGCACTCGATCTCGGCTTTCCGCGCAATGACGACTTCAACGGCGCGGTGCAGGAGGGTGTCGGCTACTACCAGTTGACCACACGCAACGGGCGCCGCTGTTCCACCGCGGTCGGCTACCTGCGGCCGGCGATGAAGCGCCCCAACCTGCGCGTCATCACCAATGCGCTGAGCGAGCGCATCACGCTGGACGGACGCCGCGCCACCGGTGTGACCTACCGCCAGGGCGGCGAACTTCACACGGTGCGGGCGGCGCGAGAGGTGATCCTATGCGGCGGCGCGATCAACTCGCCGCAACTGATGCTGCTGTCCGGCATCGGCCCGCAGCAGCATCTGACCGATCTGGGCATCACGGTGGCGCATCATCTGCCGGGTGTCGGCCAGAGCCTGCAGGACCACTACCAGGCGCGTATCGTCTGCAAGTGCCGGTTCCCGATCACCGTGAACGACATCATGCTGAGCAGGACGCGCATGGTGAAGACCGGCCTGGAATACCTGCTGTTCCGCCGCGGTGCGCTTGCCATCGCCGCCGCGCAGGCTGGGCTGTTCGCGCGCACGCGGCCGGAGCTGGCGACACCGGACATCCAGTATGCCACGGTGATGTTCAGCGCCGATCGGCCAGCCGAGGGGCTGCACAGGTTCTCGGGGTTCTCGCTGGTGGGCTACCAGTTGCGTCCGGAAAGCCGCGGAGAGCTAAAGCTGAAGACGGCGAACCCCGCCGATGCGCCGGCGATGCATGCGAACTACCTCGCCACGGACACCGACAAACGCACCATCGTCGATGGTCTGAAGCTGGGGCGGCGCCTGCTGTCCACACCCGACATGCAGCACTACATCGCATCCGAGTACATCCCGGGCCCGCAGGTGCAGACCGACGATGAACTGCTGGACTACGCCAGGCAGTACGGCGGCACGGTGTTCCACCCGACCAGCACCTGCAAGATGGGAACCGACACGATGGCGGTGGTCGATCCGGAACTGCGGGTGCATGGTATCGGCAGCCTGCGCGTGGTGGATGCCTCGGTCATGCCGGCCGTGGTGTCGGGCAACACCAATGCGGCGACGATCATGATCGCGGAGAAGGCGGCCGACATGATGCGCCAGACACTGCGCCTCGCCGCCTGACCGGAGGTCTCCCGTCATTCCCGCGCAGGCGAGAATCCAGGTGCCGCTGCAGAGGTGCTGCAACGCCTGGAGGCTCGCCTGCACGAGAATGACAACGGCCGCGAATGACGACGGGACGGAGTGGTTTGCCACCCTGGGCTTGAGACTGCCGCGTGCACCGCGCAATCTCCCAGGTCGCATCGGGCAACGACAGGCAGGGGAAACTTCATGGCCGGCCAGCAATTCGACATCGAGGCGGATTTCGTGGTGGTGGGCGCCGGGTCCGCCGGCTGCGTCATGGCCACGCGTTTGTCCGAGGATCCCGCCACGCGCGTGGTGCTGCTGGAAGCCGGTGGCGAGGACCGCAATCGCTGGATCCACATCCCTCTCGGCTACGGCAAGACCTTTGCCGACGCGTCGGTGAACTGGTGCTACGAGGCCGAACCGGATGCCGGCGCCAACGGTCGCCGCATCTTCTGGCCGCGCGGCAAGGTACTCGGCGGCTCGTCCAGCATCAACGGCATGGTCTATATCCGCGGCCAGCACGAGGACTTCGACCTGTGGCGGCAACTCGGCAACACCGGCTGGTCATCGACCGATGTGCTGCCCTACTTCAAGCGCGCCGAACACCAGACGCGCGGCGCCGATGATTTCCACAGCACCGGCGGCCCGCTCTGCGTCTCCGACACATCCGAACACCACCCGATCTGCGAGGCCTTCATCGCCGGCGCGATTGAACTCGGCTATCCCCGCAACGACGACTTCAACGGTGCGCGGCAGGATGGCGTCGGCTATCACCAGACCACGACGCGCAACGGCAGGCGCTGTTCCACCGCGGTCGGCTATCTGCATCCGGTGCGCAACCGGCCCAACCTGCGCGTCGTCACCGGCGCGCTGGCGGAGAAGCTGCTGTTCGAGGGCAAGCGCGCCATCGGCGTGGCGTTCCGCGAGAACGGCGCGCCACGCACCGTACGTGCCGCGCGCGAGGTGATCCTGTGCGGCGGCGCGGTGAACTCGCCGCAGCTTCTGCTGCTGTCCGGTGTCGGATCGCAGGATCAGCTGGCGCAGTTCGGCATCCCGGTCGTGCATCATCTGCCAGGCGTCGGCCAGAGCCTGCAGGATCACTATTCGGCGCCGATCAAGCTGAAATGCCGCCTGCCGATCACGGTCAACGACGTGATGCAGAGCAACCTGAAGAAGCTGAAGGTGGGGTTGCAATACTACCTGTTCCACACGGGCCCACTGACCATGGCTGCCGGTCCGGCGGCGCTGTTCGTGTGCACGCGGCAGGAGCTTGCCTCGCCGGACGTGAAGATCTCGGTGGCGCCGTTCAGTTCCGACAAGCTGCAGGACGGACTGCATCCGTGGTCCGGCTTCGGCATGACGGTCTACCAGCTTCGCCCGGAAAGCCGTGGCGAGATCAGGCTGAAATCCGCCAACCCGGCCGATCCGCCGGCCATGTTGCCGAATTACCTCGCCACGGAAACCGATCGTCGCGCCATCGTCGATGGACTGAAGATCGGCCGGCGCATCCTGGCGACGCCGCCCATGCAGTACTTCGTCACCGAGGAATATCAGCCGGGCCCCGCAGTGAAGACCGACGACCAACTGCTGGAGCATGCGAAGAACACCGGTGGCACGGTGTTCCACCCGACCAGCACCTGCAAGATGGGCATCGATGCGATGGCGGTGGTGGATCCCGAATTGCGGGTGTACGGCATCGAGGGATTGCGCGTCGTGGATGCTTCGGTCATGCCGACGGTGATTTCCGGCAACACCAATGCTGCGACGATCATGATCGGCGAGAAAGCCGCGGACCTGGTGCGCCAGAAGCTGCGCATGGCGGCATGACCATCTACGACCGCTTCGGCGTTCCGACCGTCATCAACGGCTGCGGCACGGTTACGCGGCTGTCGGGCGGGCGAATGCATCCGGAGGTCGCCGCCGCCATGGTGGATGCTTCCGGCGAATGCGTCGATATGGTCGCGTTGCAGGCGGGCGCCTGTCGCGTCATCGCACGAATTACCGGTGCGCAGGCGGGCATCGTCACGTCAGGTGCGTCCGCTTCCATCCTGCTTGGCGCGGCCGCGTGCCTGGCCGGGCTCGATCCGGCGCGGATGAACCGGCTGCCGGAGGCCGCCGATGGCCGCAACGAGTTCATCGTCGTGCGCAGCCAGCGCAACATGTACGACCGTGCCGTGCAGGTGGCCGGAGGACGCATCGTCGAAGTCGGCATTCCGGATCGCTACAGCGGCCCGGGGGTACGCGACGCGGCTGCCTGGGAAGTCGCGGCGGCGGTGACCGCGAACACCGCGGGGATGTACTATCTCGCGCATCCGCAATCGCTGCCGAAACTGCCGGATATTGCCGCGGTTGCGCGCGAGCACGGCCTGCCGCTGTTGGTCGATGCCGCCGCGCAACTGCCGCCCGCGGACAACCTGCGCCGCTTCCTCGAGCAGGGCGCTGACCTGGTTGCGTTCAGCGGCGGCAAGGCGATCGGCGGCCCGCAGGCATCGGGTATCCTGTGCGGTCGCGCCGATCTGGTTGCGTCAGCCCTGCTGCAGATGCTGGACCTGGATGTGTTTCCCGATCTCTGGCAGGCGCCGGAGGAATTTGCCGCGTTGCGCCAACTGCCCGGACTGCCGCAGCACGGCATCGGTCGTTCCTGCAAGGTCGGCAAGGAGGAAATCGTCGGCCTTCTGGTGGCGCTCGAGCGATTTGCCGCGGTCGACGAGGAGGCGCGACGCAACGCCTGGCGGGAGATCCTGGAACGGATCGTTGCCGCTGCCGGTCAGGTCGCGGGCATGACGCTGCGCATTGTGGATCGACACGTGCCGCTGCTCGAGGTGACATGCGACGATGCCGCGGTGCTGGCGGGGCGGCTTGCCGCGGGCACGCCGCCGATTGCCTGCTCGCTGGCACGTCGGGACGACAATGTCCTGCTGTTCTCGCCGGTCGCGCTTGCGCCAGAGGATGCCGCGGTTATTGGTCGGCGCCTGCTTCAGGCGAGGGACGTAACCTGAAATGCAGAGTGCCAACGACGCCAGTGGGTCATACGATCAGCGCACGGCGCAACTGCCTGGCTCATCGCAAGGTGGCACCTTCGGTCGGGTGGATTTCGCGACCTCGGCTGAGAAGGCGCCCGCGCCGGCAGCGGATGACGCTCGAACTTTGTATCGGTACAAGGACGACGGTTTCAGCCCGGCATCGGCAAAGCTCAAACCGGCAGTCGCGCCGATCTGACCGAATGCCGGATCACCTGGTGCCGCGCGGAACACATCGTAACTGGTGGCTGCGGGCACCGCGGACCACACCAGGTCGATCGCAGTGTCGCTCGCATCCGGCGCGAGGAGCTGTGGCGACGCGGAAATCGCTGCGATCGGCGGAGCAGGCGATCCGGCGCCGCTGGTCAGGTGGTCGAGCATCGCCTTGATCGCACTGATCTGCCTGCCGGACTTCAGCAGGTAGCTGGGCGAGACCGTCGGATTGGCGTCGAGGTACCCCCACCAGTCCCAGCACGCCTGCGGATTTGTGATGCCCAGTTGCGTGATGCCGTTTGCCTGGATCTGCGGGTACAGGACGATGATGTGGTTGCTGTCGGCCCACTCGTTGTAGCCGGAATGCCTGACGAAGTCCTCGCCGATGTTGCCGTAGGACTGCAGGCAACCATGGAGGGCGATATGCACGCGGCATGGTTCCTGTGCGACGCACACGGCCGGAACATAGGCGAATCCCTTGTCGTCCAGGCTGTCGTCCACCGGCTTGCGGCCAGCCGTGAATGCGGCCTGGCTGAACGCGATGACGTGCCCGGTCAACGCGCCATCGTTGCGCGGGCTGAGCGTGCCATAGATGTGCTGCAGGATGATCCCTGCCTGATCGTAGCCGCACCTGTCGATGTACTCACCGCCGTTGTCGGCGCATCTGCCGCCATAGGCCAAGGTCACCTGAGCGTGCCCGGCTCCGATGGCGGTCTGGTAAAACAGGTTGCTGCGCCGATCGGACGGCAGGTAGTGAGCGTAGAATGCCTGTAGGCTGTTGCTCACGCCGCGGGCGACAACCTTGTCGTTGTAGCCGCTGAACAGGTAGATTCGTTGCCCGGCGATATTGCCGGTATCGTCGATGTCGCCGCTGCGGCGCCACGCGTCGGTGTGGCGGATCAGCTCAGGGAGGTCGGGTGCCGGCTGGCCGCCCATGCAGGTGCTGAGTGCCGTCGCACCGGAGCCCTCGGAACAGTCGAACGGTCCACCCGCTATGGCGCCGACGCCGACGATTACCGACGACCATGCCACACCGAACTGCACCGCCATGAATGCGCCGGACGAAATGCCGGAGATGGAGGTCTGGGCAATATCGGCATTGTAGGCAGGCAGCGACGGTTCATCTGCGTGCAGGTTGGCAGCCGGGAACAAGGTGGCAGCAACCAGCGCAAGCACCGGGCGGATCGACACGCGCAACATCGGACATCTCCGTGGCGAGAAGCGTCCGTGCCCTCCCATGCGAGAGATTGCCGAGTTGCTGCGCTCCTCGCAATGATAGAGTTACGGAAGACGTGGGTGGTCGGGCCACGCCCGGCCATGACAGTATCGCGCATCGTCATTCAGGATCTCTGCCATGCGTCTGTTCAGTGCCACGATCGCCACCGAGACCAACACTTTCTCGCCGCTGCCCACCAGCCTCGATGCCTACAAGGAGAGCGTGTTCCTGCGCCCGGGCGAACATCCGACGGACGCGCCGCGCATGTGCACCGCACCGCTGTTCGTCGCACGGCAGCGCGCTGCGGACGAGGGGTTCACGCTGATCGAGGGCAGCTGCTTCGCGGCCAGCCCCGCCGGTACTACCAACCGGGCCGACTACGAGTTCATGCGCGACGAAATCCTGGCGCAGCTCAAGGCCGCACTGCCGCTCGACGGCGTACTTTTCGGGCTGCACGGCGCCATGGTTGCGCACGGCTACGACGATGTGGAGGGCGATCTGCTGGAACGTGCCCGTGCCATCGTCGGCCCGGATTGCGTGATCGGCGTCGAACTCGATCCGCATTGCCATCTTACCATCAAGCGCGTGCAGCTCGCCGATATCACCATTCTCTACAAGGAGTTTCCCCATACCGATGTGGTGGAACGCGCCGAGGACCTGCTGACCCTGGTGCTGCGGACGATCCGCAAACAGGTCAGGCCGACGACATCGCTGTATGACTGCCGCCAGATCGGCAGCTATCCGACGACATTGCCTCTGATGCGCGCCTTCGTGGACAAGACCGCGGCGATGGAGGGGAAGAACGGCGTGCTGTCGGTCTCGATCGGCCACTGCTTTCCGTATGCCGATGTGCCTGAACTCACCGGCCGCATCCTGGTGATCACCGACGACGACAAGGCGAAGGCGGATCGCCTGGCGAGCGAGATCGGCCAGGAGTTCATTGCCATGCGCGGCCGAACCGCGCCCGATTATATGGCGGCCGACGACGGCATCAGTGCCGCGCTGGCGTTCAATGGCAGCCCGGTGGTGATGGCCGATCCGGCCGACAATGCCGGTGGCGGCGCGCCGACCGACAACACCACCATCCTGCGCCGGCTGATGGAACGTAAGGTGGACGGTGCCGTCCTCGGGCCGATCTGGGATCCGATTGCGGTGCGTCTCTGCTTCGATGCCGGCCTTGGCGCCGGATTTCCACTGCGCTTTGGCGGCAAGATCGGCCCTGCCTCCGGTCAGCCGGTCGATGCGCACGTCACGGTCACCGCCTTGAAGCGCGATTGCTGGCAGAGTTTCGGCCCCACGCAGGTGCCGCTCGGCGATTGTGCGGCGATCAAAATCGGTGGTGTCGAGGTGGTGCTGATCTCCAATCGCACGCAGGCCCTCGGCCTTGAATTGTTCCGCAACCTCGGCATCGAGCCGACCGATCGCAAGCTGGTGGTGGTAAAATCGACCAACCACTTCATGGCGGCATTCGGACCGGTCGCGCAGAAGGTAATCTACGTTGACTCGGACGGTCCGCTCAGCCGCGATTACCGGAAAATCCCGTACAGCAAGGTCGAACGGCCAATCTGGCCGCTGGACGAACACACCTCGCCAGGCCTGATCCTCTGATCGCCAGGCGCAGCCCGCACCGTGCATAATGGGTCGCAAAGCCGTGTGGGCTTGACCCGGGAGCGGCCGGTGCATAGAACTCGGCCCCTCACCCCGATTGCCCCGACACGGGCAGCCGGGCCACCGCCTATTGTTGAAGAATGCTGGGATTCCATGGCCAACACTGCTTCCGCGCGCAAGCGCAACCGACAGACCGAACGCCGCACCGAGCGCAACCAGGCGCGCAAGGCACGCATGCGGACCTTTATCAAAAAGGTCGAAGCGGCGATTGCCAGCGGCAATAAGCAGGATGCCGGCGCGGCGCTTCAGGCAGCACAGCCCGAGATGCAGCGTGCCGCGGGCAAGGGCGTGATCCACGGCAATACCGTCGCGCGCAAGATTTCGCGGCTGTCCGCGCGCATCAAGGCACTTGCCTCCGGCTGACAGCTGACGCGTCGCGCCGGTTGACCCGGGCGGCGAAGCGCAGGATAATGGGCTTGCGGATGGTTACCTTGCCGATGCAACGGCAACCGCAGGATGCAACAAAAAATTATACTTTGTGCATCCACAGTATTATCCACATGCTGTAGAAATCTTGTTTCGTTTTACTTGATGTCAGGCGACGCTACCAGATTCTGATTGCCTCCGCGACGAAGTGTGGACATATTGTTACTGCGCTAGTCACCTCCCGGTGGGTAGCCTATCTCTCGATCTTGTCGTCCTTCCGCCAAAATTGGTGGAGAGCATCATGCGGAGCGGCGGCAATAAGACCGCCGTGTGGGGCTGGGTTCGTGGCGTCGGGGAGCGGCTGCATGGAAATCGAATTGTCCACGACATTGGAGCAGGAGATCGTGGACATGCCTCAATTGGCAACGCAGTGGGCACGCATCCGGGGACGCCTGCAAAGCGAGGTCGGCGACATCGAATACCGCAACTGGCTCCGCCAGATGACGCTGGCCGGGGTCGACGGCGATGAGATTACCGTGCTCTTACCCACGCGTTTCCTGTGCGATTGGGTGCGCGGCCGTTATGGCGACCGGCTCAATTCTCTCTGGCACGCAGAGAACCCAACCATTCGCCGGGTGGACATCCGGGTAGGAGGCGCGGCTTCGCCCACCGTCGGTCTGGCGGAGAGCCTTGCGACGGCGTCGGAAGCGCCGCCCACGGTTCCCAATCGGCCCGAGGAACGGATGGATCAGCGCTCCGAACTGCAAATTGATCCACGCTTCACCTTCGATGCGTTCGTGGTCGGCAAGCCGAACGAATTCGCCTATGCCTGTGCGCGGCGGGTTGCCGAACAGCCATCCAGCCCGGGCTTCAATCCGCTGTTCCTGTATGGCGGCGTCGGTCTCGGCAAGACGCACCTGATGCACGCCGTCGCCTGGGAACTGGTGGCGCGCAACAACACCAATGGCGGCCGCCCGGTCTCGGTCGCCTACATGTCGGCCGAGAAGTTCATGTACCGCTTCATCGCGGCGATCCGCAGTCAGCAGCAGATGCAGTTCAAGGAACAGCTCCGCAGCGTCGACGTGCTGATGATCGACGACCTGCAGTTCCTCATCGGCAAGGACAACACGCAGGAAGAGTTCTTCCATACGTTCAACGCACTGGTGGACGTTGGCAAGCAGATCGTGGTGTCGGCCGACAAGTCGCCATCGGACCTGTCGGGCCTGGATGACCGGCTGCGCACCCGGCTCGGTTATGGGATGGTCGCCGACCTGCACGCCACGACATTCGAACTGCGCATCTCGATCCTCGAGGCGAAGGTGCTGCGCGCCGGCGTGGCGGTGCCCGCGAAGGTGCTCGACTTCCTGGCGCATCGCATCACCACCAACGTGCGCGAGCTGGAAGGCGCGCTGAACCGGCTGGTCGCGCATGCCAATCTGTTCGGCCGCACGATCACGCTGGAAGCCACGCAGGAAGTGCTGCACGACATCCTCAAGGCGCACGACCGGCGCGTCACGATCGAGGAAATCCAGCGCAAAGTGGCCGAACATTTTGCCATCCGCCTGACCGACATGTCGTCGGCTCGGCGTGCGCGGGCCGTAGCCCGGCCGCGTCAGGTGGCGATGTACCTGGCCAAGCAGCTCACCCAGCGCAGCCTGCCGGAAATCGGCCGCAGGTTCGGCAACCGCGACCACACCACGGTGATGCACGCCGTGTCCCGCGTGGGCGAACTGATGAGCCGCGACGCCGGTTTCGCCGAGGACGTCGAATTGCTGCGGCGGATGCTGGAGTCCTGACGCGCCTGCAGTCTCGCCGCCGCGGCGGGGCGAACACGACATGGTCCCTCGAGGCCCATTGCGCCAGCAGGCCCGGCATCTGCCGCCTTGCCCGGCTGCGCATCGCCCAGGCCGCGGATGATCAGCCGGTCGGTGTCGTCCAATCGCTCATCGCATGCCAGGCACAAGCTTTAGCATCAGCGGGATAGCCGAGAAGCCGAACAGCGGAACAAGCCGAGGAACAGCACGCGGGTGATCACCGACCGCCGCCGAGCCGATGATGGCCACGAACAGCAATCCGGTGATCGATGCGCGGGCGCGCAGGCTCAGCACAATGCCGCCCCGAACGATCTGCCGGGCCGTCATTGCCGGCCGCAATCGCGCCGGTCGGTCCCGCCGGCGCGAGGAAACCGCCCAGCCTAAGTGCAACCGGCCTTTCCCCGCGCGCCGCGCAATTGCTACAGTGCGCGCACGGATTCGCCTGGGCGCCCCTGCAACCCGGCCCTTTGAGGATGGATGCCATGAAGCTGAAGGCCGACCGGGCCACCCTGCTGAAGGCGCTGGCCCACGTGCAGAGCGTGGTGGAGCGACGCAACACCATCCCGATCCTGGCCAATGTCATGCTCGCCGTGCGCGACGGCAAGCTGACGCTCACCGCGACCGACATGGAAATCGCCATTGTCGAAGACGTGCCGGCGAGCACCACCCGCAACGGCTCCTGCACCGCCCCGGCGGCGACGCTGTACGAGATCGTCCGCAAGCTGCCGGACTCGGCCGAGGTGGAACTGGATCACCCCGGCGGTGACGCCCAGCTCGCGCTGCGGGCCGGCCGCTATTCGACCAGCCTTGTGGTGCTGCCGACCGAGGATTTCCCCTCGATGACCGCCGGCGCGCTGCCGCACCGCTTCAACCTGTCGGCCCAGGTGCTGCGGGCGCTGATCGACCGCACCCGGTTTGCCATCAGCACCGAGGAGACGCGCTACTACCTCAACGGCATCTACCTGCATGCCGCGGAGAGCGAGGGTACGCGGGTGCTGCGCGCCGTCGCCACCGACGGGCACCGGCTTGCCAGGGTGGAGGAGCCGTTGCCGGACGGCGCCGGTTCGATGCCAGGCGTGATCATCCCGCGCAAGACGGTCAACGAATTGCGCAAGCTGCTGGACGAGGTCAGCGGCAACGTCGAGGTGGCGCTGTCCGACACCCGCATCCAGTTCCATGCCGATGCAGTGCTGCTGACCAGCAAGCTGATCGACGGCACGTTCCCGGAATACGAGCGGGTGATCCCGCGCGGCAACGACAAGGTGCTGCGGGTCGGCAAGAAGGACTTCGCCGATGCGGTGGGCCGCGTGTCGGCAATCTCGGCCGAACGCTCACGCCCGGTGAAGCTGTCGCTGGCGCGCGACCTGCTGGTGCTGTCGGCAGCCAGCCCGGAGCAGGGAACGGCGACCGAAGAGCTGGATTCCGACCACGTGACGTATGAGGCGGGTCCTCTGGAGATCGGCTTCCAGGCGCGCTACCTGAACGACATCACCGACCAGATCGAAGGCGATGTGGAGTTCCGGTTTTCCGACGGATCGGCCCCGACCGTGGTGCGCGACGCGGCGGACGCCAGTGCGCTGTACGTGTTGATGCCCATGCGGGTGTGACGCGACAGCGTCGTGCCGACGAAGGTCGGCATCCACGTCTTTTCTTGTCGCCTGCTGCAAAAGCCGTGGATGGCCCGCCGGCGGACGCCATGACCGCCTGCGCCGTCACTTGAATTTCGGGATCACGTCCTCGCACAGCAACTGAAGCGACGTCATCACCTGCTCATGCGCAATCTGGCTGCCGCAGTTCATCTCGGCCAGGATGCCGCTCAGGCCCAGCGTCTCGCGCAGCTCGCCAAGCCGATCGACCACCTGCGCCGGCGTTCCCACGATGATCTTGCTGCGCAGCACTTCGTCATAGTCGATCGATTGCAGGCGCTGGCCGCGCTCGGCGCGATTCTCGATCGCACGCGCGCCTTCGAGCCGCGATGACTCCTCGATCCGCTCGCCGAGGTAGCGATAAAAGTGCATCACGCTCTCTTCCGGCTCGGAGCGCGCGCGCTGCTCGGTGGGCGCGACGTACACCGGGACGCGCAGGAACACCTCGCCGTTGCCGGGATGGCCGCCGGCGGCCCAGCCTTCGCGATACGCCGCCAGGTTCGGCCCCAGTTCCGCCAGGTTGCCAAGCCTGGTGGCGCAGAAGATCGGATTGCCCAGCGCGCCGTTCGCCGGATAGGTGTCCGGGCTGGTCGCAGCGACGCGGATCTCCGGGTACGGAAGCTGGTACGGCTTCGGCACCAGGTGGACGTCGTGGAAATGGTAGTACTTGCCGTCGAAGCTGAAGCGATCCTGCGTCCAGGCGCGCTTGAGGATCTCCAGCACCTCGACGAAGCGCTCGCGGCTTTCCGCGTAGGACACGCCATAGGCCTGGTACACCCGCGGAAAGCCGCTGCGGCCGACGCCGAAGATCAGCCTGCCGTGGCTGATGTGATCGAGCGTGGCGGCCTCCTCGGCCAGTTGCAGAGGATGGCAGAGCGGCAGCACCTGCACCGCGGTGCCGATCTTCATGCGCTTTGTGCGCGCGGCGATCGCGGTGGCGATCATCAGCGGGGAGGCCAGCACCGACCGCTCGGGCGCCGTGTGCAGCTCCGCGAGCCACATCACGTCGAGGCCCCAGCGCTCCGCCGCGTCCACCTGCTCGAATGAAAGCGTGAACGCGTCGGCCTCGCTCTGCCCCGGCGACCGCTGAAACTCGTGGAACATGCCGAATTCCATAGCAACGTCTCTCCCTGCCTTGGCCGGGAGCGTTGACCGGTTTCCGGTAACCCGCAAGCCCCTGATTTCTCGCTCCGGGACTTTCAGTAGCCGCGCTGTGGGTCGAATCGGTTGGGCATCGGTGTGCCGCCGCGCCAGGCGCGCAGATTGTCGAAGAACAGGTCAAGGCTGCGCGGGTTGTAGGTCGTCGGGTCGTCCGCGGCGGTATGCGGGCTGACGATCAGGTTGCGTGTGGTCCATAGGCGATGCCCGGTCGGGATCGGTTCCGGCGCGAACACGTCGCACACCGCACCGGACAACCGGCCATCGTCCAGCAGGTCGCACAGCGCGTCCTGGTCGATCAGTGCGCCGCGGCCAATGTTCACCACACCGGCGCCGCGCGGCAACAGGCCGAGACGGCGGCGATCCATCAATCCGCGTGTCGCGTCCGTGAGTGGGCAGGCCAGCACCAGGAATTCCGTTTGCGGCAGCACGCGGTCCAGTGCGCCTGTGCCGATGACCTCGGCGCAATGCTGATGCGGGCGGCCGCTGGCGCGCACGCCGGTGACATGCATGCCGAAGCGCGTCGCCTGCATCGCCGCCGCACCGCCGAGTGAGCCCAGCCCGATCACGGTGACCCGCCGTCCATCCAGCACGGCGCCCCACAGCTTCTGCCACTGCCCGGCGCGCTGGTGGGTGACCATTTCGGGCACCCGGTTGGCCAGCATCAGCACCGACATGATGGCGAACTCGCCGGCCTTCACCGTATGCACGCCGGCATTGTTCATCAGCGTGACGCCCGGCGGCAGCCAATCGTAGGGTGCCAATCTGTCGAGGCCGGCATTGGTGATGAACAGCAGCTGCAGCTTCGGCGCGGCACAGGGGAATTTTGCCGCCACGACGCCGATCTCGGTAACCAGCGCCTCCGCCTCGGCCATGCCGGCGGTGAAGTCGGCGTCGGTATCGCCGATGGTGACCTCGTGGCCGGACCCGACAGCGCCGGCCCGCGCGGCGGCCGCGTCCCACATCGCACGCGAGAACAGGAACAGCGGGTCGTCGACCGGATTTTGGATATGGATGCGCATGTCGGTGAGCGTGCCATGGCTTCGGCATGGCAGACAAATGCGATGGGCGCGCGGTGCTTCGTCGTGGTCGGGCTTGTCGCGGCCACGACGAAGAGGCAATGCCAGCTCTGCATGAGCACGCCGCCAATCCTGTTCCGCGATGCCCGCTTCGTGGTGCTCGACAAGCCGCCAGGCCTGCCGGTGCATCCTGGCCCGCGCGGCGGCGCCAGCGTGGAGGATGCTTTCCCGGCGTTGACGCGGCGCAAGGACGGACCGTGGCTGGTGCATCGGCTGGACGCCGATACATCAGGGTGCCTCGTGGTGGCATTGCGCCGGTCGGCGCTGCTGGCCGCCCAGGCCGAGTTCAGCGCCGGCCGTGCACGCAAGACCTATTGGGCGATCGTGCGCGGCAATCCGCCCGGCAACGCCGGCACCATCGACGCGCCGTTGCGCCGTCACAGTACGCCGGCAGGTTGGCGCATGGTGAGCGAACCAGCCGGCCAGCGCGCCGTCACTGACTGGCGCGTGCGCGGCCGTGCGGGCGACGTTGCGTGGCTGGAATTGCATCCGCGCACCGGCCGCACGCACCAGGTGCGAGTTCACTGTGCACTGCTTGGCTGTCCGGTGCTTGGTGATCCGGTCTACGGTGGCGCGCCGGGCCGACTGCATCTGCTGGCGCGCGCGATCGAACTGGCGCTCGATCCGCCTCTTGCCGCAGCGGCCGAACCGCCGGCGCATATGCGCGACGCGCTGGTGCGCTGCGGCTGGGAGGGCGATGCAACGCCTCGATCACGCTGATCGAAAAAATCCATTGGCGGCCCTGTTTTGCCATTCCGGCAAATCGGCTAAACCCCCCGCCCGTCGGTGGCGACGCGCGGAGCACGCGTCCCACCTGACGTGATCCAGTGAAAAGGGGATAGATTTCGTGGCTGCACTCAAGGGAAGCAAGACCGAAGAGAATTTGAAGGCCGCCTTCGCCGGGGAGTCCCAGGCCAATCGCCGCTACCTGTATTTCGCCCAGAAGGCCGACGTGGAAGGCTACAACGACGTCGCATCCGTGTTCCGTTCCACTGCCGAAGGCGAGACCGGCCACGCCCATGGGCATCTGGAATTTCTCGAGGCCGCCGGCGACCCGGCGACCGGGCTGCCGATCGGCAAGACCGGTGATAACCTGAAGGCCGCAGTTGCCGGCGAGACGCACGAGTACACCGACATGTACCCGGGGATGGCACGCTCGGCGCGCGAGGAAGGCTTCGACGAAATCGCCGACTGGTTCGAGACCCTGGCCAAGGCCGAGCGGTCGCATGCCGGTCGCTTCCAGCGCGCCTTCGACGAACTCAAGTAGCCGATCGACATCTAAGGATGCCCGTCCATCGGGCGTTGCACCCCCTCTCCCGCAAGGCGGGAGAGGGCCGGGGAAGGGGCTGGGGTAAAGTCGAATGAGAGAGGGCAGCCTCGAGGCGCCGACACGCCATCCGCTCGCGTGGCAGGATGAAGAATTTTACGACCCCGCCGCCATCGATGCGGAACTGCGTCGGGTGTTCGACGTCTGCCATACCTGCCGGCGCTGCTTCAACCTGTGCGATTCATTTCCACGCCTGTTCGACCTGGTCGACGCGTCGAAGACCGGCGAACTGGATGCCGTGGAGAGCGCGGATTTCAAGCCCGTCGTGGATGCCTGCACGCTCTGCGACATGTGCTTCATGACGAAGTGTCCCTACGTTCCGCCGCACGAATTCAATGTGGATTTCCCGCATCTGATGTTGCGCTATCGCGCGATGGAGGCGCGGGAAGGGACGATCGCCTTTGCCGACCGGCAGCTTGCCGAGACCGATCGCAACGGCAAGCTGGCGGCGCTTGTCGCGCCATTGGCCAACTGGGCAAGCGATACCGGCAACACGCTGACGCGGCCGATGCTGGAGAAGGTGGCCGGCATCCATCACGAGGCGGTGCTGCCGAAATACCAGGGCAAGACCTTCGCGGCGCGCGCCAAGTCGTCGCCGCCCGAGTTGAACGCCACGGCGCCGGCATTCGGGCGCAAAGCAGTACTGTACGCCACCTGCTTCGTGAACTACAACACGCCGGATGTCGGCATGGCGACGCAGGCCGTGCTGGCCAGGAACGGCGTGGAAACCGCCGTGGTTTATCCGCAATGCTGCGGCATGCCGTTGCTCGAGCAGGGCCGCATCGACAAGGTAGCGGAGAGCGCGCGCCTGGTTGCTGCCGGCCTGCGCGAGTGGGTCGCCAAGGGTTACGACATCATCGCCCTGGTGCCATCCTGCGCGCTGATGCTGAAGTTCGAGTGGCCGCTGATCCTGCCCGACGATTCAGACGTGCTGGCATTGTCGAAGGCGACCTATGACATCAGCGAGTACGTGGTGGACATCGCCCGCAACGAAGGGCTGGTGGACGGCATGCTGCCGATCGAGGGTGGCGTGACGCTGCACATGGCGTGCCATGCGCGCGCGCAGAACATGGGCCAGAAGGCAGCGGAGATGCTGCGACTGCTGCCGGATGCGGACGTGCAGGTGATCGAGCGGTGTTCCGGCCATGGTGGGTCGTGGGGCGTGAAGGCGGAGTTCTACGAGACCGCGCTGAAGGTCGGCCGTCCGGTGGCGCGCCAGGCGCGCGATGGCGGCAAGGCGTTCGTCACCTCGGAATGTCCGTTGGCGGGGATGCACATAGCGCAGGGCATCGACAAATTGGCAGGCGATGCGGTGAAGCCCTTGCTGGTCACGCATCCGATCGAGCTGTTCGCGCGTTCCTACGGCATCTTGTGAAGCCGGACCGCGAGTACGGACTTGAGACACCAGGAGACAGCCATGGCGAACCGGCATGAACTCGTCGCGACCGACATCCTATCGCCGGCGGAGTACGCCAGGACGCGCAGCGAGTGGAAGCGCAAGATCGCCGCAATCAAGCGCAACCGGCGCGTCGAGGTCGGGCCATTCGTGACGTTCTACTTCGAGAACCGCGACACGATGTGGCTGCAGGTGCAGGAGATGGTCTACATCGAGAAAGGCGGTGAGGCGCAGCTGCCGGACGAGTTGGCGGCGTACAATCCGTTGATCCCGAAAGGCGCCGAGCTCACCGCGACGTTCATGATCGAAATCGACGACCCGCTGCGCCGCCAGCGCGTCCTGAATACTCTTGGAGGCATCGAGGAGACGGCGTTCATCCGCATCGGCAGCGAGACGGTGCGTGCGGTGGCCGAGGCCGACCAGGATCGCACCACGGCGGAGGGCAAGGCGTCGTCCGTGCAGTTCGTGCATTTCCCATTCACGCGGGCGCAGATCGCCGCGTTCTCCGCGCCCGGCGCGCAGGTGGTGCTGGGCCTGGATCACCGCAACTATGGTCACATGGCGGTGCTGCCCGAAGCTGTCCGGGCAGAGCTTGCGAAGGATTTCGACTAGCGCCATCGTCGGCGGGCAGTGGCGGAAAAGCCCAGTCCATTCCGCTACGCCAACCGAAGGAAGCGCCAATGTCGCTACGCGAGACGGGTGCCATCACCGGCATCGGCGAGACACAGTACATGCGCGGCACCGACCGCACGCCGCTGTCGTTGCAACTGGAAGCATCGCTCGCCGCGATTGCCGACGCAGGACTGAAGCCGACCGACATCGACGGCGTCATCCCGTACGGCCACGGCGCGGTGGCGGAAGACTTCATCACCAATTTCGGCATTCCCGACCTGCGCTTTTCAGCGACCACGCCGATGGGCGGCGCCAGTGCGGTTGCCGCCATCCAGTGCGCCGTCGCCGCGATCAGCGCCGGCATCTGCAACCACGTCCTTCTGTCGTTGGGACGCACCGGCTACTCCGGCGGCCGCATCGGCACGCGGGTGCAGCAAATGCCGCAATTCCGCCTGATCGGCGAATTCGAGATGCCATCGGGTGCGATCGCACCGGCGCAGCTTTATGCCGCAATGGCACGCCGCCACATGGAACTCTATGGCACCACGTCGCGACAGTTCGCCGAGATCGCGGTGACCACGCGGCGGCACGCCTCGCTCAATCCCAATGCCACCATGCGCAACCCGATCACCGTCGAGGACCATCAGTCCTCACGGATGATCTCCGATCCGCTGCGGCTGCTGGACTGCTCGCTGGAGAGCGATGGCGGCACTGCAGTGGTGATCAGCGCCGCCGACCGCGCGCGCGACATGAAGCAACGGCCGATCGTGGTGATGGGCGTCGCCGAGGGCCATCCGGATTCACCCAGCGCCATCACGCAGCGCCCGGACCTCACCACGCTCGGCCTGGCGAAGGCGGCGCCGAAGGCATTCGCCATGGCCGGCGTCACGCATGACGACATCGATGTGGCCGAGATCTACGACTGCTTCACCTACATCGTGATGTGCCAGCTCGAGGACCTCGGCTTCTGCAATAAGGGCGAGGGCGGCGGCTTCGTGCAGGACGGCGCGATCGGCCTCGGCGGCAGGCTGCCGGTCAACACGCATGGCGGGCTGCTGTCGCAGGCGCACATGGCGGGGATGAACCACATCATCGAGCTGACCCGCCAGTTGCGCGGCGAGGCTGCGGCGCAGGTGCCGGATGCCGAGATCGGCCTGGTCACCGGCTATGGCGACATGGGCGACGGTTCGCTCGCCATCATGCGGCGAGGCTGACATGGACGATTATGCCAAGCTGACGCCGCAGCCGACGCCGGATACCCAGCCGTACTGGGACGGCCTGAACGCGCACAGGCTGTGCCTGCAGCGCTGCGCCGACTGCGGCAGGGTGCGCCACTATCCGCGCCCCATCTGCGATGCCTGCTATTCGATGCGCGTCGAATGGATCGATGCCTCCGGTCGCGGCACCGTGCATAGCTGGACGACGACGCATCATGCGTTCCACCCCGGGTTCAAACCGGACCTGCCCTATACGCTGGTCACTGTCGATCTCGCCGAAGGCGTGCGAATGAACGCGCAGCTTCGCCGGCTGGACCCTGCGTCACTGCGCGTCGGCCTGCCGGTGCAGGTTGCCTTCGAGCAGGCAACGGCAGGACTGACGCTGCCGGTGTTCGTGCCTGCAGAGGACGCGGCGTAGGGCGGAACAGCGCAGCGCTTTTCCGCCCTGCGCTTCCTTGACGCCCGCCGGCGGGTCAATAGGCTGCCGCATCGACATCGCCGGACCGCTCCGGCCGCAACCGGACGCTGGAACTCGGCCGCATGCCCGTGTGGATTCCCATCACCGTCGCCGCGGCGCTGTTCCAGTGTTGGCGAACCGCAATGCAGCAGAAGCTGCGCCACCAGCTGTCGGTCAACGGCGCCGGCTTCGTGCGTTACCTGTACGGCGCACCGACTGCGCTGGTGCTGCTGATCGGCGCGCTGTTCGCCACCGGCCTGCCGTTGCCGGCGCCGACGCTGGCGTTCCTGCTGCACTGCATCGCCGGCGGCGTGACGCAGATCGTCGCCACCAACCTGCTGATCATGGCGTTCGGCTACCGCAACTTCGCGGTCGGCACCGCCTATTCCAAGACCGAAACCGCACAGAGCGCCGTCGTCGCGCTGATCGTGCTGCACGAGGTGCTGCTGCCGTTCGCCTGGATCGGCATCGCGCTCGGACTGTCGGGCGTGATGACGCTGTCGCTGGCAGGGCGCGGCCTGCGGCCGGCAGACCTGGCGCAGGCAACCGTACAGCCGGCGGCATTGTGCGGTCTCGGAGCGGGCTTCCTGTTCGCGCTGACCACGGTGTTCATCAAGCTGGCCAACCAGGCGCTGACCGGCCCCAGCCTGTTGGTCCGTGCGCTGTTCGTGCTTGTGGTCACCAACACGCTGCAGACGCTGATGCAGGGCGCCTTCCTCGCCTGGCGCGAACCGTACGAACTGCGCAAGGTGATCACCACCTGGCGCGACTCGGCCTGGGTCGGGACGCTGTCCGCACTCGGCTCCGCCTGCTGGTTTACCGCCTTTGCGCTGGCCGAGGTTGCCCTGGTCCGCTCGGTCGGCCAGGTGGAAATTGTGTTTACTTTGTTGTTCAGCCGGTTCTATCTGAAAGAGACACTGAAGTCGGGCGATATTGCAGGTCTTTTCCTGGTGGTCTGTGGCGTGCTGCTGATTGTGCTGGGGACTTCATGACGGCTGTCGCCGGGCCTCGGTTTGGGTGATTAACGAGATTTTTACAGAAATTTATACGCATCTGTCATTGCTTTGAGACGAATCTTGCGGCTATCCTTAACGGCCGGCAACGAACCGTGTCGGCAACCAGGGAGCATGGCCGCATGGCTCACTCGGGGCAGAATGCCCGACAAAGTCGCCGGTCGCTGCGATGGGCTGGCCGGCTCGCGGGCATGGTGGTCGGTGCCGGCGCCGCCTGCCTGCCGTCTTCCGGCCGGGCCGACGCCATCCTCACCTGGAACGATGAATTGCTCAGTGCGATCCGGCAGACCTCGGGCCTGATGGTGGATGGGCCTCCGGAGGTCGCCCGCGAAATGGCGATGGTCGATACCGCCATGTATGACGCGGTCAATGCCGCGAGCGGGCTGCCCTACAGCCGCTATGCCTACACCGGTCCGGCGGTGGCCAATGCATCGGTGGATGCGGCGGCGCTGTCGGCCGGCTATCAGGTGATGAACAGCATCTTCTCCAATCCGATCTGGGCGCATAACCCCGGCGGCAGCGCTGCGATCCAGTCCAGCGTCCTGGCGAGCATCGGCAGCACCTACAACACCGCGCTGGCGGCGCTGGGCACGGGTTCCGCGGTGACGGCCGGGCTTTCGCTGGGCCAGACCGCCGCCGGCGATATGATCGCCAACCGCGCGACCGATGGCTCCGGCCCCGCGATCATCACCGGGTTGACGCCGTATACGCCGCCGGGATCCGGCACCGTGCCGGGCGTCTACGTTCCGCCCAGCGCCAGTGGCGGCAGGCCGGCGATGTTCCCGACCTGGAACACGGTCAAGCCGTTCGGGATACCACTCAGTACGATCCGAGCCAACGAAGCCCAACTGCCCATCGTGCAGCAGATCAACCAGCAAGGCCTGCCCGCGTTCATTCAGTCTGCCCAGTATGCCAAGTATGTTCTGCAGACCGAATGCACCGGTTCGGCGACGCCGCTGACCGGGTCGATCGCGACGGCCTGCGGTGCCGCCGGTTTCGCGCCGGAGACCGCCGCGCAAAAGACCGCCGCGCTGTTTTGGAACGATCCCGGCACGACAATGCAACCTCCAGGACACTGGTTGCAGATTACTGATACGGTGATGACGAGCCAGAACCTCACCGAACTGCAGGAAGCCAGGCTGTCGGCGCTGGTCAGCATTGCTGAGAACGATGCCGGGCTGGGCGCCTGGGACGTCAAGTACCAGGAGACGCTGTGGCGGCCGATCACGGCAATCCACGACTGCAATGTCTGGAACAGCTTCTTCACCACCTGCGACCCAAGCTGGTCGTCGGTGATCGCCACCCCGCCACATCCGGATTACGTCGCAGGCCATCCGGCATTCAGCGGCGCCGCCGCGACCGTGCTGGAACTTTTCTTTGGCACCGACAACATCGCGTTCAGCTCCATCTCCGACACCTATTGCAACAGCGGGACGCCGGTGCGGAATGCCAACGGCAACATCACGGGCTGTGTCGTCGGCGGCAGCACCATCACCCAGTGCAACGACCTGCCGACGGGCGGCATCCAGTTCAACGACAGTCCGCTGATCTGCCCGATCACGGAGACCTTCGGCAGTTTTTCCGATGCATCCTCCGGCCTGAACGGCGCAGAGTTCAGCCGGGTCGCGGGCGGCATCCATACACCCTTTGCGGTTGAGGATGCCTTAACGCTGGGCAACCTGATCGGCGCCGAAGACTTCGAAAATGGCCTGCATTTCGTGGCTGAACCTGCCTCGGCCATGCTGCTGACGCCGTGCCTGGCCGCATTGTCGCTGCTGCGGCGCCGCAAAGTGTCGCGGCCCGGCAGCGTGACAAATCGTTGCGTCTGAGCGCCGGGAGCAGTCGCTTGTTCCCGCAAGGTCCGAATCTGCTCGGTTAATCGCGAGAGCTGACTGATGCTGATGAAATGATAGCCGATAGTCATGACGGCGATCGTAGCCGGCCGGCGGCGAGGTCACGCCTTGCCGTGGGCAAGGTTGCGGCATTGCATTGGATCCGGTGACAATGGTTCTTCCTGGCATCAGCCGTCAGGCGACGGCCTTCGCTGGCGGACGCGTCCGGAGCGCGATCGACCATTCGAGCGACCATGGCCGCAGCTTCCCCGGGGAGCGGCGATGACCATGATCGATGCTGCGATGCCGATGCACAATGCCATGGCGGTGGCCGCCGGCGGCGCCCGGCGTGCCACCTTCCGGCGTCTGATCCGTCGCCTGCGCCTCGGCGTCCGGATGCATCACCTGCTGTTCATGGCCTTCATCCTGGTCGCGGCCGTCCCCGTCATCGTGCTCGCATTGTGGGACGAGAAAACCTCGTACCAGCACGAACTCGACTCGGTACGCGAGCGTCACCTGCTGGTCGCGCGCAACCTTACCTCGACCATGTCGCGCTACCTGAAGGACGTGAAGGCGACATTCTCCGTCGCGTTCGAAAGCAGTTCGCTCTCGACGCCGATACCTGGCCTGTCCGAACTGCTCAAATCGCTGGACGTGGTGCATGTCTGTATCGTCGCACCGGACGGCACGATCGAGCGCTGGCTGCCGGGCTTGGCGCCTGCCGCAACCGACCGGCTCGATGCGAAGTTCCTGGCCGAACTGCGGAGTGTTGCGGCAACCCCGGACGGCTCGCCGGGACTGACCAATCTCGAACACAACAGCGCCGGCCGGCCGGTGTTCTACCTGGCCAAGCAGCTGCCGGACAACCGCATCGGCCTCGGGGTGCTGACCACCGACTACCTCGTGTCGCTGCAGCAGGCGATCGCATTTGGCGACCATGGGCATGCCGTGATCACCGACGCCAAGGGTCAGGTGATCGCCCACCCGCTCAAGGACTGGGTGGCGGCATCGCGCGACATCTCCGGCGTTCCGGTCGTGGCTGCCATGATGCGCGGCGAAACCGGCGTCGGGCAGTTCTACTCCCCGGCGTTCAACGGCAACATGATCGCAGGCTTTGCCGTCGTCCCGGAAACCGGCTGGGGCGTCATGGTGCCGCAGCCGCTGTCCGAACTCCGCCGCCGCGCCGGCGAGGTGGCCGAACTGGCTACGGTGATCGCCGGCACGTCGTTCGCCGTCGCCGCGTTCATGAGCTGGCTGTTCGCATTCTGGCTGGCTCGTCCGGTGCGCCAGGTCGCCTTTACCGCGGAAGCCGTGCTGGCCGGCAGCGAGGAAGTGTCGGCGCCCAGTTTCTCGGATTCGGTCCCGCTGGAGATCCGCCAGCTCGGCCTGGCGTTCAACACCATGTTGCAGGACCTGCGGCGCAGGAACGCCGAGATCAGGCATGCCCTGCATGACGCGGAGACCTCCAGCCTGGCCAAGACGCAGTTCCTTGCCAACATGAGCCACGAGATCCGCACGCCGCTCAACGGCGTGGTCGGCATGATCGAATTGCTGCGGCTGTCGGATCCGTCCCCTGGGCAGCAGCGCTACCTTGAAGCCGCGACGCAATCGAGCCAGACGCTGCTCCGCCTGATCGACGACATCCTCGACCTGTCGAAGATCGACGCCGGCAAGCTGGAACTGGAGCGCGCCGCATTCCACCTACCGTCGCTGATTCACGATGCGCGGTCGATGTTCTCCGATCAGGCCAGGGCAAAGGGGCTGGCCCTGTCGGCTTCGGTTGCCAGCGACCTCAATGTCATCCTGCTCGGCGATGCACACCGGCTGCTGCAGATCCTCACCAACCTGGTCGGCAACGCGCTCAAATTCACCAGCGAGGGCATGGTGAGCATCGGCGTCACCTGCCTGGAGGACCGTGGTTCGTCGCTCCGCCTGCGGTTCGTCGTGACGGATTCAGGCATCGGCATCCCGGCCAGCAAGCAGGATGCGATATTCGACGCATTCTCGCAGGCGGACAGCTCGACCACGCGGCGATACGGCGGCACCGGCCTCGGCCTGTCGATCGCGCGGCAGCTCTGCCACCTGATGGGCGGCGAGATCGGTGTCGACAGCGCGGTCGGCAAGGGCTCGACGTTCTGGTTCACCGCGGTCATCGAGAAGCAGCCGACCGTGGCCGGACTGCCGCCCGTGCTCACTCGCAGCGAGCCGCCACCGCAGCCCGCCGAACCGCAGGACACGACGCAACGGGCGTTGTCCCCGGCGCAGCGCGAGTTCCGCGAGGCGCTGGGCCGCACCGGGCTTTCCACCATCCGGATCCTGCTGGTCGAGGACAACCCGGCCAACCTCAGGGTCACGCAGGCGTTGCTGGAAGCCATCGGGTGCACCGTCACCACGGCGCGCAACGGTCTTGAGGCCGTGTCGGCCTATCGCGACGGCAGCTTCGACCTGGTCCTGATGGACTGCCAGATGCCGGAGATGGATGGCTATGAGGCGGCGCGCGCAATTCGCCAGCTGGAAGAAATCCAGGCGCACGCAACCCCGATCGTGGCGCTGACGGCGCACGCGCTGGATGGCAGCCGCGAACTCAGCCTCGCCGCCGGAATGAGCGACCATCTCACCAAGCCGCTGACCATGGCTATGCTGACGGCGAAACTGGTGGAGTGGATCGGCGCGAAGCCCGCCGCGTGATACTATGGCCCGCGTGACCCTATGGATCGATCGGCGGACCGGAAATCGCGCGTAGATAGCGGCCTACCGAGTAGGCCACCGCCGGCTTGCCGCCGGATGGAATGACGCTGTCCCACATGGCGCCGTAGATCGCATCGAATTCCCAGCCGTCCAGTACGTTCGCGATGTGCTGCACAGACCCTGCATCCAGCGGGATGAGGTCAGGATAGCTTCGCATGAAGCTTACCTTTTTGTCCGGTCCCACCCGAACGATGTCACCCGAGAGCAGCGCGCCCTTGCCGGCGGCGCCTTCGGCCCAATGCAGCACCGTGCCGCCGGCGAAGTGACCGCCGCACCGCAACAGCGTCACACCTGGCGCAAGCTGTCGCATCTCGCCGTGCCAGAACGTCGCCGCCTTTCCTGGCTGAACAACCCATTTGCCGTCGTCGGCGTGCAGAAGGATCGGCGCTCCGTCGAATGCATCACTCCATTCGACCATCGACGCATAGAAATGCGGATGTGAGATTGCGATCGCGGAGATGCCGCCCAGCGAGCGTACGATCGCCACTGTCGCTTCGTCGATGAAGCTGATGCAGTCCCACAGGATGTTGCCCGTGCCGGTGCGCAGCAGCAGGGCGCGTTGGCCGATTGCAAAGGCGGGCATGGTACCGATACCGAGCAGTCCCGGTTCGTATTGGCGGAACGCGTTGAAATGCGTCCGCAGCATCGCCGGCAACGTCGTCCAGGACTGGCCGAGCCGGTTCACATATTGCCGCTCGTCCTGGCAGATCGTGCAGCTGATGGGCGGCGTCTCGCCCGGTGGATAGTGCGTGCCGCAGGTGGTGCAGATGAACGCTGGCATCGGGCGCCTGCGTCAGCCCATCGCGGGCGCCAGCCGCATCGGCGTGCGGCGCATCACCAGCGCGCCGATCACCGCGAGGTTCAGCACATTGAACGCGACCCCGACGGCGAACGCCGGCGTGTAGAATGCGAAGTGGTCGTACATCACGCCGGCCAGCCAGCCGCCCGCCGCCATGCCCAGCGAACCGGGGAACAGCATGGTGGGAATCCGCCAGCTTGCTTCCGCGGCGGGGAACAGTTCGCGCACGGCAAGCACGTAACCCGGGATCAGCCCGCCGAAGCCGAAGCCGAACACCGCCGAAATGGTGAACAGGCCGATCTCGTCCTGCGTCAGCAGGAAGCCCGCCATCGCAATGGCCTGCGCCGCCGAGGCCCACAGGATGGTGCGCAGTCCGCCGACCCGGTCCGCCAGCCAGCCCCAGAACTGCCGGGCGAAGAATGCCGAGCCCAGCAGCACCGACAGCATCGCCGCGCCTTGTGTCGGTCCGATGCCGATGTCGCTGCAGAACGCAACCATGTGCGCCATCGGCATGGACATCGTCACGCAACAGCAGAAGGTGGCGAACGCCAGTGCCGCCAGGACCAGGTTCGGCGGCAGTCCCAGCACCGGTTCGCCCGCGCGCGGTCCGGCATGGATGCCGCCGGCAAGCGCCGCGTCCTCCGGCGGCCGGCGCAGGAATATCGCTGCCAGAGGCAGGATGACCACGACGACGAAGACGGCGTAGGCCAGCATGGTGTGGCGCCAGCCGATCCGGTCGATGCCGAACTGGAACGCCGCCGGCCAAAGCGCTCCGGCGATGTACTGCCCTGCGGAGATCAACGCGATCGCGGTGCCGCGGCGGCGGTCGAACCATCGGCTGACATAGGTCATCAGCGGCGCGAACATGCCCGCCGCGCCAAGCAGTCCGACCAGCAGGAAGCTGCTGACGTAGAGCTGCGTCAGCCCGCCCAGCGATGAAATCGTCAGGCCGGTGCCGATCATGGCGCCACCGAACATCACCACGGCGCGCACGCCGATCCGCTCGGCCAGCCAGCCCATGGCGATGCCGCCGCAGCCGGCGCCGATGAATGTCAGGCCGACCGCCAACGCCGGCGCCGACCGTGTCGCACCGAATTCCGCCGCGATCGGCTTCAGTGCCACCACCGTGGCCAGCGGCGCGCCATACGATACGCTGAGCACGGTCAGGGCCACCATGGCGACAACCCAGGATGTGCGTGTTTCCACGCTGCTCCCCGCGTATGCGCTGCTGCCGTCCATTGGCCCAGGTTTCCTCGCTGTCCGTACCGCCAGCTTCACGGACCATGGCGGCGATGCGCCGCAAGGGTCAAGTCGCGCTGCGCTATTCTAGTATCGCCGCAATCATCGTCGGATCGACGTCCTCGATCCGCGCCGGCTGCCAGCGCGGCTTGCGGTCCTTGTCCACCACCATCGCCCGCACACCCTCGGCGAAGTCGGGGTGCCGCATCGTGGTGCGCGTCAGCGCAAGCTCCGCCGCCTGGCATTGCGGCAACGTCAGGTCAGCCCCGCGCCGCAGTGCGGCCAGGGTCCAGCACAGCGCCGATGGCGACACCGTCCGCAACGCGGCCAGGGTCTTTGCCGCCCATTCGTCGCCGACCGCTTCCAGCCGCCGGACGATCTCCGGCACGCTGTCGGCGCCGAAGCAGTGGTCGATCGCGGCACGCTGCGGCGCCAGCGAGAACGCCGGCAGCGCCAATGCGTGGTAGCCGAGAGCCGCCGGCCCATCCTCGGCCAGTGCGCGCGATACCGCCGGCAGGTCCTCGCGGCGGACGAAATGCGTGGCGAGCCCGGCATGCACCGCGTCCGCGCCCTGCATCCGCACGCCCGTCAGCCCGAGGTAGGTGCCCAATTGCCCAGGCAGCCGCGGCAGGAAGAACGTCGCGCCGATATCCGGAAAGAAGCCGATCGCGGTTTCCGGCATGGCGAATGCAGCCCGCTCGGTCGCTACGCGGTACGGTGCGTGCACCGAGACGCCGATGCCGCCGCCCATGCAGATGCCGTCGATCAGCGCGGCGTAGGGCTTCGGATAGGTGGCGATCATGAGGTTGAGTTCGTACTCCTCGCGGAAGAACTCCTCGGCGCGGTGCTGCTCGCCGTCCAGTTCGTACTGTCGCAGCGCGCGGATGTCGCCGCCGGCGCAGAACGCCCGGTCGCCGGCGCCTTCGATCACGACGGCGTGCACATGCGGCACCTCGCGCCAATCCTCCAGCGCGCGCGTGCAGGCGCGGATCATCGGCAAATCGATTGCGTTCAACGCCTGGGGGCGGTTCAACATGATGCGCCCCACCCGCCCGTCACGCCGGGCGATCACCGTGTCTTCAGTTTGCATGGACCCCTCTCGCGGATAGCACCAGCGTCTAACGCGACCTCGCCTTGCACACCAGGGCATCCTGGTACACCTGATGCGAGCAGGAAATCGTTTCCTCCCCGCTTTCGTTTCCGGCGGAATTCGCGGATTGTAAGGCGTCGCTGCACGGCAGGAACCCGGAGCCCGATTGAGATGCATGCCTGCTCGCTTGTGGCCGCCGTAGCGATCCTTGCCTGGTCGATCGCTCCCGCAGCGGCGCGGGACCTCACCGTGGTCGCCCGAGGCGGCACCGCGCAGGACGCAACCAGGGAGGTGTTCGGCCGTCCGTTCACCGCCGCGACAACCATTGCGGTGCAGGATGAAAGCTGGGACGGCGGCATCGATGCGCTGCGCAGCCAGGCGAAGGCTCCGGACAATCCCTGGGACCTGGTGATGGTGGACGGCGACGAATTGGCCACCGGCTGTTCGGAAGGCTTGTTCGAGAAGCTCGACTGGTCGGCGATCGGCGGCAAGGACCACTACCTGCCGCAAGCCGTAAGCGACTGTGGCGTCGGCGCCGGCGTCGCCAGCCTTGTGCTGGCCTGGGATCGCGACAAGTTCCCCGGGCAACCCAACTGGTCGGATTTCTGGGACGTGGCCAAATATCCCGGCAAGCGCGGGCTGTATCACGGTGTCCGCGGCAACCTGGAGATTGCGCTGTTCGCCGATGGGGTGGCGCCCGCCGAAGTCTACAAGGTGCTCGCCACCGCCGAAGGCGTGGACCGCGCGTTCCGCAAGCTGGATCAGCTCAAGCCCTACATCGTGTGGTGGCAGGACGGCGCCGAGGCGGCGCATATCCTGGCGTCGGGCGACGTGCTGATGTCCAGCGCCTTCGCGCCGCCGATTGCCACGGTGAACCGGACCGCGCACCGGAATTTCGGCGTCCAATGGAACGCCGGTCTCTACGAGGTGGAGAGCTGGGCGATCCTGAAGGGCAGTCCGAACCAGCGCCAGGCGACGCAGTTCCTGTATTTCGCCGGCACCCCGGCAATCGAGGCGCGGCTGGTCGGCCTGTTCGGCGAGGGCGGCCTGGCCAAGGGCGCCAATGACGGGCTGCCGCCGGACCTGGCGCAGGTCTCGCCGACCACGCCGGCCAATCTTGCCGCCGCGGTGCGTGTCGATACCGGCTTCTGGCACGACAACCTGGCCAAGCTGCGCCAGCGCTTCGATACCTGGCTGGCGCATTGACCACGGCTGCCAGCTTATCGATCGATGCGCGTGACGGGCAATTGGTGATGGCGTTCGCTGGCAGGCTGGAAGCATCCACCGTCGGCAAACTCTGGCGCCAGGCCATGCATGCGGCAGAGCGCGCCCACGGCCAGGCTCTGGTGTTCGACCTGAGCGGCGTGGCGTTCTGCGACGTCGGCGGCGCGAGCTTCCTGGCCGCTGTCGAGGCAAGGCATGGGGTGGCGGCGCAACTGGTCGGCGCAGACCAGCGGGTGGCGGCGTTGCTGGACCGGGTCCGCGGTGCCATCCAGGCGCGCGGGCGAAGCCCGACCGCGGAGACCTGGACGACGCGGGACGTCGTGGCGGCCGCCGCCGGCCTCGTGAGCGCCAGCATCGCCTTCGTCGGCGAAGCCGCCGTCGCCGTCGCCCGCCTGCCGCAGCACCGGCGCATGCTGCGGCTGTCCGACCTGCTGCGCTACGCCGACCAGGCCGGCGTGCGCTCGCTGCCGCTGGTATTGCTGCTCGGTTACCTGATCGGCCTGATCCTGGCATTCCAGTCGGCCGTGCCGATGCGGCGCTTCGGTGCCGACATCTTCGTCGCCAATCTGGTCGCCATCAGCCTGCTGCGGGAGCTGGGCCCGCTGCTGGCTGCGGTGATCCTGGCTGGCCGGACCGGATCGGCCTTCGCTGCCGAAATCGGCACCATGAAGGTGAACGAGGAGATCGACGCACTGGTGACGATGGGGCTCGATCCGATGACCATGCTGGTGCTGCCGCGAATGATCGCCGCAATGCTGGTGATGCCGGTCATGACCATGGTGCTGGACCTGGCGGGCCTGCTCGGCATGGCGACCGTGATGCGTGGCTTCGGCTTTCCGCTGGCGGCGATCGTGCTGCAGGTACAGAACTGGGTCAGTGCCGGCGATCTGTGGGGCGGGCTGTTCAAGGCCGTCTGGTTCGGCATCGCGGTCGCCGCGATCGGCTGTCGTGCCGGGTTGGGCACCGGCGTCGGGCCACGCGCCGTTGGCCTGTCGGCAACCGCGGCGGTGGTTGGCGGCATCGTCGCGACCATTGCACTGGATGGTGTGTTCGCCTTGATCTTCTATCGGCTGCATCTGTGACCGGCGAGCCGATCATCCAGGTGAACGGCGTCGCGCAGCGCTTCGGCAGCCGCACGATCTTTCGCGACGTATCTTTCACCGTCAATCGTGGCGAGATCTTCGTGATCCTCGGCGGTTCCGGCTGCGGCAAGTCCACGCTGATGAAGCAGCTGATCGGCCTGCTGCGGCCGAGTGCCGGCCGCATCGGGATCTTCGGCCGCACCATCACCGGCGCGAACGGCGAGGCGGCCCTGCACGGGGTGCAGCGCCGGATGGGCGTGATGTTCCAGTCCGGCGCGCTGTTCGGGTCGATGACCCTGCTCGAGAACGTCATACTGCCGCTTGAGATGTTCACCGACCTGCCGCCGGAAGGCCGCGAGGCGGTGGCACGGGTGAAACTCGGCCTGGTCGGCCTGGGCGATGCCGCCCCGCTGATGCCGTCGGAGATCTCCGGCGGCATGGCGCGGCGTGCCGGTATCGCGCGGGCGATGGCGCTCGATCCGCCGCTGCTGCTGCTCGACGAGCCGTCGGCCGGGCTCGACCCGATCACCTCCGCCGGTCTGGACAAGCTGATCCTCGACCTGCGGCAGGACCTCGGGGCGACCTTTGTGGTGGTCACGCACGAGCTCGCCTCGATCCTGGCGATTGCCGACCGCTGCATCATGCTGGATCGCGGCGCCTATCCGGACGCCGGCGGGGTCATCGCCGAAGGCGATCCGCGCGTGCTGCGCGATACCAGCACGCATCCCATCGTGCGCGCGTTCTTCCGCCGCGAACTGCCGGCGAAGGAGGCCGCATGAGGGGGGGCGGCCTGTACCTGCGGGTCGGCCTGCTGATCGTCGGCGGGATCGCCCTGCTGTTCGGGCTGATCTGGTTCCTCGGGGGAGGCGAAATCAGCCATGGTTCGCTGTACGAATCGTATTTCAGCGAGTCGGTGCAGGGCCTGGAGGTCGGCGCTACCGTCAAGTATCGCGGCGTGACGATTGGCCGGGTCACCGCAGTCGGCCTGGTGAGTGCCGAATACGGCGAGGATGCGTCGCTGGACCGCGAGCGCAACATCTACCGCCTGGTGTTCGTCCGCTACGTCGTGGACACCAAGCGGATCGGGCGCATGCCGGACACCCAGACGGCGGTGGCGCTCGGGCTGCGGGCGCGGCTGGCATCGCAGGGCATCACCGGGCTCAGCTACCTCGAGCTCGATTTCGTCGATCCGTCGCGCTACCCCGCGCTCAATGTGCCATGGACGCCCAAGGCGGAATACATCCCGTCCATGCCGAGTACGTTCAGCCAGGTGCAGGATGCGGCGCAGCAGGTGCTGGCAAGGCTGAACCGGGTGGACTTCGACGCGCTGGTCGCGCAATTGACCGGGGTGCTGACCGATCTGCGCAGCGAACTGACGACAGGCGATGTGCACAACACGCTGGCCGAGGCGGCGACGCTGCTGCGCTCGACCACCGAAACCGTGCGCGCGGCCGACCTGCCGGGCCTGACCGCGGACCTGAAGCGGACCTCGGGTTCGCTGCGGGACACGCTGCAGGGCGAGCAGATGCAGAAGCTGATCGCCAATGCCTCGCTGGCTGCCGAGAGGCTGGCCAGTGCGGAAATCCGGCTGCCGGCGCTGATCGCCTCGCTGCAGGCGACGGCGCAGCGCGCCGGCAACGGCACGGCGGACCTCCAGCAGGGCCTGATCCCGCTGCTGCGCGATATGCAGGCGACGGCGCAGAACCTGCGCGAGGTGACCGATTCGCTGCGGCGCTATCCGGCCCAGGTGTTTGCCCAGCCGCCGCCGCGCACCACCGAGCCGGCACGATGAGGCGGCGCCTGATGTTTCTGGGCGTCGCGGCGCTGGGTGGGTGTTCGCTGCTGCCCCAGTCGCCCTATGTGCAGCGGCGCGACTGGCCGCTCGATGTGCGTCGCGGTTCGGTCGCCGCCCCGCGTCGGCGCGGCCGCGTCCTGCTGGTGCGCAGCATCCAGGCGGGTCCCGGGCTGGAGGTGCGCGGGCTGCAATGGCTGCAGCGCGACGGCAGCGTGCATGTGGACTTCTACGAGCAATGGGCGGTGCCGCCGGCCCAGGCGGCCGAGGACGATCTGCGGCAGTGGCTGGTGGATGCGGGGCTGTTCAGCGCGGTGGTGGCGCCGGGCAGCCGGCTGAATGCCGACTTCGTGCTGGAGGGCGAACTGGACGCGCTGGTGGCCGATCTGAACACCGGCGTGGCGCGGGCGGCACTGGCGCTGGTGCTGCTGGACCAGCGGCCCAATCCGACAAAGGTGCTGTTGCAGAAGACCGAGTCGGCGGAAGTGAAGCTTGCCGGCACCGATCCGCCTGCCATCGCCGCCGGGCTGAAGGCTGCGTTGGCGGACGCGCTGCGGCAGGCTGAGACGGACGTGGCGGCGGCGACGCGCTGAACCTACAACGGTGGCCAGTGCCGCGTCCGGTCTGCCTCCTGCTCGGGCGTCAGCACCCGTGGGCCATCGCCCAGTTCCGTCGGATGGTCGGGCAGGCTGGCCGGATCGCGCCAGCAATTGGCCAGGCCGAGGCTGCGCGTGCAGTACGGCGGCGGCTCCGGCGGCGGCTCCGCCGGGCGGCAGTAGCTCTTGCCCTGGTCGAACCGCACCACCGAGCAGTCCTTGCCGGCCAGCATGGAATACAGCGCGTCGAACGGGCTGCGGCCGATCACCACGATGCTGCCGACGCCCACGGCGGCGACCCCGGTCAGCGCCTGTTCGGGCGTCGCGCCGCAGCCGGCCAGCACCAGCAGGATCAGCAGGAACCGCATGGCGACACCATGCGCCCGTCGGGTAAAGCAATGGTTTGCGATGCGTTTGCCGGGCCGCATCCGCGCGGCTATGGTCCGGCGCGCCGCGAGAAGTCCGGATTCCCCGGTGCCAGCAGAGAGCGAGAGACCAAGTGGTCGACATTTTTGACGAGGTCGATGAGGAACTTCGCGCCGAACGCGCCCAGCAGCTGTTCAAGCGGTATGGCGGGGTCATTTTCGGGGCCGCGCTGCTCATCGTGGTCGCCGCTGCCGCCTGGCAGGGCTGGCGCTGGTACCAGGCGCGACAGGACCAGGCCGCGGCCGTGCAATACCTCACCGCGATGACGCTGGCGGATGCCACCGCCGCCGGCACCAGCGCGGCCAACCGGGCCGCCGCGATCGCCGCGTTCGACAAGCTGACGGCCACCGCCCCCGAGGGATACCGCACGCTCGCCCGACTGCGCGACGCGGCGCTGAAGGCGGATGCCGGCGACCTCACGGGCGCCACCGCGCTGTGGGACCAGGTGGCGGCCGACAACGCGGCCGATCCGCTGCTGCGCGACCTGGCGAGCCTGCTATGGGCGGAGCACCAGATCGACCATGGCGATCCCGCGCTGCTGGAATCCCGGCTGAAGGCGCTGACCGCGCCCGACAATGTCTGGCATGCGCTCGCCGAGGAGCAGCTTGCGCTGCTGGACCTCCGCGTCGGCAAAACGGACCAGGCGAAGACGACTTTGCGTCGCCTGGCGCAGGACACGACGGCACCGAGTGGTGTCCGCGGGCGGGCAGGCGGCCTGCTGAACCGATTGGGCGGATGAGCAGGATGGCGGGGAAAGACGGTGTGAACATAGCCCGCCGGGCAGCTTTGCTGGCGCCGCTCGCGCTGGGCGGCTGCGGCCTGTGGGACGACTGGTTCGGCACCCACAAGGTGCCGTTGCAGGGCAAGCGCGAGCCGGTCATGGTGACGCGCCACGGCCTGTCGGTGGACGAGGCTACGCCGAAGGTCACGTTGCCGCCCGATGTGCGCAATGCGGCGTGGCCCCAGGCCGGCGGCAATCCGGCGCATTTCATGGCGCATCTGGCCGCCGGCGACCATCTGGCCGAGGCCTGGAGCGCCGGGATCGGCGCGGGTGGCGGCTACCGCCGCAAGATCATGGCCCAGCCGGTCGCCGCCGACGGCATCGTCTATGTGATGGACTCCGACGCCGTGGTGTCGGCGTTCGACATCGCCGGCGGCCACCGGGTCTGGCGGTTCGACACCAGGCAGGAGGACGACGACAGCACCAACATCGGCGGCGGCCTCGCGGTCGACCAGGGCACGGTGTACGCGGTCAACGGCCTGGCGGAGGCGGTCGCACTGGATGCTGCCAAGGGCAGCGTGCGCTGGCGCAACACCATCGGGACGCCGACGCGGTCGGCGCCGACCGTGGTGGAGGGCAGGCTGTTCGTCACCACGATCCAGGACAGGCTGCTGGCGCTCGCCGCGGATGACGGGCGGCAGCTTTGGACGCACCAGGCCGCCAACGCCACGACGAGCGTGCTGGGCCGGCCGGCGCCCGCCTATGCCGGGGGCCTCGTCGTCGCCGGCTTCGGCTCGGGCGAACTGGCGACGATGCGCGCCGACTCCGGCACCGTGGTGTGGACCGACACGCTGTCGGCCGCGGTGCGCAGCGGCAGCCTGGCGGACTTCTCCGCGATCCGTGGCTTGCCGGTGGTCGCCGACGGCCGGGTGTATGCGATCAGCATGGGCGGGCTGATGGTCGCGGTCGATCTGCCGACCGGGCGGCGCCTGTGGGAACGCGAGGTTTCCGGCGAGGACAGCCTCTGGGCGGCCGGCTCCTGGCTGTTCATCGTCTCGCTCGACCAGCGGATCGCCGCGGTCAGCCGCGACGATGGCCGGGTGGCCTGGGCGACCGACCTGCCGCGGTGGGACGATCCCGAGAAGCAGAAGGATCCCATTACCTGGTTCGGCCCGCTGCTGGCCGGCGACCGGCTGATCGTCGCCGGCACCAACAAGCAGGCGCTGGCGGTCAGTCCCTATAGCGGCGAGATCCTCGGCCAGCAGAAGCTGTCCGGCGCTGCGTCGCTTGGGCCGGTGGTTGTGGATGGCACCGTCTTCGTGGTTACGGACGACGGCAGGCTGCTGGCGCTCCGCTGAGGGTGCGCATCGACAATGTTGCCTCTGGTGGTCATTGCGGGACGGCCGAACGTCGGCAAGAGCACGCTGTTCAACCGGCTCGCCGGGCGGCGCATGGCGCTGGTCGCCGATACGCCCGGCGTGACCCGCGACCGCAAGGAGACCGAGGCGATGCTGCGCGGGCGGCTGGTCCGCCTGGTGGACACCGCCGGCCTGGAGGAAGCGCCGCCTGAATCGCTGGCCGGCCGGATGCGCGAAGGCGCCGGCGTGGCGACCGAGGCGGCCGATGTGGTCGTGTTCGTGGTGGATGCGCGCAGCGGTGTCACACCGGCCGACCGGCATTTCGCCCAGTGGCTGCGGCGGCAGGGCCGGCAGGTGCTGCTGGTCGCCAACAAGGCGGAAGGACGCTCGACGCGATCCGCGGTGCTGGACGCGTTCGAGCTCGGGCTGGGCGAGCCGCTTGCGGTGTCGGCCGAGCATGGCGAGGGCATATCCGAGCTGATGTCGGAGATCGCCGACCGGCTGCCGCCGGCGGAGGCCGAGGCGGACGCGGCGGAGGCTGCGGCACGGCCGCTGAAGCTGGCGATCGTCGGCAGGCCGAACAGTGGCAAATCCACGCTGCTGAACCGGCTGATCGGCGAGGAGCGCATGCTGACCGGTCCCGAGCCCGGGCTGACGCGGGATGCCGTCGCGGTGGTGCTGAGCGACCGGAACGGGCCGATCGAGCTGGTGGACACCGCCGGCCTGCGCCGCCGCGCGCGGGTCGAGGCGCAACTGGAGAAGCTGGCGGTCGGCGCCGCGATCGGCGCGCTGAAGCTGGCCGAGGTGGTGGTGCTGGTGGTGGACGCGGTCGATGGGCTGCACGACCAGGACCTGCAGATCGCGCAACTCGTGGAGCGCGAGGGTCGCGCCTGCGTGCTCGCGCTGAACAAGTGGGACGCGGTCGCCGACCGGTCGAAGACGCGGCGGTTGATTACCGAGCGGCTGGGCGAAAGCCTGGCACAGCTCAAGGGCCTGCCGGTGGTGACAATATCGGCGCTGACCGGCATGGGGGTGGACAAGCTGCTGCCTGCGGTCCGCCGGGCGCACGCGGTGTGGAACACCCGCCTGCCGACCGCCGCGCTGAACCGCTGGTTCGAGCAGGCGCTGGAGCGGCACCAGTTGCCGCTGGTGAGCGGACGGCGGCTGAAGCTGCGCTACATCACCCAGGCGAAGGCGCGGCCGCCGACCTTCGTCGCGTTCGGCACCAGGGCGGAGCAGTTGCCCGAGGACTACCAGCGCTACCTGGTGAACAGCCTGCGCGAGGCGTTCGAGTTGCCCGGCACACCGATCCGGCTGCAATTGCGGGGGACGAAGAACCCGTATGCCGACGGGTGACCCTGCCGGCGCGTTGCGGCCGGCCTGGCGCCGGCCATGACGCTGGGCGTGTTCTGGCTTGGCCTGCTGGCACGTGCCGCGGTCAGCGCTTTCGTGGTGGTCGCCGCCACGGTGGCGGCCGAGGCGGCCGGGCCGTTCTGGGGCGGGCTGATCGTCTCGCTGCCGATCGGCGCCGGCCCGGCCTACGCCATGCTGGCGCTGCAGCACGATGCCGGCTTCATCGCCGCCAGCGCCCTCGGCAGCTTTGCGACGAATGCCGCGACGTTCGTGTTCCTGGCGACGCTGGCGCTGCTCGCACCGGTGCTGCGCTGGGGCTGGGCGCTGGCCGGCGGCCTCGCCGCATGGTTCGTCGCGGTGCTGCTGATCCGCCTGGTCGAGTGGGACGTGGCCGGCGCGGTGGTGCTCAACCTGGGCGCCGTGCTGGCCAGCCTGGCGGCGACGCGACACGTGCCGCGCGAGACGTCGGCGCCGTCCGGGCCGGTGCGGCGGCGATGGTTCGAGTTGCCGATGCGCGCCGCCATGGTGGGGCTGGTGGTCGGCGCGGTGGTCACCGGCAGCCGCGCCCTCGGCCCCGGGTTGACCGGCATGGCGGCGGTGTTCCCGGTGGCCTTCACCAGCTTCGCGTTCCTGATGCTGCCCCGGGTGGGCGGCGCGATGGCGGCGGCGATCATGGTCAGTGCGCTGCGCGCGATGCCGGGATTCGGGCTGGCGCTGCTGACCTTGCACCTGGCGGCGGTGCCGCTGGGCGTTGCGGCAGCGCTGGTGGTCGCGCTGCTGCCGTCGCTGGCGTGGTCGGCGCTGCTGATGCTCGGGCGAGGCAAGCGGCTACGGCCGGCGTGATGCGGCGTCCGCTGTGGTGGGTGCTGGCCAGCAGCCGGCAGCGCAGGCTGTGCGACGGCGGCGGTACAGGTGCATGGGGTTTTGCCGCGGGGTAGCGCGATGCCGCGGCGGCGACTGGCGGCGCTTCTGGTGCATGGGGTTGTGCGGTCGCGTCGCGCAATGTCGCGGCGGCGACCGGCGGGGCTTCTGGTGCATGGGGTTGTGCCCGGGCATTTCGGCGTGACTGCTTCCCCGCGGCAATGGCGCGCTTCCATGGTGCAAGGGCTGCTGCCTCGGCGCGCAGCACCGCGCGGTCCTGGGCGGGGCTCAGCCCACCGGTGGGCCAGGGCGGATCCTTCAGTTCCGGCGCCGAAAACCGGCGTGCGGCCAGGTCGGGCGGCAGCCAGGCACCGTAGCGGATGGCGTCCTGCACCACCCGCCCGCGGCGCAGCCTGACCAGCACGTGGCGAACATACGCCCTGAACTCGGCGCCGTAGCGCCCGTGGATGGTGCGGGCGGCGCGAATGCGGGCGATGCCTGCAGGCGTTCGCGGGCCGGTGCTGCGCCCGCCATGCATGCGGCAGCGGAGCTTGCTGCGGATCGCCGGCGCGCGGCACGGGCATCCGGCGCGGGTGCGCGCGCCACACCGCTGCGCCAGCCCGAGGTTGGGGTTGCCGCGGCGTTTGGTGGCGATGGTGGGTGTGGGCATTGGGTGGCTCCTGGCGCGCTATGGTTCCCTGTTTGTTCTTATAGCGCGACTGCGTTGCCGCGGCTATGGCAATCAGGTCGCGTGACCGGCGGCGCGGACCGCCTATTGTCGCGGCCAGCGGCGTGCCGGCCACCACGACGTTCCGGGTCCTTGCGGCGCTGGGTCGCGGAGGGGCTGGCCGGCCGAGCCCGCAAAGCTCCCGGCATGTCCCGCTGGGACTCCTACGGGGATGTCATCTGCCAGCGCGTATTGGACAGCAGGTGCCGCAGAGTTGGGAAATTGACCGCGAAAAGCCGAAAGCGAAGCGGGCCCCGGACAAAATGGCGAACAAGCAGTCGCGGCAAACTGCAGAAAATCGCAAGAAAAGCGAGAAGTGGTCGCTACTCCCGCATTTTCTTAACGGCGTGATAGATTGCCACACAAAGTATATTCCGAAGTTCGCTTGGCTCCAGATTATGCACTCCGATGCGGATGCCATCCCTCCCGCTGGTAATCACAACGGCACCATCGTCCCCATAGGTGGAGGCGATGGACGCCGCTATGCGGCGAAGACCCATTGGGAGCACAACGGCATCGGGCAACGGCAGTTGTCTGGGCATTGCGGGGATGTAGTACGTCCGGTGCAGCTTGCCAGTCGGGGTTTCGTGCGCGCCGACCGCTGCTCCCGCGCCAGTATTTCGGCGCAGAGAATCTAACAGGTCGCGGGGCGGCCGCCTGCGTGTCCCGGGCCGTCCGCCAGTCGGAATGGGTGCTGGGGCGGATGGCCGCAATCGACCCCTTGCCTGTCGGCTGCCTTGTACCAACGCTCGTTGATAGCGCCTCATCGATCCCACTGTCATGGCCGGGGCGTGGCCCGGCCATCCACATCTTCCTCGTCTGCGTCGGCCAAAAGACGTGGGTGGCCGGCCCACGCCCGGCCATGACAGTCGGGGCAACGCATGGGTCATCATCAATGAGCTTTGGTTTACACCAACTCCCAACTCCCGGTGACCGCGACCCGATACGGTCATGGCGGCCATCCACGTCTTTCGTTGCGGCAGGCCGGAAAGACGTGGATGGCCGGCCTTCGCCGGCCATGACGGAATGAGTCGTGGTCAGCGGGGCTTGGCATTACGCCGCTGATCAGCATGTCCAATCATCGTAAGAAGCGTGGCACCCGTTCGAAGGTCACAGTGATCGAGACGATATCATGCGGACATGCATGGAGGCCGTTGGCGGGCCGCGAGCGCCGCTGGGCTGGCGAAGACTATCGGCCGGCTCTCGTCCCTTCGCCCACGCTCCGCGCCAGCCGTTCTGCCGCGGCGGCAATCTCCGGCACCGACAGGCCGACGTAATCGAGCACCTCATCGGCGGTGCGACCGCTCTTCGGGAGGCGCCGCACCCCAAGGCTTTCCACCGTTACCGGCGCTGCAAGCACGGCCGACGCCTCGGCCAGCTCGCTGCCGACCCCGCCAACGTAATTGTCCTCGACTGCGAGGACCGCCGCGCGGGCGTGCCGCGTCATTTCCAGAATCGGCTCGGCATCGAGCGGCAGGGCGTAGGCGTCGACCACCGCCGCGGCGACGCCGCGCTGCTCGAGCACCACTGCCGCGTCGAGGCAGGAATGGACGAGATAGCCCGACGCCACCAGTACGACCGCGGGACCTTCGAGCGGCCGGCGCACCACCTTCGAGCCGCGCAGAGGAAATGGCTCGTCGTCGCGATAGAGTATTGGCAGATCGCCACGGACCGCGCGCAGATAGGCCGGGCCATCATACTCCGCCATGGCCAGCACGAGCTTATAGGCGCTGACGGCGTCCGACGGCGTCAGTACCGCCAACGATCGGCCCTTGGCGTCCTCGGCGTGCGCGAGCGCGCGTGCGAAGGCGACGTCCGCCAAAGCCATCTGACTCGGCCCGTCGGCCGCGAGCGTCACGCCGACATGCGTGCCGACGAGCTTGATGCGGGCCCCGCCGATGATCGCCATCTCGATTTGATCGAAGGCGCGTTCGAGAAAGCGGCCAAATGTGCTCACGAACGCGATCTTGCCGGCGGCTGCCAATCCGGCCGCCGCCGACACCATGTTCTGCTCGGCGATGCGCGCCTCGAAATAGCGGTCGGGATGCGCCTTGGCGAAGGTTTCGGCGTAGGTCGAATTCTTCACGTCGGCGTCGAGCGCCACCACTGCCTCGTTGGCGTCGCCAAGCGCCGCGAGCGCCATGCCGTAGGCGCGTCGCGGCGACAGCTTCTTCGCCGACGCCAACGCCGGGTTCTTGGCGAGCGCCGCGCCGAAGCCCATGGGTGCGTGTGGGGCGGAGCGCCCCGCCGGTGCCGCAGCCGGCGGCGCGATCTCGAGCGCGGCAAAGTCCTCCGCCCCGATACCGGTGACACCCAGGTGCCGCGCCGTCGCGTCGAGCTCGGCGAGCACGCCCGCCAGCGCCTCGGGTTTCACCGGCGTGCCGTGATGGCCGGGCCCGCCGAGGCTCGGCACGCCCCATCCCTTGACGGTGCGCGCGATCACCGCGAGCGGCCGCTGATCCTCCGCGATGCGGAGCGCGCGTTCGATCGCCGCCGGGTCGTGACCGTCGATGATTTCGGTCCGCGCGCCGAACGCCGCTGCCTTCGCCGCGAGATGCTCCCAGTCCTGCGCCTGCGAGACATAGTCGCTCTGGCCCAGCGTGTTGCAGTTGAAGATCGCGACCACCCCGCCGAGGCGCTGATCGGCGCAGAAATCCATCGCTTCCCAGATCTGTCCCTCGCGCGACTCACCGTCGCCGATGAGACAGAAGATGCGCTTCGGCACGCCGTCGAGCCGCGCCGCGCACCTGAGCCCCGCCGCCACAGACAAGCCCTGTCCCAGCGACCCGGTCGCAGCGTCGAAGAATGGAAAGCCAAGCACCGGATTGGGATGGCCGTCGATCGACGACCCGATCTCGCGGAGCGTCATCAGGTCGCGCTCCGTCATCGCCCGGCGCTTGCCGTCGGGCTCGAACGTGACGCCGAGATCGGCGCACGCAGCGTAGATGATCGGCACCGCGTGCCCCTCGCTCAGGACCAGCCGGTCGGACCCCGGGTTGTCGGGATCCGCAGGCGTCCAGCGCATCACGCGGTACATCAGCACCGCGACGAGGTGCGCGAGCGACAGCGCGGTCGTCGGATGGCCGCTGCCAGCAGCCGTGGTGGCGCGGATCGCGAGCCGCCCCAACTCGATCGCCTTGGCATGAAGGACGTGCGTGAGATCGGCCATCGGTTCATCTCATCCGTTCCGAGAGGAAACGCCGGGTTCGGCGGAAGGTTCGTGGCCCAAAAGCAAAACGGATTAAATCATCATATTGCGGTTTTTGTACCGTGCGGCGGTTATTTCCGCCGAAAACATGCTTTGCGGCAACTTGGCGGACTGTTCGCGTGGTTCAGGATTGTTGACTTGCGGATCAACCGCGATCGCCGAGCCGGCGCTGTCCGAGGACACGGGTTGACCAGGCCCTTACCCCGCAAAGTTGCTTCACTCATCTATTGAGCGCCTGCGGACCGCTGACGAACCGATTGCCGCGAACGTAGAATCGTAGCAGGCTGTCGGCTGCGCGTGTAATGCCGATCCGTTTGCTCTGTCCGATTTCGCCGGACGCTCGACCGTCGGATCCGAGCCACAGCGGACCGGCCTGACAAAGGTCGATGCCGTCCAATCGGCGATCGATCTCCAAGGCGGCACTCAGCCGTCCCGGGCCCCGTGCCAAGTCTCGCATCCGCTCGGTGCCGCGATTTCGCTCCATGATCGTGATGCCATCGGTCGGCTCGATCGCCCTGATCAGGACGCCCGCGCCCACGCCTGACGTCTCGCTGGAGACGTTGAGCATGAACGAGCTGCCATAGGCGAGATAGACATATGCGTGCCCGTGCTCGAGGAAAAGCGCCCGATTGCGCAGGGTGATGCCGCGATAGGCGTGACCCGCGAGGTCGCCGATGCCATACGCCTCGGTCTCGACGATGCGGCCGGCCGCCACGCCTTCGGAGAATACCCGCACGAGCATTTTGCCGATGAGAAAACGAGCGAGCTGGGCGGTATCGACGGGCAGCTCTGCCCGGTCCAGCACGCGCCGGCGCGCTATCGTCGTGTCGACTTCATCCCATCCGCTCAACCCATTGCGCACGCGAAGGTCCCGGCTCGAACGGGTCGCCAAAGTATTGGGTCTCGCGGGCGACCTTGCCATCCAGGAACTCCATGACGCTCACCGAATAGGACGGCTGGCCGTCATAGGCGAGGATGAATTCCGTGACCCAGAGGTCGCCCGTGCCGACGATGCGGCGCACCGTGAAGCGCTTGCTGCTCGGCTGCGCGGTGCGAGAGGCCTGGATGTTGCGCCGGCCCCTGATGCGTTCGCCCGATTGCGGGTACTCGAGCACTGCGTCTTCTCGGTATATGTCGTGCTCAACCTCGAAGTCATTTGCGTCGGATGCGGCCCAGTGGCGATTGAGTGCCTCCCGAATCCCATTCTCATCCATGCTAGTACCTCGGCACAGAAAATATGACAGGCAGTCGGAGCATATTTCATTATCGCCCGAAGCGACAGTCGCCTGGGGTCGTCTCCCGTTTGCGAGCAATACGTTCAAGCAATTCCATCGTCGCCGTAGCATTACCGAGATCAAGGAGCCACTAACTCTTGGAGGGCGCAACGATGGCGACTGAGCCACTGGAACTGGTCGGCCAGGATCTTCGTAACTCGGCTGCCGCGCCAGCGGGCGATTCTATTCGCCCCTTCCACGTCAACATTCCGGAGGCGGCGCTCGTCGACCTGCACCAGCGTCTGGCGCAGACCCGGTTGCCGGAGAAGGAGACAGTCGCGGATCCGTCCCAGGGCGTGCAGCTCAAGACAGTCCAGCAGCTTCTCCACTACTGGCAGACCGACTACGACTGGCGCAAAATCGAGGCCAGCCTGAAGGCTTTGCCTAATTTTGTCACCGAAATCGGCGGGCTCGACATCCATTTCATCCACGTTCGGTCGAAGCATGAACAGGCGCTGCCGCTGATCGTGACGCACGGATGGCCCGGCTCTGTCGTCGAGCAGCTAAAGATTGTCGGTCCCCTCAGCAACCCTACGGCGTATGGCGCGAGCGCGTCGGATGCATTCGATATCGTGATACCATCGATGCCGGGTTACGGGTTCTCAGGCAAGCCGACAGCCACCGGATGGGACTCTGCCCACATCGCGCGTGCCTGGGTCGCGCTGATGAAGCGCCTCGGATACACAAAGTTCGTGGCGCAAGGCGGCGATTGGGGAGCAATCATCGTCGATCAAATGGGCCTGCAGGCGCCGCCGGAGTTGCTCGGCATTCACACCAACATGCCTGGCATCTTTCCAGCCGACATTGACCAAGCGGCTCTTTCCGGGGCTCCGGTGCCAGCGGGTCTCTCAGCCGATGAGAAGGTCGCTTACGAGCGTTTGCAGTTCGTATATCAAAAGGGAATTGCCTACGGGTACCAGATGGGTCTGAGGCCGCAGACATTATACGGAATCGTGGATTCACCCATAGGCTTGGCGGCCTATTTCCTTGATCACGACGCGCGCAGCTTGGAGCTGATTTCACGCGTCTTTGCCGGAGAACCCGCCGGCCTCACGCGCGACGACATCCTCGACAACATCACGATTACCTGGTTGACGAATACGGCGCTTTCCGGCGCCCGTCTGTATTGGGAGAATTGGGGGAAATTCGGGTTTTTCAATGCCAAGGGCGTCTCCATCCCGGTTGCCGTGAGCGTCTTCCCTGACGAACTCTATGCTGCTCCACGGAGCTGGACGGAGCGAGCGTATCCAAAACTGATCCACTACAACAAGCTCGACAAAGGCGGTCACTTTGCGGCGTGGGAACAACCTGAGTTGTTCAGCGCTGAACTGCGCGCTGCGTTCAGGTCGCTACGGCAATAGCGGTTGGGACGCGGCTTGGTGGATGTCCGGTTCCGGATGGCCTGGCTATCCCGCTGCCGAGTTCGGCAGCGGTACAAGGTCGCCCAGCATCGTGGGAATGAATTCTGCGACTGTAGGGTGAATATGCATCGCACGTTTGAGCAGCGTGTAGGGCGCCTTCGCATACATGGTGTCGAGCACGCAGTGGACCGCCTCATCGCCGCTGGTGCCCAGGAACGATGCGCCCAGGATTTCCTTGGTCTCCGCATCGACCAGAATTTTCATGAATCCCTCGGTCTCACCTTTTTCGAAGGCGCGGGACACATCCTCCATGGCGAGTTTCCCGATCAGTGCAGGGCGACCGCTCTTGCGAACATCCGCCTCGGACATGCCGACACGCGCCAACGGTGGATCGATGTAGAGCGCATAGGCGGGAATGCGGTCACTCACCCGCCTGCTCTCGCCATCGAACAGATTGGCGGCGACGATTTCGTAATCATTCCACGATGTATGAGTGAAGCCGCCTTTGCCATTGCAGTCGCCCAGCGCCCAGATGCCGGGGACCGAGGTGCGCAGCTCATCGTCCACGACGATATAGCCGCGTTCGTCTCGCTTTACCCCCGCGCGGTCGAGACCGAGATCATCCGTGTTGGGACGGCGCCCCGCTGCAACGAGCAAGTGCGAGCCTCGGAGCTCTGAAGTACCTCCGCAATCGACAGTCATGACAATGTCATCGCCTTGCTTGTTGATGTGCAGGCAATTCGCGCTGCGGACCACGGTGATGCCTTCCCGCACCAGGATATCGGTGATTGCTGCCGATACGTCTTCATCCTCGCGCGAAACCAGGCGTGGCCCGAGCTCGACAATACTGACCTCGCTGCCAAACCGCCGATACATCTGACCGAATTCCAGACCAATGTAGCTGCCGCCCAGCACCAGCAGGTGGCGCGGCAGGAAGTCCACGTCCATCATCGAACTGTTGTTGAGGTAATCGACCTGATCAAGGCCGGGGATGTCCGGCGTCTTCGCACGAGCACCGACATTGATGAAAATCCGGTCGGACGTCAGGACCTCGCCGCCAGCCTGCACTTCGTGCGGCGACACGAACCGCGCATGGGCTTCATAGACCCGGCAGTTCTCCAGAATTCTGAGAGACTGCTCGACCCCACGATTGGAAAGCCCGACGACATGATCCTTGCGCGCTTTGACGCGCTTCATATCGACTGTAACGTCGCCGGCGCTGAAGCCAAAGTCAGCACCGCGGCGGGCCACGTGCACGGCGTACGCGCTGGCGACCAGGGTTTTCGTCGGTGTGCAGCCCGTGTTGATGCAAGTGCCGCCGAAGCGACCGCGTTCGATGATGGCAACTCGCATGCCCAACCCCGCCATGCGTCGCGCCAGCGGTGGGCCTGCCTGGCCGGTTCCGATGATAATCGCGTCGTAGGCCGTCATTTTCTACTCCTGCTCGGTGAGCGCATAACTGGCGAAATACCCGACGCCGCAGCGCCGCCGATCACAGCGTCGCCATGCCGATCACGGCAATATCCATCGCGGGCGGGGCCGCCCGCCATTTGCAATGAGCAACCACTAAAGGTCGAGCTCGACGGCGGTTTGGGGCGCTGAGCAGCAGATGAGCGCATTGCCTTCGGCTGGCGGGTCCAAGGGCTCTGGCGCGTAGGCAAGTTCGCCGTCGAGCAAGCCACTCTCGCAGTTGTGGCATACGCCTGACCGGCATGCCCAACGTACGGGAACGGCGCAGGCTTCCGCCAATTCCAGCAGACTCCCGAAGCGGCGGTCCCATGGCACGGCGAGACCGCTTCGCAAGAACGTCACCATAGGTCCGCCGCCCGCAGGGCCGTCAGGACGATGCGGCAAGGTTGCGGCGACGCCGGAGATGCCCGGCGTCAGAGGGGCCGCGGGCCCGAACACTTCGACGTGGACCCTGGGCCAGGGAATGCCCCATGCCGCCAGGCCTTTCTGGAAATCCTCGAGGAAGCCGGGCGGACCACACAGATAGAAGTCAGCCTCCTGGGGAATCCCGAACTCGTGGAACAGCTCGGGCGTAAGATGGCCTGGTCGATCGAAGTCCTGTCCGAGCATGTCTCCCGGCGCAGGCCGACTGTAGATGACGCAGCGACGGGACGCACGGAGTGCCGCGAGCAGATCGTCCGCCTCCTTGGCAAACGAATGGTGCGCCCGATCACGGGCTGAATGCAGCCACCAAACCGGCTGAGACGCCGCGGCGTTTGCAGCAGCCGCACCATGCAACATCGCCAACATCGGCGTGACACCGACACCGGCACTGATAAGGACGGCGGGAGTTGCACCGGCCGCGAGCGTGAACGAGCCGCGAGGAGCGCTGATCTCCAGGCGACTGCCTGCCCGGACGCTTTGGTGGAGAAAGCCGCTTGCGAGGCCGCGCTCGTTCTTGACGCCAATCCGATAGTTGGGGCTCCCGGGCGGACCGCACAGCGAATAGCTTCGCGTGACGGCGGGAGCACCCGACGCCGGTCTTACGCGGACCATGACGTATTGGCCGGGTAGTGCCGGTGGTAGCGGCGAACCATCTTCGGCAGCGAACTCGAACGATCGCACGTCCGTGCTTTCCTCGCGCGAAGCAACGACCACAACCGGGCGGAAGCCACGCCACGCAAGCGGCGCCGACGCGCCGAGCCCGAGGCCGGCATTGCCCGTTGTGCCTCCCGCTTCGGCGGCGGCGAGCAGCGCCTGCATCGAGCCTTGCCAGTCCTTGCTGAGCGCCGGAATGCGGACTGCGCGGCGCAAGCCTTCGAGCGGGTGCTCCGCCGAATACAGCAGCGCATCGATCTCGGCGACCGTCATGCGCTCGGGGCCGTCCGAGAGCTTCTCGACGCGATCGCCGGCGCCGATCTCACCTTCCTGTATGACGCGGAAATAAAAACCGGGCCGCCGGTGCGCAACCAGCAGCGCGGGAATCTCCGGGTGGTTCAGCCTGATGCCGACCCGGTAGCAGGTGTCGCGCGGCTGGCTGACCTCGACGACGGCGCCGCCGATCCTGAAGCGATCGCCGATGCAGACCTCGTTATCGGCGAGGCCCTCCACTGTGAGGTTCTCGCCGAAATTCCCGATCACGAGATCCGACC
>DATAPW010000033.1:0-3683 GCA_036265005.1 Acetobacteraceae bacterium | reverse complement strand
CTCGACCGCCTTCTGGTACGCGACGATCGACTGGCGCAGCACCTCGAGTTCAGCGTCCAGTCCGCGCACGGCGACATAGTCGTTCGCGAGTTCCGCCTGCAAACTCAACCGCACCATGGCCAGGTCCGCGGCGCTGGCCTGCGCCAGGCGCTTCTGCGCGTGCGCGCGGTTGCGGATCGCGTGCCAGAAATCCGGCTCCCACGATGCCGCCGCCCCGATCTGGTTCGAGGCCTCCTGGGTCGGCCCGCTGCCGCTGCTCGCGCGGAACAGACGATGCGCGGATTCCTTGTTGTCCGACACCAGGGCCTGCACACCGACCTGCGGATAGAGGACCGACTGCGCTTCGGCCGCCAAGTCGCGGGCCTGAGTGTAGGCTTCCGCCGCGGCCTCGAGCGTCGGGTTAGCGCGGTCGAGTTGCTCCTCGAGCTGATTCAGCTGCGCGTCGCCCAGCATCGTCCACCAGTCCCCGCGAGTCGACAGCACATTCTCCGGGTGGACCACCCGGAACGGACCGCTGCCCTGGTAGGATTCGGGCACAACGTAGTGCGGCGGATCATAGACGGGCGCCAGATCACAGCCCGGCAGCAGCGCTGCCCCGAGCAAGATGATCAGTGCTGTGCGGCACGGCCTCATGGTGTGGACGCGTGTCCATCGCCGCTGGCGGAGCCCGGCGGCGGAGGCGGCGGAGGCAGCGAATGCAGCTGCTGCTTTGCCGCACCGTAGCCGGGCGCCGGCGTTACAGGCTGCACTGACTGCCCTTCCAGCAGGCCTGCCGGCGGGTTGTTCACCAGCCTGTCGCCGGGCGTCAGACCGCTCGTGACCTGCACGACCTGTCCCAGATTTTGTCCGAGCGTCACGTCGTGCAGATGCACGCGGTTCGCCGGGTCGACGATGGCGACCTGCGTTCCCGCCGCACGAAAGATCAACGCCTCCTCGGGCATGGTCAGCACCTTGGGATCGGACGGCACTTGGAATTGCACATCCACGTAGGTGCCGGGCCACAGCGCGTGATTGGAATTCTCGACCGTGAGCTCCGTCACCGCCGTGCGCGTGGTGGGGCTGAACGCCCGCGCCGTGGTCAGGAACTTCGCCTCGATGAGTGTGCCCGGCTGCGATGGCAGATGGATCGTCGCGGTGAGGCCAGGCCTCAACTGGTCCGCATCGCCTTGCGGGACCGAGACGAACACCCGCATCTCGTGCACGTCCGCCACGGTAAAGAGCTCCGTCGAGCTGCCGCGGGCCGATACGTCGCCCCCCGCCGCGTTGACGTAGCTGCCGACATCGGTGAGTCGCGCCGTGACCACGCCGTCGAAGGGCGCCACCACGCGTTTGAATGCCTCGAGCGCCGCATAGCGTGCGACGTTCTGTGCGGCCACCTCGAGCTCTGCCTTGCGCGCCGCCGCTCCCGCCACCTGCACGTCCACTTCCTGCTTCGACACGGCCACCGTGCCCTCCAGCGCCTGCCAGCGCTCAGCCGTCGTTACCGCCAGATGATAGTTGGCCTGCGCCACGGCGAGAGCTCCCTTCGCCGCCGCGTACTGCGCATCCAGACTCGGCGTGCTGATCGTCGCCAGCAGCTGCCCCGCCTTCACTTGCGCTCCGTAGTCCACGTTCCAGCTGAGCACATAGCCTGAGACCTGCGCGAAGATCGGCGCCTCGTACCAGGCGCGCACTGTTCCCGGCAGGACGAGCGGGCGCGTGGAGGGCCCCGGCGTCGGCGTGATGATTTCGGCTGCAATGCTCGACTGCGCCTGCGCGACGTGCCCGAGGCTCGCGAGCGCCCGTTCACGCTTCACGATGCCGTACAGCAGCAGTGCCGCGACCACCACCACCGGCACCCCGATCATCAACAGCCTGCGCCGCTTCATACCGCCTCTCCTTCGCCGGATCGCCTCTGGTGCATCAGGGCGAAGACACAGGGGACGAACATCAATGTCGCAAATGTCGCCACCAGGAGCCCGCCGATCACTGCGCGCCCCAAAGGCGCATTCTGCGTGTTGGACATCGACATCGGCAGCATGCCGATGATCATGGCGAGCGCCGTCATCATCACCGGACGCAAGCGCTCATACCCCGCCGTGACGGCCGCGCGGATCGCATCGCCATGGGCGGTGAGCTCGTCGCGGGCAAAGGACACCACCAGGATGGAGTTCGCGGTCGCGGTGCCCATGCACATGATCGCGCCGGTCAACGCCGGTACCGAGAGCGTCGTGTCGGTGAGGAACAGCGACCAGACGATCCCCGTCAGTGCGCCCGGCAGCGCCGTGATGATGATGAAGGGATCGAGCCAGGACTGGAAGTTGACGACAATCACCAGGTACACGAGCACGATGGAGAACGCGAGCCCGATCAAGAGCTGCACGTAGGCGCTCTTCATCGTCACCGCCTGGCCCTGCACCTGCACGCGGGCGCCGCGCGGCACCTCGCTTTTCGTCCGCTCGAGCACCCGCTCGACCGCGGCATTCACCGCCCCCAAATCGCGCCCCGCGTTGCTCGCGTAAATGTCGATCACCGGCAGGATGTCGCGATGCGACACCTCGAGGGGGCCCCCGATCTGGGTGATCTGACTCAAGCCTCCGAGAATCTGTATGCCCTTTCCGGTCGGATCGCCGTCGCCCTGGTCGATCGGGATGGTTTCCAGATCGCTCATCGAGGTCAACTGCGTCTGCGGCGTCTGCAGGTTCACGAGGTGCGCGACGCCGGTCTTGCGGTCGAGCCAGTAAGTCGGCGCCACTTGCCCTGAGCCCGACAGCGTCGTCAGCGTGTTGTTCGCGATATCGGACTCCGTGAGCGCCGCGCCGAGCGCGAAGGCACGATGCGCGGAGATCAGCAACGTCGGCTCGCTCAGCGTCTGTCCGATCGTCGCGTCGGCGATTCCGGGGATGCGGCGCATCTCGGTGACCACGCGCTCGGCATAGGCCATGTTGGCTTCCGTGTCGCGGCCGATGATTTGCACGTCGAGCGGCGCCGGCAGGCCGAAATTCAAGATCTTTGCCGTGATGTCGCCGGGCGGGAAGGTAAATTCCGTACCCGGAAAGAGCTTCGGCAGTCGATCGCGCAGAATCGACCGGTACTCATCCACGGGTGAGGCCGGGTTGTTGAGCGCGATGGTCACGTCGCAGTCCTGCGGTCCGATGGTCGCGCTCGCGCTGTAGGCTTGATTGAGGCCGCTGTTCGGCAGGCCGCAATTGTCGATGACATTGGTGATATGGCCCGGCAGCAATTGGCGCAGGGCCGTGTCCACCAAGGATGCGACCTTGCTCGCCTCCTCGAGGCGCATGCCGATCGGCGCCCGAAAATGCATGTCGATCTCGCCCGACTTGATGCCGGGGAAGAAATCCTGCCCGAGCCAGGGGATCAGCACGCCCACCGAGGCGAACGCCGCCGCCAGAAACACCAGGATGAATCGCCCGCGCCGCGTAACCGCCTTTTCCAACAGTTCTCGGTAGCGTTCGCGAAGCTGCTCGAATCGCTGCTCGAATCCGCCTTGGAGCCCGCCGAAGAAACCCTTCGGTTTGCCGTCCGTCCTATGCGCTGCAACCTGCGCGCGCAGCAGATACGCCGCCATGGTCGGCACCAGCGTGCGCGACAGGATGAAGGAGGCGATCATGGCGAATATGATGGCTTCGGCGAGCGGCAGGAACAGGTAGCCCGAGACGCCGGACAACTGGAACAGCGGCAGC
>DATAPW010000032.1:0-2198 GCA_036265005.1 Acetobacteraceae bacterium | reverse complement strand
AGGGAGAGTGCGACACGAAGTTCAGAAGATGCTCTGCTCTCCGTATGCTCAGTCCTTCATTCGGACTGACGTCATATAGCGACGAATGCAGGAGAGCACTTAGCAAGTTGCCGCATAGCAGTCATAGCTGCGCCGCCCTGCTTGCTAGGGAATACTTTCTATGTCGTTCATGTGTAGCTACGTGATGACATGGGAACCTCCAGCCCCAGCGCTAGCTTGGGACGCAGACGCAACCGAGAGGTGGAAGAGGAACGGAACGTGTCAACGACTTTGATACATCCGGGTTCGTCATTTAGGCTTGGCACTGCTGGCTTGGGATCGGTGTCATAGTGTGGCGGCGAGCTGTTCCGTGCGCTTCGTGCGGATCCTGACCGATTGAATGCCGCACCGTCACCGTGGGTGTCCCAAGAGGCGTTCGTTCCGGAAGACAGCGTAAGCCAGTCCATGAGACGCATGTCAGATGGCTGGTGGGGGCTGCGATCGCAGAGAACGAGGCCAAAGGGGGGCTGCACGAGACGTTTCGACGATTTCAGGCGGGCGGGTTGGCATCGCAGGCGCGGCTTTTCGGCGTTGGTGGGTTGATCCAGGCGGCGGTCGGTTTGGCCGGCGGTATCGGCGGCTTGTTGACGAAGCGCTCCGGGTTGTCGCGGAACGCCTGATCGAGCGTGAGTTGGCGAGCGGCGTGGACGGCATTGGCCTGGCCGTAGTGCACCTGGTCGGGCGTCATCAGACCGATACCGGCATGGTGATGGTCGCGATTGTACCAATCGACGAAGTGGCGGCAGAAGCTTCTGGCATCCTCGATGCAGCCAAAGCGCTGGGGGAACTGCGGCTGGTACTTGAGTGTCTTGAAGTGGCTCTCGGAGAACGGATTGTCGTTCGAGGTGTGCGGGCGATTGTGCGAGCGGGTCACACCAAGGTCGGCGAGCAGCAGTGCGGTAGCTTTGGCCTTCATCGGCCCACCGCGATCCGCATGCAGGGTGAGCTGGCCCGGCGGCACGTCATGCTTTGCGATGGCGTCGTCGAACAGTGGCTTGAAGAGAGTGGCGCTCTCAGCATCGGCGACGCACCAGCCGACCACGCGGCGGCTGAAGATGTCGAGGATGACGTAGAGATAGAAGTAACTCCATTTGGTTGGTCCCATCAGCTTGGTGATGTCCCAGGACCAGACCTCATTCGGCCGTTCGGCCAGCAGTTCGGGCTTCCGGTAGGTGGGATGGCGGAGCTGTTCGCGGCGTTCGCGGACTTCGCCGCTCTGACCGAGGATGCGGTACATGGTGCGGATCGAGCAGTGGTAGACGCCGTCATCGAGCAGGCTGGCGTAGATCTCGGCCGGTGCCTGGTCGGCGAAGCGCGGCGCGTGCAACAGATCCAGCACGATCTGCTGTTGCGGGGCGGTCAATGCCCGCGCCGGTCGCGGCCTCGGACGGTGAAGTGCTGGCGACGCGGTGAGCCGGGCACGCCGTCGTTGCACGCTCGCGCGCGAGACCCCAAGCGCGGCACACGCCGCGGCGGTCATGCGGCTGTCCGGAGCGAGTGCCACGACCGCTTTCGTCAAGGCTCGTCGCCATTCGGCGCCGGCGGGATGCCCAGCAGCTCCGCAACTTTTTTTTGCAGCTCGATGATGGCTTCGGCGCGTTTCAGGCGCAGCGTCAGACGGGCATTATCGCGCTGAGCCAGAGCCAATTTGGCTGCCAGCGGGTTGGCTTCAACGGCCTTCGGGCCGCGCTTGGCGGGCGCCAGTGCACCGAACGCTCCGGCGTCGCGCTGCTTGCGCCATTCGGTGAGGGACGACGAGTAAACGCCCTCGCGACGCAGGATGGCACCGATGCCACCGGTCTCGGCCGCGCGATCGGTCTCGGCCAGGATGCGTATCTTGTCCCGCGCGGTGAATGTACGGCGTCTCGGCCGGTCAGATAATTCGGGAGATGCCGAGGCGGGCACCACCACAACCGTCGGCCTACGGCCTCCGTTCGCGGTGGTGCCCGCCTCGGCATCGATCGGTGGCTGGAGCATGGGCATGTGCGTGATTATCCTTCCGCGCCCTCAAGTCTAAATTCCCGGGGGTCTGGTGTCTCATCATCATTGGCACGGAGGGCGGCGCCGTATGTCACGCTGGCTCACCAGCGAGGGATTAAGGTCATCGTTCAGGTTGGATCGGTCAGCGAGGCGAAAGCAGCCGCCCAAGCAGGTGTGGA
>DATAPW010000031.1:0-15074 GCA_036265005.1 Acetobacteraceae bacterium | reverse complement strand
TCTCCTCCGGCGTGAAGCGGGCAAGCTCGGCCTCGATCCGCGACATGTCCTCGTGTGGCGGCACCGGCGGCTTGCGGGCCGGCCGGGCCTCGGCGGGCGGTTTCGGCGGCGCCTTTCGCTTGTCCAGGGTGCGCTGCGCCGCGTCGGCGGCGCGCCCGGTCGCCAGGGCGTTGGCGCGCAGGCGGGACACGTCGGCGTCGCACAGGCCGGGCCGCATCGAGCGCCGGTAGCTGTCCATGCTGGCGTGATGCGCGGCGAGCATGCGCGTTGCGATCATGATCTCGGCAAGGTCGTCCGGCTTCAGGGGCGCACGGCAGTGCCAGGGGGAGTTTCGGACCGGGCCGATGGCCGACCCGCGCTGGATGAAAATGGCGACACAGTCATGGCCGGGTTTGTCGCGGCCATCGGTCGCGGCACACCGGCACACCGGATGGCCGGGAGAAGCCCCGGCCATGACGAACGCGCGCTTCTTGCTATGCCAACGCTCATCGATGATGACTTAAGCGTTTGCGTTGCGCCGACTGTCACGGCCGGAGCACGTCCGGACATGACAGTGGGATCGATGAGTCGCTATCAACGAGCGTTGGTATCGGTATCTCTGCGCAGAGGTTTTTGACGAGTTGTCGTGCGGGTCACTTTGAACCTGCCAGCCACTCTCTGCGGGACTGCGTGCAATCTGCCAAAATTGGGTAGCACCCCATCCTGCGGACACCCCACTCTAAGCTGCCAACAAGGCGTCTGCTGGGTGCCCAAGATTGCGGAGGGGTGAAATGATCTCGCTAGGCACAGTGTGGCGTTCCGCGCTTGTCGCGGTCGGTTTGACCCAGGTGCAACTGATATCGCCTGCCACTGCGCAGGCGCCGCCGGCACAAAAGCCCAACATCCTGTTCATCATGGGCGATGACATCGGCTTCATGCAGCCGAGCATTTACCACCGCGGCCTGATGGTCGGTGAAACGCCCAACATCGATCGCATCGGGCAAGAGGGCTCGATCTTCATGGACTACGTCGCCATGCAGAGCTGCACCTCGGGTCGCAACGCCTTTTTCACCGGCATGTATCCGTTGCGCACCGGCATGATTCCGCCGCAACTGCCGGGCAGCCCATCCTATTTGCGGCCCGGCACGCCCGCGCTTGCAGTGTTCCTGCATGATCTCGGCTACACCACCGGTGAGTTCGGCAAGAACCACCTGGGCGATCACACCGCTGCGCTGCCGACGGCGCACGGGTTCCAGGAATATTGGGGCTACCTCTATCACCTGGACGCGATGCAGCAGGTGAGCTTCCCCGACATCAACTCGACCCCGACCACGCAGGGTATCGCCCCGCCGTGCAAGAACACGCCGATACCCGGCGTTCCGGAAGTTCCCGGCGCGGTGGATCCTCTGACCACCACCTGCCTGACGCCGCCGCGTCCGGTTCTCGCGTGCACGTCGTCCGACGGTACGGAAAAGAACCAGACGTGCAAGGATGAAGGTCCTTTGACACTTGAGCGCTCGAAAACGGTGGACGAGGAGATCTCGGCCAAGGTCGTGGACTTTCTCGACCGCAATGACCCCAAGAAGACCAACAAGCCATTCTTCGTCTGGTACAACCCGGCCCGCATGCATGTCACGACCGTGCTGTCGCAGAAGTACTATGACATGGTCGGAACCAAAGGCGGCAAGGATTGGGGCGTCAACGAAGCCGGCATGAAACAGATGGACGACAACATCGGCGTCGTTCTCAAGAAACTGGAGGACCTGGGTCAGCTCGACAACACGATCGTCGTGTTTACGACTGACAACGGGGCCGAAGCGATCAGCTTCCCCGACGGTGGCGTCACGCCATTCAAGGGGCAGAAGGGTGAGGCATGGGAAGGCGGCTACCGTGCACCCATGGTGGTTCGTTGGCCTGGCCACATCAAGCCTGGCACGGTGCACAATCAGCTCTTTGCCGCGCTCGATTGGCTTCCCACGCTGGTCGATATTGCCGGCGGGCCCAAGGGCAACGCATTGAGGGATCAGATCGAGGCCGGCCGGTACCCCGGGATTGTCAAAACGACGCTCGACGGCTTTGACCAGCGCGACTATCTCGAAGGTACGTCGAAGACCTCGGCGCGCGACGTCTTCTTCTATTTCTCGGGCGCAACGCCGTCGGCGGTGCGCTACAAGAACTGGAAGATGTACTACACCATGTCGCAGCCTGGGCCAGAGGGATGGATTCTGCCTCTCGTCCCGTTCCACTTCACCTTGGTCCAGAACATCAAGCGCGATCCTTTCGAACAGGCGGTCGGCGTCGAGCAAAAGACAGCTATGGCCTTGGGAGGTGCGCTCGGTGGTCCCCTCACCGCATTCCAGTACGACTGGAACATGCTCCCGATCGGTCAGCAGCTCTGGGAGAAGGAGCTGGAATCGTACGCGAAGTTCCCACCGTTGCAGGCGCCTGAGACCTACAACCTTACCGGGATCCTGGACGCAATGAAGAAGGCTGGCCACCCGAGCGACTAGCGGCCTGCCACTTGCCTGAATCCGAAGGGCGGGCTGACCCGGCCGGGTCACCCGCCCCGGAGATCCATGACCATAGCATTCGCGAGATCACCGACTATGCCAATCGTCGCTTCCGCCGCCGCTAGCCGACGCTTCATGCTGGGCGTACTCGCAACGTTGCCTGTACTGCCCACGCTGTTCGGCACTACCACGGCACGGGCGCAAACCACGCCGCTCGCTGCGTGGAACGACGGGCCGGCAAAGCAAGCAATTCTCGACTTCGTGAGGGCGACCACAGACCGCGCGAACGCGAACTATGTGCCTCCGGAGGACCGCATTGCGACGTTCGATCAGGATGGTACTCTGTGGGTGGAACATCCGCTTTACGGACAGGCTTTCTTTGCGCTGGATCGTGTGCACGAATTGGCCCCGAAGCATCCGGAGTGGACATCGCGCGAGCCGTTCAAGGCCGTGCTCACCAATGATCTATCGGCTCTGGCACACTTCTCGGAACGGGACTGGGCAGAACTCATCTTTGCCACGCACGCCGGCATGAGCCAGGCGCAGTTCCTGGAGATCGTCACACAGTGGCTGGCGACGGCGAAGCATCCGCGATTCAAGCGGCCTTTCACCGAGCTGGTCTATCAGCCGATGATCGAGGTTCTCGAATATCTGCGTGCGAACCAATTCGCGACGTTTATTGTCACCGGTGGCGGCCAGGACTTCGTACGCGCTTACTCGCAGCGGGTCTATGGCATCCCGACGCAGCAGGTTGTCGGCTCCAGCCTCGCCACGACATACCAATTCAAGGATGGCAAGGCGGCGCTGATGCGGCAGCCGAAGCTGTTCTTCAACGACAACTTCGACGGCAAGGCAATCGGCATCGATCTGTTCATCGGCAAGCGCCCCTATGCGGCTTTCGGCAACTCGACCGGCGACCGCGAGATGCTGGAGTATGCCGGCGCGGGCAACGGTGCACGGCTGAAGTTTCTGGTCCATCACGACGACGCCGCCCGCGAATATGCCTACGGGCCGGCGGGCGGCTTGCCGGACAGCAAGGTCGGCACGTTCACCCAGTCACTGATGGACGAGGCCAAAGCAAGGATGTGGACAGTGGTCAGCATGAAGAACGACTGGAAGCGCATCTTCACGTTTGAGACGTAACGCACGACCCTCGGGGGCCATGACCGAGACCAATGAGTGAAGGAGGATGACGATGCTTCAGATCAGGGCGACCGTCGCAATTATCGCCGCGTGCGTCGCAGTATCGGCCTGCGCGGCGCAGGTGCAGAACAAGGAGGACATGCTGGCCGCCGCCGGATTCACGCTGGTGCCGGCAAATACGCCGCAACGGCAAACCTCGCTGGCCACGCTGCCACCGCATAAATTCGTCCGGCAGGTGCGCAACAACACGGTGATCTTCACCTACGCAGACCCGACGATCTGCGACTGCCTGTATGTCGGCAATCAGGCTGTCTACGACCGCTACCGCAGCGAGGTGTTTGCAAAGAACCTCGCCAACGAGCAGCAGATGACGGCGCAGATCAACGAGATGAACTGGGGACCCTGGGGTCCGGGCTGGTACTACTGAGCGGCGGCTCATGGGGGTGTCGGTCTTGCAAAAATGCAGCCGGCCTGCTGCGCCGCGCTCGTTCCGGGCGGCCTCAGCCGTAGGCCGGCATCAGCCGTGACTGGCTGCGCTGGCGTGCCACCAGGAGCCCGATCACCACGAGGTTGGCCAGGTTGAAGAACACGCCGACGGCGAAGGCCGGCGCATAGAACCCGAAATGGTCGTACAGCGCGCCGGCCAGCCAACTGCCGAACGCCATGCCCGACATGCCAAGGAAGAAGAAGGTCGGCACCCGCCACGACGCCTCGGATGACGGGAACAACTGGCGGATTGCCACCACATACGACGGGATGATGCCGGAGAAGCCGAGACCGAACGCGGCCGATACGGCGAACAGCCCGATCTCGTTCTGGGTCAGCAGGAACCCGGCGACCGCCACCGCCTGGCAGGCCGACCCCACCATGACGGCGCGGAGGCCGCCGACGCGATCGGCCAGCATTCCCCAGAACTGCCGGCTGATGAACGCGCAGGCCAGCAGCACCGAAAGCATCGCCGCACCGTGCGTGGGCACGATGCCGAGGTCGGTGCAGAACGCCACGAGATGGCCGTTCGGCACCGCCATCGGAATGCAGCAGAAGAACGCCGCGATGCAGATCAGCGCGAGGGCTAGGTTGGCATTCAACCCCAGCACCGTTTCGCCCTTGCGAGGATCGCCCGACAGCGGATGCGGCGCCAGCGGCTCCGGCGCCGGGCGCAGGCACAGCAGGGTCAGCGGCAGGATCACCACGACCACCACGACGGCATACGCCAGCATGGTGGTCTGCCATCCGATGGTGGTGATGCCGCGCTGGAACACCGAGGGCCAGACCACGCCGGCGATGTACTGGCCGGACGAAATGAATGCCAGCGCGGAGCCGCGGCGGCGGTCGAACCAGCGGGTGACATAGACCACCAGGGGCGCATAGATCGCGCCATTGCCGACCAGGCCGATCAGCAGCCCGTGGCCGACATACAGCGCCCAGACGCTGCCGAGGGACGATATCGCCAGGCCCAGCGCCATCATCACCGCGCCGATGGTCGCGGTCAGCCGGATGCCGATGCGATCGGCCAGCCAGCCCATCATGATGCCGCCGAGACCGGTGCCGACCCAGACCAGCGCGCCGGCGAGCGCCACCACGGAACGGTCGGTGCCGAGGGCTTCCTGGATCGGCTTCAGTCCGACCACGACCAGCAGCGGCGAGCCGTAGGAGATCGACAGGATGGCCAGCGTCAGGCACGCGGCGGTCCAGGACGCGCGTGCCTCGATGCTTGCCGCGCGCGGCGGCGTGACGCCCAGATCCGGCATTGCCGGCATCTCCTCCCGGGTTCGGCGATCCGGCGTCGGGTTTGCCTGCCCCGGCAGCGGACCTATAAGCGGTCAGCCGATATGGACCCGTCGTTGCGGCCCGGCAAGTTGGAGAAATCGATGAACGAACCCATTGGCGCGCAATCGGCTGGACCACTTCCCACTGGCCCACTTCCCGCTGGCTCACCCACTGGCCCACTTCCCACTGGACCGCTTCGCGGCCTGCGGGTGTTCGACCTGACGCGGGTGCTGGCCGGGCCGACCTGCGCGCAGATGCTGGCCGATCTCGGCGCCGACGTGATCAAGATCGAGAAGCCCGGTTCCGGCGACGACACGCGCGGCTTCGCACCACCGTACATGCCGGGTACCAAGGAGAGCGCGTATTTCGTCGGCGTGAACCGCAACAAGCGGTCGGTCACGCTGGACATCGCGCAGCCCGAGGGCCAGGCGATCGCACTGAAGCTGATCGCGCAGTGCGACATCCTGGTGGAGAACTTCAAGGTCGGTGCGCTGGCGAAATACGGGCTTGGCTACGAGGAACTGCACGCGAAGTTCCCGCGGCTGATCTATTGCTCGATCACCGGGTTCGGCCAGACCGGACCGTATGCGCCGCGGCCCGGCTACGATTCGCTGATCCAGGCGATGGGCGGCGTGATGAGCCTGACCGGCGAGCCGGACGGGCTGCCGCAGAAGGTCGGCGTGCCGGTCGCCGACCTGTTCGCCGGCCTGTATGGCTGCATCGGGATTCTGGCGGCGTTACGGCATCGCGATGCGACTGGCGAGGGGAGCAATACCGGGCAGCAGATCGACATCGGCATGCTGGACACCCACGTCGCGTGGCTGGCCAACCAGGGCATGAACTACCTGGCGACCGGCGAAAACCCTGCGCGCCTCGGCAACCAGCATCCGAACATCGTGCCGTACCAGGTGTTCCCGACCGCGGATGGACACATCGTGCTGTCGGTCGGCAACGATCCGACATTCAAGCGGTTCTGCGAGGCGTTCGCCCTGACGCACCTGCTGGAGGATGCGCGCTTCGCCACCAATGCCGCGCGCGTCGAGAACCGCCAGTTGGTGACCGACACGCTGACGCCGGTGATGATGCAGCATCCGACGACGTGGTGGGTGGACCGGCTGGAGGCGCTGAAGATCGGCTGCGGGCCGATCAACAAGCTGTCGGAGGTGTTCGCCGATCCGCACGTGATGGCGCGCGGCGTGGTGCGCGAGATGGCGCACGGGTCGGGCGAGGCGGTGAAGGTGATCGCCAATCCGGTACGGCTGTCGGAGACGCCGCCGGATTATCGCCTGCCGCCGCCGATGCTGGGTGAACACACCGATGCGGTGCTGGCGGACCGGCTGGGGCTGGATGCCGGCGCGTTGGCGGAATTGCGGGCGAAACGGGTGATCTGACGCGGCCGTCGTGAGGATCAGCGAGGATGGATGATGCGCCTGCCGCCGCCCGAAACGATCTACCTGCCGTTCGAGACCGGCGCGTATCGCATGGCGATGGGCCTGGTCGCGCTGCCGGCAGCCGAGTGGATCGAACTCGATGCACGCTATGCCGATGAGATGGCGGAGCGCCGCCGCCTGCTGGCCGATCGGCACGACGATGTGTTCGGCGTGCTGCCCGAAGCCGAGGACGCCGGCCGCGAGGTGCTTCGGCGTCTCGTGGCGTACCTCACCACGCAGTTTCCCGACTGGTTCAGCCTGGATGGCGATGCGCTGGCCAATCACCTGACCGGCGAGACGTGGAACCTGGCCGATCCGCCATGCCATCCGCTGGAACTGGCCGGCCGCCTCGTGCAGGAGGATCTGTGCATCATCCAGTCCGCCGGCGATGCGCCGCCGCGCTTTACCGCTGCCGTGCTGTGCTTCCCCAGCCGCTGGCGGCTGCATGAGAAGCTGGGGCGGCCGCTGCAGGCGGTGCACGGGCCGGTGCCGCATTATGCCGACCGCCTCGCCACGCCGGTCGATCGCTTCATGGGGAAGGTGAAGCCGGGCCACATCGCATCACGGCTCAACTGGTCGGTGCTGGACGATCCGGCGATGTACCAGCCCGGCGGCAAATGGCGCGAGGCGGCCAACACCGCGGTCACGCCGGACAATGCCGGCGAGAGGCTGTACCTGCGCGTCGAACGCCAGACGCTGACGCGGATGCCGCAATCCGACGCGGTGCTGTTCGGCATCCGCGTGCACAACTATCCGCTCGCTGCGGCGATCAACCGGCCAGCCGATGCCGCGCGCCTGGCCGAGGCGGTGCGCGCGCTGCCGGAGGCGACGGTGCACTACAAGAGCCTCAAGGCGTTCGGCCCCGCGTTGCTCGCCTGGCTGGACGCGCGGGCGCGCTGAACCGCCGGCCCTCCTCGAGCAGCCAGCCACGAAACGCCGCGATCTTCGGCTGGTCGGCAGTCGCGCGCGGGCACGCCAGCCAATAGGAAAACTCCTGCGGCCAGGCGACGTCCACCACCCGCACCAGGGTGCCCTGGTCGAGTTCCGGACTTGCCAGCGTCTCGGTCACCAGCGCCACGCCCTGGTGCGATGCGGCGGCGCGGATCAGCAGCATCTGGTCGTCGAAGCTGATGCCGCTCGACGCGACATGGCCCAGGTCGGCGACGCCCTGCGCCTGGAACCACAGCGCCCAATCCTGCCGGTCCGCATCGTGCAGCAGCGTCAGGCCAAGCAGGTCGGCCGGATGCTGCGGCCGGTTCGCCGCCTGCGCTGCGAGAAAGCGCGGACTGCACACCGGTATCATGGCAATCGTCGTGATGCGGTCGCAGCGCAGGCCGGGATAGCTTCCCAGCCCGTGGCGGATCGCCACATCGACACCGTCGGCGGAGAAATTTGCCAGGCTGCGTGTGGTGGCGATGTTCAGTTCGATGTCGGCATGGCGCGCCCGGAACGCACCGAGACGCGGCACCAGCCAGGATGCGGCGAAGGCCGGCGGCGCGCTGACGGTCAGCATGCCGGAATGCGGGTTCGCCTGCAGCCGTCGCGTGGCTTCGCCGATCTGGCGGAAGGCGTGGCGGATCGGCGCGAAGTAGCTTTGCCCGGCTTCGGTCAGCACCAGCGAGCGGTTGCCGCGGCGGAACAGCGGCGTGCCGAGACGATGCTCCAGGCCGCGCACCAGTTGGCTGACGGCGCCGGGCGTCACCGACAACTCGGCTGCCGCCTCCTTCATGCTGAGGTGGCGGGCCGCTGCCTCGAAGGCGCGCAGCGCGTTGAGCGGGGGCAGGGCGGGCATGGCTCAGGATAGAATTTCTCAACCGAACGTGCCACGAAGAATCGTTTGCGGAGGGACCCGCCGCGCCCCAGGTTCCGGGCCACCCGAAAGGAGCGCGACATGAGCATCCAGCATGACATCGGCGTCTGCAGCGACGGCATCGAAGTGCCCTTCCTCGCGGCGAAGGCGGCGGCATGAGCAGTCTCGTCGCATCGCCGCCCATCGTCGCGCCGGCCAGCGAGTTTCGCCACGGCTGGTCGGTCGTCGTGGCGTGCTTCTGCACCGCCACATTCGCCTGGGGGTTCGGCTTCTACGGCCAGGCGGTGTTCCTCGCGGACCTGCATGCAACGCGCGGTTGGCCGGCGTCGCTGATCGCATCGGCGACCACGGTGTACTACCTGGCCGGCGCGGTGCTGCTCAGCCGCGTGCATCGCGTGATCGAACTGGTGGGACCGCGCCTGCTGCTGGCATCCGGCGCCATCATCCTCGGCGTCGGCGCGGTCGGCCTGAGCCAGGTGCAGGCGCCGTGGCAGCTCTATGTCTGCGGCATCGTGATGGCGATCGGCTGGGCAGCCACGACGACGACAGCGATCGCCACGACATTGGTGTATTGGTTCGATCGGCGGCGCGGCCTTGCGCTGAGCCTGGCATTGAACGGCGCCAGCGCCGGCGGCTTCACCGTGGCGCCGCTGCTGGTGCGGCTGGTGCACCGGATGGGGCTGGCACAGGCCGTGCCGCTGCTGGTGGCGGTCTCGCTGGCGATCCTGCTGCCGGTGATCCTGTTCGGCGTGGGGCGTGTGGCGTTCGACGACGACCGGCGCCTGACGATGCGCGACCGGCGCGCTGCGGCGCACGACGATGGCGATCGGCTGACGACATATGCCGGGCAGGCACAGGCGTTGCGCAGCCTGCATTTCTGGTCGGTCTCGCTGCCCTTCGCACTGGCGCTGGCAGCGCAGGTCGGGTTCATCGTGCACCAGGTGGCGTTCCTGCTGCCGCATCTGGGCAACGACGGTGCCGGTGTCGCTATCGCGGCGACGGCGATGGCCGCGGCGGTCGGCCGGCTGGCATTCGCACCGGTGATCGACCGGCTGAACCAGCGCCGCGCGTCGGCTGCCAGTTTCGCATCGCAGGCACTGGGGCTGGGGTTGATGGTAGTGCTGCCGGACCAGCCCGCGGCGCTGTATGTCGGCAGCGTGGTGTTCGGCCTGTCGGTCGGCAACGTTATAACATTGCCTGCGCTGATCGTGCAGCGCGAGTTCTCGCCGCAATCGTTCGGCCTCGTCGTCGGACTAAGTTCCATGGTCGGGCAGGCGACGCTGGCATTCGGCCCGACGCTTCTCGGCGTGGCGCGCGACGCGACCGGCGGTTATGGTGCAGCGCTCGTGCTGTGCATGGTGCTGCAGTTGCTGGGCGCGGTGATCGTGCTGGGCACCCGCCGGCAGCGATGATCGAGGCCGCGGCCAACCGCGCTCATGGCGTCGTTTGACCGGCCGGGGCTGATCGCATTCGGTCACCAACGCAGCTTCCGTTCGTCGTGCTCGCCGCGTCCTTCGTCATTCCGGCCTTCGGGACTGTGATTCAATCCTCGAGGCTGAGGCGCGCACGGAGTGCCACGGAGCGTACTGGACTTGGCATGCGAAGCACCGACCGGATACTCCGCGGTCCTCCGCGGCAGCCTCCGCCCGAACGTTGCATGGTAGGGTCGCTGACTGGATTATACTCAAGCTCGTCGATAGCGACTCATCGATCCCACTGTCATGGCCGGGCGTGGCCCGGCCATGACAGTCGGGGCAATGCATAAGTCATCATCAATGAGCCTTGGTATTGCAGCCTGCTTCGCGGGAACGAGTGGTTTTGCGCGGAAACAAGTAGTTTTGTAATCATGACGAATGGCCTGGCGCGTGCCTGCTGCGCATGCAGATAAATTGACCTAGCACATCGAACGGTTACGCTCGCTGCATCCGTCATCCCATCGAAGGCAGGTGCACCGTGAGCGGCAGTTTCGAACTCGTCAGACCCTTGTCGGGCGCCAGTTTCGGCGGTCGCCTCAGGCTGGTCGGCGATACCGGCGCGCAGGCTTTCGTCGGCGCCGCCGAAAACGAACCTGATGCATTGCCGCACGCGCTGGCCGAGAGCAGCGGCCTCCTGCTGCTGCCAGGCATGGGTGCGATGGCCGATACACCCGAACTGCTGGTCCGCCTGAGCCGCATCTTCGGCTCCGAGGTGGAAGACTACCGGCACACGCTGACCCCGTTGAACATGGTGCACGACACGGTATCGGAGATCTTCATCGTCTCGAACACGCCGCCGGCCAGCCGCCAGCCGCCGCGCCGGCCGGATCCGCCGTTGACCGCGGACGGCAGGCTGCCGGTGCAGTTTCCCCATCGCAGGGGCTGGCACACCGACCAGAGCTACCGCCGGCCACCGCCGGATGTCTCGCTGTTCCTCGCCGTGGTTCCGGTGCCGCAAGGCCAGGGGCAGACACTGTTTGCGGATGGCACCTCGGCATACGAGGCGCTGCCCGACGCGCTCAAGGCGCGCGTCGATAACCTCGAGGGGCTGCATGCCGGCGCCAGTGCCAAACGCACGCGCGATGCAGTGCTCGCCGGCGAGACGCCGCGTCCGTTGCAGCCGCATGAACGCCCGCAGCGCCAGCCGGTGGTGCGCGTGCATCCGGTCACCGGCCGCCGCGCGCTGTATCTCTGCGAGTTCGGCCAGATGGATTGGCTGGAGGGCCCGTTCGTCGGCATGCAGCCCGGTCCGCACGGCGACGGCGCGGATCTGCTGGCCACGCTGATGTCGCATCTTACGCGTCCCGAGTTCGTCTATGTGCATGAATGGACGCGGGGCGACCTGATCGTGTGGGACAACCGCTGCCTGGTGCATGCCGCGACATGGTTCGATGCCGACAAGGAGGCACGGCTGATGTGGCGCACGACGGTCAGCGGCAATCCCGGTGCGATCTATGCCGGCGAGCCGAAGAGCTGGATCGCCGCGTAAGCATCCATAACCATGCGTGGCCTGTCCGACGCGGTGCGCGGCATCCTGCTGATGTGCGCCGGCACCTGCCTGTTTCCGTTCATGAACGCGGCGGTGAAACTGCTCGCGGCGCAGTATCCGGTACCGCAGATCGTCTGGGCACGCTTCACCGGGCACCTGCTCATCATGCTGATCGTGTTCATGCCGCAGTACGGCTGGCGGCTGCTCAGGCCGCGGCGACCGACGGTGCAGATCGGGCGCTCGGTGCTGATGCTGGTCAGCAACATGGTGTTCGTGATGGCGATCGGGCGCGTGCCGCTGGCCACCGCATCGGCGATCGGCTTCACCTCGCCGCTGATCGTCACCGCATTGTCGGTGCCGCTGCTGCACGAGAGCGTCGGGTGGCGCCGCTGGAGCGCCGTGCTGGTCGGCTTCGCCGGAGCGCTGATGGTGATCCGGCCGGGCAGCGGGATGCACGATCCGGCCGTCCTGCTGTTGCTGTCTTCGGCGCTGGCCTACGCGCTGTACCAGATCGCCACGCGCTGGGTCGGCTCGCACGACAACGCGGCGACCGGCATCGTGTTCGCCGCACTGCTCGGCTCGCTGGCGATGACCTTCGTGCTGCCGTTCGCGTGGGTGATGCCGCACACGCTGTTCGACGCGGCGTTGTTCTGCCTGCTGGGCGTGTTCGGCGGCGTCGGGCACTACCTCATCATCCGCGCCTTCCAGCTTGGCCCCGCGGCGGTGATGGCGCCGCTGGGCTATGTCGAACTGGTCGGCACCGCGACACTGGGCTATCTGGTTTTCGACAATTTCCCCGATCTGTGGACTTGGATCGGTGCGGGCGTGATCATCGCGTCCGGCATCTACATCGCGTTCCGCGAACGCCGGCGCCGGCAGAGCCGGTAGGACGGAACAGCGCAGCGAATGCGCTGCGCTGTTCCGCCCTACGTCAGTTGCACAGACTGAATCGCTTTCCCACCGCCGACGGCACCACCACTGCCTCGCCGTAGGCGCGCTCCATGGCGTTCAGCGCGCGCCAGCCGGTGCAATGCGCCGGGATCATCAGGTCGAGCCCGAACGTGCCGAGATCGCGCACCGTGTCCGGGATGATCGCTTCGGTGGCGCCGGCGAGATGGAAGCCACCCATCACCGCGTGCAGCTTCACGTCCGGGAACGTCGCGCGCGCATGGTGCAGCACATTGACGATGCCGGCGTGCGAGCAGGCGCTGAACACCACCAGGCCCTTGCCGCGCAGGTGTACGGCGACGAAGCGCTCGTCCATCAGCAGCGGGTCCGGCGTCCAGTCCGCATCGTCCGTCGCGCGGCAGACCTGGCCCGCCAGTCCCTTCTCGTAGCTGGTGATGCGGGGAATTTCGCCGCTGACGAAGAACGCGCCATCCAGGCAGGTCTGCGCCGCGTTCGTCACCACCGGTTCGGCGCCGAGCAAGGCCCATTCGGCGGGCGTGGGGATCGGCTGCATCGGCAGCACGCCGCCGTCCGGCTGGCGCGCGCCGCGCGGGCGGAACATGCCGGGATGCAGCAACAGCGGCACCGCGCGGCCGCCATTGGCCTGGCCGATCATGCCAAGCGCGCGCGGAATGCCGCCGGCATGGTCCCAATGGCCGTGCGACAGCATCACTGCGCCGATCGCGCCGAAATCGATGCCGAGGCGCACGCCGTTGCGCTCGACCGCGTAATCCACCGGGCCGCCATCGAACAGCAGCGTGCGCGCGCCGTCGGCGCCATGCGCGGTGATCACCAGCGACAGGCCATGATTGGCACAGCACAGCGATGCGCCGGCGGTGATGCGCATGCCCTGGCGCTGCAGCGTCACCCACTCGCGGGTGACGAAAGCCGGCGTGGACGACAGGCTGTCGGTCACGTTGTCCACCAGCACCTGGATGTCGAGCCGATCGACCGGCTGCAAGGCGTCCATCGGACCCCCGTCGAAGCAGGCCGCAACGCTAGCGCGCTCCAGACCTGGCCGCCATGGGGCCTGCCTGCCATGGGGCCTGCCCGCCATGGGGTTGAGCCTGCGAAACACGGCGCGCACACTGCGGTTGCCGTGTGGCACCGAACCGAAGCAGCGAGGCCATGCGGATCCGCGCCCCATCGTCCTTCAGTCCATCCGCACGCCAGTCCGGCCTGCTGCTGTCCGCGTCGTTCATCACCTTCGCGGTCGGTGCGGCATGCATGCACTCCTACACGGTGTTCCTGGTCGCCTTCATCGAGGCGTTCGGCTGGAGCCGCGCGGAAAGTTCCATCGCCTATTCGGTATCGCAACTGGTCACCGGCGCGACATCGCCGCTGGTCGGCGTGCTGGTGGACCGGCTCGGACCGCAGAAGCTCATCCTGATGGGCGGTGGATTGCTGGCGCTCGGCCTGGTCGCCAGCGCATTCGCCGATGCGCTGTGGCAGGTGATCGTGCTGTACGGCGTGGTCATGACACTCGGCGCGAACTGCCTGGGGCTGGTGGTGTTCGTGCCGATCCTGTCACGCCGCTTCGTGCGCAACCGCGGCATGGCGGTGGCGGTCGTGCAGTCGGCCAACGGTTTCGCCCGGGCATTCTCCGCGCCGCTGTCACAGGTGCTGATTGCCGGGGTCGGCTGGCGCGGCGCGTACCTGGCGCAGGGCGGCTTCATGGCGGCTGCGTTCCTGCCGCTGGCCGCGCTGTTCCGCCGCTCGGAACCGGCGCGGATCGCCACCACCGGCGGGCACGCGGCAGCATCCTCCGGCTGGACCTTGCGCTATGCGATGCGGACGCCGCATTTCTGGCTGCTGTTCCTGGTTTATGTGTTCACCGGCCTGGGCAGCTTCCTGGTGGCGCTGCACCAACTCGCCTTCGCCGTCACCATCGGCTTCGATAAGCTGTACGCGGCCGAGGTGCTGGGGCTGGGCGCGCTGCTGTCGCTGCCGGGGGTGATTGTCACCGGCATCCTGTCGGATCATGTCGGGCGCGAACTGTCGGCGGTGGTGACCTACGGCACGTCGATCTTCGGCGTCGCCTGCGCCATGCTGATCACGTCGCCCGAGCAGCACCTGCTGCTGTGGCTGCATTCGTGCTTCTTCGGCCTGACCTGGGGAGCGCGCGGGCCGGCGATCACGGCAAAGACCGCCGATCTGTTTCCGGGACCGCAACTGGGCACCATCCTCGGGGTGATCACGATCGGCACCGGCATCGGTGCAGCGTCGGGATCGTGGATGGCTGGCTGGATCTTCGACCTAACCGGCAGTTACGAGGTGGCATTCGGGCTTTCGATCTTCTTCTACGCCTGCGGCGGCGTGGCGTTCTGGGCGCTGCGCCGGCCTCCGGGGCTGCACCCGGGCGTGGCCGCCGCGGGCTGATATACCCTTGCTCTCAGGGAGCCTGGGGGTTCTGTGTGCCGATGAAATGGAAGGCGCCGGAGATCAGGGTGCGGATTTCATCGTGGTAGCTGGCGATATTGCTGAAGAAGCCGTCCACCGCCGCTTTGAACTGGGCGAAGG
>DATAPW010000030.1:0-69752 GCA_036265005.1 Acetobacteraceae bacterium | reverse complement strand
CGGCAAACTCGTGGTCGTTGAGCTCAACTCGCGCGAGATTGCCGCGTCGCTTCGCTCCTCGCAATGACAGTGCAAGCCGCATCAGCAGTGAAGGCACACCACCATGGAATTCGGCGCATCGATCTTCTTCACCGACTACTCGATCTCTCCGGCTGAACTTGCCGTCGCGCTCGAGGAGCGCGGTTTCGACTCGCTATGGGCGGCAGAGCACTCGCACATTCCGGTGCCGCGGCGAACGCCGGCGCCCGGCGGTGGCGAACTGGCGAAGCGCTATTACGACGTGATGGATCCGTTCGTCACGCTGACCGCGGCCGCTGCCGCCACCAAGAAGCTCAAGGTTGCGACCGGCATCTGCCTGGTCATCCAGCGCGATACGATCCAGACCGCGAAGCTGGTTGCCTCGATCGACCAGGTGACCGGCGGGCGGTTCCTGTTCGGCATCGGCGGTGGCTGGAATGCCGAGGAGATCGAAGCCCACGGCACGGTCTTTGCCACGCGCATGAAGAAGATGCGCGAGCAGATGGAGGCGATGAAGGCGATCTGGACCAAGTCGACGGCCGAATACAACGGCGACATCGTCAAGGTCCCGTCGATGCAGACCTGGCCGAAACCGACGCAGAAGCCGCATCCGCCGATCCTGCTGGGCGGCGCATTTCCATGGGCGGCACGGCGTGCAATCCGCTACGGCGATGGCTGGTTTCCCAATGCGAGCAGCGGCGATCCCGAAGAATACATGCCGCGCTTCCGCCAGATGGCGGCCGAGGCCGGGCGGGATCCGCAGTCGCTGCCGGTGACGATCGGCGGTTCGCCCGAGGATCTCGCGCAGTTGCGAAAGTTTCGCGACCTTGGGGCTGCGCGGGTGAATGTCAGCCTGCCGGCCGAGGGCGCTGCGCAGATCCTGCCGATACTGGATCGCTGGGCGGCACTGATGCGGCAGGTGCGCGCCTGATCGTGCGGGCCTGGGCGATGGGGCGACGGGTTTCTGCTGCGTTCCACCCATCCGACGCCCAGGCCCGCACCGTTATTTGCCGGTAGGATGGGTAGAGCGGAGCGAAACCCATCGCCCCGACGTCTCCGGGTCATCGCCTATGATGCAGGTCACAGCGTTACGACTGCATACTGCTTACTTCTGTCCTCGGTTTCCCAGCTTCAGCGTCGGCGGCGGGGCATCGCCCGCACCGGACATCGAGGAGTCTCCCCGTGATCCAAACCCTCGCCACCACGACAAACTTCGTCATCCAGTTCAATGACGCCTTCAACTTCGCCAAGCAGCGGGCGCAGAAACTCCAGCAGAGTGCCGAGGCGGAATTCGCCACGTTGCGCGGCTGGTTCCAGAACACCTCGGGGTTTGGGCCGTCCAACCGCGTGACCCTGCTGGTCGATACCAGGAGCCTGGCGTCGAACAACGGCTACCACACCAATGGCTCCTCCCTCGTCATCATGAACCATTTCAACGCCCAGGGTTCCGACCCGATGGCGGACGATGCGGTGATGGGGTTGTTCATCGCCGAGATCATCGAAGTGCTGATGTCATGCCGCGACGTCCAGACCGGCACCAACACGTGGATCGAGAACCACAGCGACGGCGAGGGCCTCTCGCGTATGGCGGTGGGTTTGCTGCATCCGGCGAGCTACTACAACGGCACCTACCTGGGCGGTCCCTACGTCAACGGCTGGCTGCAGTCCGCTGCGCGCCACGACTGGATCACCAGCAATGAGTCGAGCGACACCGATGGCGACAGCTTTGGCTGCTCGCTGCTGTTCCTCTACTGGCTGCACAGCCAACTCGGCCACAGCATGACGGACATCATCACCAAGGCCGGTGCGACGCTGGAAGCCACCTATCACGCGCTCACTGGCCAATCCGGCGCGTACGCCGCTTTTACCCAGTTCCTGGCGCCGTTCTTCCCCATCGGCCAGACCGCCGCTCTCAAGACCGACAACCCGTTTCCGATCGAGACCGGCCAGCAACGCACCGTCCAGCTCGATGTCACCGAGCAGTCCAACGGCGCCAGCAGCGTCGCCAGCCAGGGCACGGTTCACGTCTCGCCGTTCTTCCTGTGCCCGGCCAAGGACTACCACTATCAAATCCTCAACACGCCGCAGTTGCTGCGCTGTACGGCGACGGTCACCGGCTTCGCACAGCCGGTGTTCGAATGGACCATCAACGGCACTGCTGTTTCGGGCAATGCGACGATCCATCCCACGGCAACGGTCTATACCGACATTCCGGCCGATCCCAGCAAGCAGAATTCGATCAACGAGGCGATCTCGATTTATTGCAGTGATGCCGGCGACACCTCCACCTACCTGGCCATGTCGCACGAACTCGATATCACCAGCGGCGACAATCTCGGTCACGAGCAGCTCACCATCAAGGTGTCGGTACGCGAGCAGTTCGCGTCGAGCAACAAGGTCACCACGGTCGGCACCACGCTGCTGGATACCCAGCAACTGCTGTACGAACCGCAGTTCTACGTGGACAAGGCCAAGTGCCAGGACGCGTTCTGGGCACTCCTCAGACGCATCGAGGGTGAGCTGGCGTATAATCCGATCCCAATCATCCTTACTCTGCCCGATCCGCCGCCCGATCTGTACAACGCCGTCAAGCAGGTCGAGCAGATCGTCAGCGGCATCAGGACAATTGCAGCGAAGGACGCCAGGCTCGCCAACCAGGTCGCAACCGCGATTGCAGGAGCCCTGCAGGTTTCACCGCAGTTGTTCGGCGCGACGGCTGCGCGGGATTAGGCGGTCGGAGCAGACACCGGAGGGAGGTTTGGGCATCGCGTCAGAATAGCTGCTGACGGGTGCCTGTACTTCTGCAACGCCCGGGACCGTCGTTGCAGGATTGTTTGTCGGTCGCCTAGATTGGCCTCGAGACAGCTGGCGGCGGCGTCACACGTCGAGGTCGCGCATATGAGCAGTGTTCAAACAACGCCCGGCGCCGATTATGATTACAATGTCGTCGGCTCGGGAGCTGGCGGCGGTCCGTTGTCCGCTCGGCTGGCGGAATCCGGCATGCTGGCAATTCTATGTGCGGCCTCAGCATGCTTGCGTTCGCGCGCAAGTCGCGGACCGAACAAGTGGTGCCGGAGCTGTTCCAGGCTATGCAAGGCCGTTTCGCCGGATATTATCCGGGATATTCGAGTGCCATCGGCGACGGCAACAATCGTCTCACCTGGATCATCCTGAAGGCCTAAACCAACAACCGTGCGGGCGAGGTCATCCTGCGAACCGCAGATCCACGTGATCCCCGCGATCAATTTTCGCTATTTCACCGACGGGGCGGATGAGAATATCAGCGCCGTCGTGGAAGGCGTGCGCTTTGCAAGGCGATTAACTGCTCCCTTGATGCGGGAAGGCCTCATTGCAGAGAAAGAGTTGCCGGGGGCGCTGGTGCAATCCGATGCGGAAATCGCGCAGTTCGTTCGCGACAAAGCCTGGGGCCATGATGCGTCCTCCACCTGCGCAATTGGTGCATCGCGGCAGGACGGCGTACTGGATAGCGATTTCCGGGTGTATGGCACGCAAGGTCTGCGCGTCGCGGATGCCTCGGTGTTCCCTCGAACACCTGGTCCCCTGATGGTTGGCGCGGTCTACATGGTCGCCGAGAAGGCTGCCGGAGTCATCCTGCGCGATGCCAAGGCGATACGCTGACGTCGCGCATCGTCACGGCACCGATCACATCACGTCGCCGCCATTGACGTGCAGCACCTGCCCGGTCACGAAACCGCCGGCATCGCTTGCAAGGTAGGTGCAGGCTGCGGCGATCTCATCGACGTGGCCGACGCGCTGCACCGGAATCTCCTTCACCCGCTCGCCATAGCCGTTGCGGAATTGCGGGTACTGGGTCCAGTCCCGCGTGGTGTCGATCAGCCCGGGCGCGACCGTGTTTGCAGTGATGCCGAACGGGCCGAATTCGATCGCCAGTGCCTTGGCCATCGCGTACACGCCGGCCTTGCAGGTGATGTTGTGCACGCGGTTGGGAATCGGCATGAAGCCGTCGCGTCCGGAGATATGGATGATCCGCCCCCAGCCGCGCGCCTTCATGCCGGGGATCACCCCGCGCGCCAGGTAGAACGACGCGCTCAAATTTGAATCGAGGATGCGCTGCCATTCCTCCAGGGAAATATCGAGGAACGGCGTGTGCAGCCGTAACGACGCGTTGGACACCGAGATATCCACGCCGCCGAACGCCGCCGTGGCCTGGTCCACCATCGACTGCACCGCGGCGGGATCCGCGACATCAGCCAGCACGGCCAGCGCACCGACGCCGAGAGCGCGAGCCTCTGCGGCGACCTTGTCGATGGCCTCCTGCTTGCGATGTCCGTTGACCACCACGTTGGCCCCCTGCCGCGCGAACGCCAGTGCGATGGCGCGGCCGATATTCTGGCCGGACCCGGTGATCAGCGCAGTACGGCCCGCGAACGGCTTGGATGTTGTGTCGGACATTGCTGGCGCTCCTCGGGCCGTGGCGTAGGGCGGAAAAGCGCAGCGCATTCCGCATCGACGTTGCTGGCTGGGGCGGGAGGATTCGAACCTCCGTATGACGGAATCAAAATCCGTTGCCTTACCACTTGGCGACGCCCCATCCGGCCCTGTCTGAATAGGTCGCGTACCGTGGCGCGTAAAGCCCGCTCAGCCGCGACGCAGCGTACCACCCCATGACCACCACCCCGGCCGCCGCACCGCAGCCGCGGCGCACCGTGCAGCTTCCATGTCAGCGAACAGGCCGAAGCAGGTAGCGCCGGAGCCACTCATGCGCGTCAGCAGGCAGCCCGGCGTAGTATCCAGCGCCGCGATCACCTCGCCGATCGCCGGCTGCAGCGACGTGGCGGCCGGTTCCAGGTCGTTGCGAAGCCTCGCCAGGTCGGCGGCCATTGCCGACGCGCCGGGCCATGACCCCGGCAGCAGCGCCGGCGCGGACCAGTCGCCGCGCCGTGCGCGAAACACCGCAGCCGTCGCCATGGCCACCCCGGGGTTGACCAGGACGATGCCACAGTCCGGCAGCACCGGTGCCGCATCCAGGCGTTCGCCGATACCGCCCATGCGTCGAGCCTGCGAGGCCAGGCAGACCGGAACATCGGCTCCAAGGCCCGCTGCGATCCTGGCCAGCGTCGCGGGATCCGGCGCCATGCGCCACAGCCGGCACAGCAGGCGCAATGCCGCGGCCGCATCGGCGGAGCCGCCGCCAATTCCCGACGCGACCGGCAGGTTCTTCTGCAGCCTCAGCCGTCCGGTCGGAGCAACGCCTGCCTCGTCGGCCATCGCCTGGGCCGCGCGGAGCACAAGATTGTCCGGTTCTGCGGCGAGCCCGGCCGCGAATGGTCCATCGATGGTCAGCGACAGCGTTTCCGCCGGCTCGGCACTCAATAAATCGCCGACCTCGGTGAATACCGCCAGGCTATCGAGCAGGTGGTAACCGTCGTCCCGCCGCCCGGTTAGATGCAGGAACAGATTGACCTTGGCCGGCGCCGGTTCGGTCAGGTCAGCCGGCACCAGTCCTATTGGCCGCTGACCACCGTCGCCTGGTGGCCGCCGCCGCTTTGCAGCTTGGCCTCCAGCTTGGCGGCATCGTCGGGCTCGGGATTGAATGTCAGCGCCCGGCGCCACTGATAGGTCGCTTCCAGCTTGCGCCCGGCCGCCCAGTAGGCGTCGCCCAGGTGGCCGTTGATCGACGCGTCCTCGGGGTCGAGCTCGACAGCCCGTTCCAGCGTCTTGACCGCCTCGACCGTCTCGCCCTGGCGCAGCATGACCCACCCGAGGCTATCGACAATGGCACCGTCGTTCGGCCTCTGCTGCGCAGCTTTTGCGATCATATCGCGCGCCTGGGTCAGGTTCTGGCCCATATCGGCCCAGGAATAGCCGAGATAGTTCAGGACGAAGGGCTGATCGGGCGCCAGGGTCAGCGCGTGCCGGAAATCCGCCTCTGCCTTGGCCCACTGGTGCGACCGTTCGTAGCAGATGGCGCGATCGTAGTACACCAGCCAATCGGTCGAGCGTGGCGTCTTGATCCGTGCGATTGCCCGATCATAGGCGGCGATCGCCTCGGCGAAGCGCTGCTTGCTGCGCTGCATGTCGCCTTCGCGCATGGCGGGGATCGGGCTGTCGGGATAGTCGTGGCCGAGGCGCTGAAGTTCGCGCGCGGCCTCTTCGGTGTGGCCCAGCCGTTCGGTGAGCGACGCACGCTGCAGGCGGATCACCGGGATCAGCGGATCGTCGCTGCTGACCGCGGTGAGCATCTGCAAGGCGTTCTCGTAATGATGCTGGCTTTCCAGCACGTCGGCCGCCAGCAGCCGCGCGGCGGTGAAGTCCGGCCGCAGATCGACGGCAAGCCGCAGCAGCATCATGGCAAGGTCGCCGGCATCCTGCTGGCGCAGCGTGGCTGCCAGGGCGAGATAGGTCTCGGCTATGCCGTCCACCGCACGCGGCACCGACGGCGTCATGCTGGCAGCGGTCATGCCCGGCAGCGCGATCGCCATCTCGGGCGCGTCCTCGATCAGCCCGGCGAGGGTGCGCTGCGCCTCACCGAGGTGGCCCCGACGGGCTTCCCAGCTCGCCAGGATCTGCGCCAGGCGCAGGTTGGTGCCGCCGTACTCGGCTTGCGCCGTGTGGTAGAGCTTCGCGGCTTCCGCGGTCTTGCCGGCCTGGTCGGCGATCAGCGCGGCATGCAGGGCGTAGACGCCGCGGAACCGCTGGCCGTCCAGCAACGGACGGAGGGTGGCGAGCGCAGCGTCCGGGCGGCCGTCGCCCTGCTGCGACCAGGCGACCAGCAGCGGCTGCAGGAGCTGGGTCAGGCCCTGATGGGGCAGCATGTGGAACTTCTGTTCCGCCGCCTGCCAATGGCCGGCGCGGACCTCGACGTTGCCGAGCAGCAATTGGGCTGCCTGGCTGTCGGGCAGCTGGCGGGCAAGCTCCACGGCCTCGGCACGCCCGGCGATCAGGCAGGCAATGAACGCCTGCTGCAGCAGGTCCGTATCGTCGGGGCGCGCGGCCAATGCGCGCAGGAATTGGGTGGCCGCCGCCTGCGGGTCGGCCTGCGTCATGGCGAAGCGGCCGGACAGATAATCTCCGAACACGCCCGAGGGCGCATCCAGGCCGGTACGGCTCGCGACCCTGCCGGATGACGGGTCGGCTGCGGCACACGCTGACAGCAGGGAGATGGCCAGAAGAAACGCGCGTCGAACGCTACGGATATGCTGCATTTGCACAATCTACTTCATGCCGCCGTGAGAGTCATGAGGATTTGACCATGCCTACTGGCGCATTTAATGCAACCGGGTTGAAATTCGTTACATACCTCCGGGATAATTCGGCCCCCCGCCGCCCTCGGGCGTCACCCAGTCGATGTTCTGCGTCGGGTCCTTGATGTCGCACGTCTTGCAGTGCACGCAATTCTGCGCGTTGATCTGCAATCGAGGATTGCCCTCCTCCGCACCGACGATCTCGTAAACCGATGCCGGACAATAGCGTGTCTCCGGGCTGCGGAAGCGGTTCCAGTTGACCGCGATCGCCCGCTCCGGATCGGCGAGATGCAAATGTGGCGGCTGGTTTTCCTCGTGGTTGGTGTTGCTGATGAATACCGAGGACAGTTTGTCGAACGTCAGCACGCCGTCCGGCCTGGGATATTCGATCCGTGGCGCCGCCTCGGCCTCCAGCAGCGTCTCGTTGTCGGGGTGCGGATGGTGGAACGTCCATGGCGCCTTGCCGCGCAACACGTAGGTGTCGATCGCGGAATATGTCATGCCGCCCCACAGGCCGAACTTGGCGAAAGCCGGCCTGATGTTGCGGACCTGCGACAACTCCTGCCACACCCAGCTTGCCCGCAGCTGTTCGGTGTAGCCGGTCAGTTCGCCTGCGCCGCCATTCGTCAACGCCTCGGCGACAGTCTCGGCTGCCAGCATCCCTGACTTCATCGACGTGTGGCTGCCCTTGATCTTCGGCACGTTGACGAACCCCGCGGCATCGCCGATCAGCGCGCCGCCGGGGAAGATCAGGTTGGGGATCGATTGCAGCCCGCCCTCATTCAATGCGCGTGCGCCATAGCCGATGCGGCGCCCGCCCTCGAAATGCCTGCGCACCTCGGGATGGGTCTTGAAGCGCTGCATCTCGTCGAATGGCGAGAGCCATGGATTGCGGTAATCGAGCCCGATCACGAAGCCGTACGAGATCAGGTTTTCGCCGAAATGGTAGAGAAACGAGCCGCCATACGTCCCGCTGTCCAGCGGCCAGCCGATCGTGTGTTCCACCAGCCCTGGCTTATGGTTCGCGGCCGGGACCTCCCAGAGCTCCTTGATGCCGATCGCGTAGGTCTGCGGGTCGTGGCCATCGCGCAGGTGAAAGCGCTGGATCAACTGTTTCGACAGTGAGCCACGGCAACCTTCGGCGAACAGCGTGTAGCGCGCGCGCAATTCCATCCCGCGCTGGAAGCTCTCGGTGGGCTGGCCGTCCTTGCCGATGCCCATGTCCCCGGTGGCGATGCCGGTGATACGCCCGTCCTGTTCGAGCAATTCGGCTGCCGCGAAGCCGGGGTAGATCTCAACGCCCAGCGCCTCCGCCTGGGTCGCCAGCCAGCGGCAGACGTTGCCAAGCGAAACGATGTAGTTGCCGTGGTTGTGCATCTGCGGTGGCGTCGGCAGGCGGAACGCGCGGGTTGCCGTGAGGTAGAGGAAGCGGTCATCGCTGGCAGGCGTGTCCAGCGGCGCGCCCTGTTCGCGCCAGTCAGGGATCAGCTCATTGAGCGCCCTGGGTTCCAGCACGGCGCCGGACAGAATATGCGCGCCGATCTCGCCGCCTTTCTCCACCAGGCAGACCGCGGCGTCGGGCGCCAACTGCTTCAGGCGGATCGCCGCGGCGAGGCCCGATGGCCCACCGCCAACAATCACCACGTCGAACTCCATTGCCTCCCGCGGGGGCAACTCCTCGGCCATCGCGCATCCTCCCGGACAATGGTCGCAACCCTAGGCAGACTGGCACGCATGCGCAAAGCCGCCGGCGCCGGCTGCGCTGGCCGGTATCGGCGGCAAGCGATCGTGAACGCGCAACTCAGATGCGCGCCGTGGCGTTGCAGGCACACAGTTCGCACGAGCAAGACAAGATCGCGAGGCTCCCGCATGACCAAGACCGTTGGTGATTTCCTCTGGCAACGTCTCCGGGATTGGGGCGTAAGGCGCGTCTTCGGCTATCCCGGCGACGGCATCAACGGCCTGATCGGAGCGCTCGACCGGGCGCAGACCAATCCGGAATTCGTGCAGGTGCGGCACGAAGAGATGGCCGCCTTCATGGCATCGGCGCATGCCAAGTTCACCGGCGAGGTCGGCGTCTGCCTGGCAACGTCGGGCCCCGGCGCCATCCATCTGCTGAACGGGCTGTACGATGCGCGGCTTGATCACCAGCCTGTCCTGGCCATCGTCGGACAGCAGGCAAGATCGGCTCTGGGCGGCCAGTACCAGCAGGAGACCGACCTGGAGAACCTGTTCAAGGATGTCGCAGGCGCCTTCGTGCAGCAGGCCAGCACGCCGGCACAGATTCGCCATCTGATCGATCGCGCCATGCGCATCGCCAGCACGGACCGCAAGGTCACCGCCATCATCCTGCCGAACGATCTGCAAGAGGAGCCAGCGGTGGAAAAGCCGCCGCACAGGCACGGCACCGTGCATTCGGGAATTGGCGCCCCACGGTCGCACCTGTTGCCGGACGAGGCGGAACTGCGTCGTGCGGCCGAAATGCTGAACGACGGCAAGAAGGTCGCAATGCTGGTGGGCGCCGGGGCGCTTGGCGCGACCGACGAAGTGATCGACGTTGCCGAGAAACTGGGAGCCGGTGTCGCCAAGGCGCTGCTCGGCAAAGCCGCCGTGCCGGATGACCTGCCATGGGTCACCGGTTCGATCGGACTGCTGGGCACCAAGCCGAGTTGGGACCTGATGCAGGGCTGCGACACGCTGCTGATGGTGGGGTCAGGCTTTCCCTACTCGGAGTTCCTGCCGCAGGAAGGCAAGGCACGCGGCGTGCAGATCGACAACGCCGCAGACATGCTGAGCCTGCGCTATCCGATGGACGTGAACCTGCTCGGCGACAGCAAGCAAACCCTGCGTGCATTGCTGCCCATGCTGCAGCAAAAGACCGATCGATCCTGGCGGCAGCGTGTGGAAAAGCAGGTCGCAGACTGGTGGAAAGTGCTGGAGGCCCGCGCCATGCACGCGGCCGATCCGCTCAACCCACAACGCCTGTTCTGGGAGCTTTCCCCGCGCCTGCCGGAAGGCGCCATCGTCACCTGTGATTCCGGGTCCGCTGCCAACTGGTACGCGCGCGACGTGAAGCTGCGGCGCGGCATGATGGGCTCGTTGTCGGGTGGGCTGGCGAGCATGGGGGCAGGTGTGCCTTACGCAATCGCCGCCAAGCTCGCTCATCCGCATCGGCCGGTCATCGCACTGGTCGGTGATGGCGCAATGCAGATGAATGGCATGGCGGAATTGATCACGGTCGCCAAATATTGGCGGAGATGGGGGGACTCGCGTTTTGTCGTGATGGTGCTGAACAACCGTGACCTCAACCAGGTCACCTGGGAACAGCGCGCCATGGCGGGCGATCCCAAGTTCATGGGGTCGCAGTCGATCCCCGATGTGTCCTATTCCCGCTTCGCCGAATTGATAGGGCTCAAGGGTATTTTCGTCGATAATCCGGATCATGTCGGCAGTGCCTGGGACATTGCACTGTCGGCCGATCGTCCGGTCGTGCTGGAAGCCTACACCGATTCGAACGTGGCGCCGCTGCCGCCGCACATAACCCTGGCGCAGGCCCGTGCGTTCGCTGAATCGCTGGCCAGCGAACCGGAACGTCGCAGCGTCATCACGGAAACTGCGCGCGAGGTGATCAGCACATTGATGCCGGGATCGCGCTGATCGCAAGGACGGCAGCAATGGAGGCGATTATAATGCCTGAGCAGCGGAGCACGCGGACGGAGCGTGCGGCATGAGCGAGACCGTCCCGCCACAAAGACAGGAGCGTCAGCCTGGACGCCAGGAAGAAATGCAGCCGCAGCCACAGTCTTCGATGCAGGACTATCGCGGAGCGGATCGGCTTGCCGGCAAGATCGCACTGATATCCGGCGGCGATTCAGGCATCGGCCGCGCTGTCGCCGTCGGCTTCGCGAAGGAAGGCGCCAATGTCGCGATCACTTATCTGGACGAACATGAAGACGCCGAAGAGACCCTGCGGCTGATCAACGACGCCGGCAGACGCAGCCTCGCCATCGCCGGTGACCTCGGCAATTCGGATTTTTCCAGGGAAGTGGTTCGCCAGGTGATCCACGGATTTGGGCGGCTCGATATCCTGGTGAACAATGCTGCAGAACAGCATGTCCAGGAGCGGCTGGAGGATCTGCCGGACGACCAGCTTGAGCGGACATTCCGCACCAACATTTTCAGCCAGTTCTATCTGACGCGCGCGGTACTGCCGCACATGTCGGAAGGCGGGGCCATCATCAACACCGCGTCGGTGACCGCCTATCAGGGCAGCCCGACCTTGCTCGACTATTCCGCAACCAAAGGTGCGATCGTCGCCTTCACCCGATCGCTGTCCAAGCAGTTGCTGCCAAGGGGTATCAGGGTTAACGCCGTGGCCCCCGGCCCGATCTGGACGCCACTGATCCCCGCCAGCTTTTCCGAGGAGCGGACGGCCCAGCATGGCGCTCACGTGCCAATGGGGCGGCCAGGCCAGCCCGATGATGTTGCTCCCTGCTACATCTTCCTCGCATCACAGGATGCGGCGTACATGTCAGGCCAGGTGCTGCATCCGAATGGAGGAACAGTGATCAACGGCTGATTCCGCAATCGGCCGCGAAGTGGAGCGGTCCGCGGATAGGAGGCGACGACCCGGGCGAAAGCGTGCTATCTGGTTCACCAGAGCGTGATACTGCGAGTCCGGGGGGCGCCAGATGAGCGGGACGGACACAGGATCGGAAAGGCGCAGTCAGATCCTGGAACTGCAGCAACGCGTCAGATCGCTGGAGGCGCAGGCGGTTGGCCTAGGCATGGCCCAGGTCCTGACGCGCAGTCTCGAGGGCGAAATCCGCTCCTGGTCGCGCGGCATGGAGCGCCTCTATGGCTTCACGGCGGCCGAGGCTGTCGGCCAGATATCGCATGACCTGCTGCAGACCATATTTCCCCGGTCACTTCAGGACGTCGACGACGAATTGCTCGAGCGGCATGAATGGACCGGCGAGCTGCGGCATCGGCGGCGTGATGGCGAGGAAGTCGTCGTCGTCAGTCACCAGGCGCTGCACCGGGATCCTGACAGCAGATTTTCGCTGGTGACCGAGGCCAACAACGATATCACCGATGAATGGCGAAGCCGGGAAGTGCGGCAACATCTGGCCAGCATCGTCGATTCGTCTGACGATGCGATTGTCGGCAAGACGTTGGACGGCATTGTCACGAGCTGGAATCGTGCCGCCGAAGAAATGTTCGGCTACACCGCAAACGAGATGATCGGTCGCGGGATTGCCATGCTGCACCCGGCGGATCGTGTGCACGAGGAGGCGATGATCCTGGACCGGCTGCGGCGCGGCGACCGGCTGCGGCATTACCAGACGGTGCGGCTGCGCAAGGATGGCAGCGAGATCACTGTCTCATTGACGGTGTCGCCAATCCTGAGCCCTTCAGGACAGATCATCGGTGCCTCCAAGATCGTGCGTGACATCTCGGCGGAGCGGCGGAATCAATCGCGCATCCAGGAACTGCAGGCCGAACTGGTGCATGTGGCGCGGCTGTCCACCATGGGACAGATGGCGTCGGCGATCGCCCACGAACTGAACCAGCCGCTGACGGCGGTCGGCAATTATGCCGGCGCACTCAACCGGCTGCTGGCGTCCAACGCGGCGGACACGGTGCGTGTTCGCGACATTGTGGACCGGATTCGTCAGCAGACGCATCGCGCGGGTGAAGTGATCCGGCGGCTGCGCGATCACGTCGCCAAGCGGAACACGACGCGGGTGAACGAGGACGTCAATGCCGTGGTCAGGGAAGCCGCGGAACTGGGGCTAATCGGCACACGGCATCAGGGCGTGCAGACCGCGATCGAGTTGGATCCGTCGGTCGGCACGGCGCTGATCGACCGTATCCAGATCGGCCAGGTGATCATCAACCTGGTGCGCAATTCGGTCGAGGCGATGGAGGCGAGCGAGCGGCGGGAGCTGACCGTATCGACGCACGTGGCTGACGCAGCGATCGAGGTGGTCGTGACCGACAGCGGCCCCGGCATTGCGCCGGAAGTGGCCGATCGGCTGTTCCAGCCTTTCGTGACGTCGAAGGCGGCGGGCCTGGGGCTGGGGTTGTCGATCTGTCGCGAAATTGTCGAAGCGCATGGCGGGCAACTCACCGCTGCGCCTGGTGCGACAGGTGGCACCAGGTTCACGATGCGCCTGCCAACCGCAACGGAGTGACTGCCCGCCGACGGCCGGGGGTTACTGGTTCATGTTCCAGATGTCGGTGTCGAGCTTCCAGCCACTTCTTTCGCGCCGCCATAGCACGACATACTTGCCTTCGACATGCACCATCTGCTTCTGCGCGTCGGGAGCATCGAGGCTGAACGTGCCGATCTCGCGCGCGGCATTGCCGAACTGATCCACCTGCAGCGCCTTGAGCGATGCGTTCTTCAGGCCTGACTGGATCGCGCCCTGCCAGAACGCTTGGATCGCAGCGCGGCCCTTGGCCATCGGTGCGCCCGGCGGCAACGCCGTGGCGTGCTCGGTATAGAGTTGTCCGATCCCGGCCGCGTCCCCCTTGTTGAAGGCAGCGACGAACCTAGCATTCGCGGCGTCGATGTCCGCCTTGATGTCGCGCGCCTGCGCGGATCCAGCGAGGACCAGCAGGGGAATGGCGAGGATGGCGACCTTCATCGGTACATGCTCCCGTTCTGCGTGCCGCATCATACCCACGCCTATGGTCGATGCTCAATCGGCGAGATCGCGGTCCTCCAATCCGACAAAGATGCCGACGCCCAGCAGTGCTGCGTAGAAGCGGAATGCCGCCGGCTGACCATTCCAGGTCGGCGATTGCCACATGGCGAACCATTCTCCGCCGATCACCATGAAGCCGAGGAACCAGACTAGAAATCCGAGCGCCGTGCCGACATAGACCAACCGCTTGGCGCGGTTGAATGCAGCGCCGCCGGCGCGGAGTGCGCCGAGCAAGGCCACGCTGCCGATCGCGTAGGCGACACAGGTCAGCGCTTCACCGGCGATGATCAGCCAGTACGCCGCGTGCCAGAGGATCGGTGTCGTGATCGCGCGCCATCGCAGCGCATTGCCGGGGAACGTCGTGTCCATGCTGAGCACATGCTGGACGAAGGCGAAATTGGATCCGTAGTCGGTCAGGTTGTTGAACGCGACGAGGAAGGCGAACAACGCCAGCGACGCTGCCATCGCGATCTTGGCCAGGCGCAGTTCGATCACCGATGTGCTCCGCGCGTCGCTTCTTTCGTCATTCCCGCGAAGGCGGGGAATTCAGGCGCAGCAGCGCTGTGGCGCGGCCTCTGGATTCGCGCCTTCGCGAGAATGACAAGGAAAACGGGGGTCAATCCAGCGCCTGCGCCGCCTTCAGCACCTCGGCCGCGTGGTTGGTGACGCTGACCTTGCGCCATGCCTTGGCAATCTTCCCAGACTTGTCGATCAGGAACGTGCTGCGCTCGATGCCCATATACCTGCGTCCATACATCGATTTTTCGACCCAGGTGCCGTATTTCTCCGCCACCGCATGCGTCTCGTCCGACGCGAGCGGAAAGCTCAGATGATATTTGTCGGCGAACTTCTCGATCGGTTTCATCTTGTCGGGCGACACCCCGATCACGTCGATGCCGATATGGCCGAGTTGCGGCAGGGCTTCCTGGAATTCGCACGCCTCCTTGGTGCAGCCCGGCGTGTCGGCCTTGGGGTAGAAGTACAGCACGAACGGCTTGCCCTTCATCGCCTTGCGGCTGACGGTGCGGCCGCCGCTGGCCGGCAGTTCGAATTCGGGTGCGGTTTCGCCTTCCTGAACGCTCATGGGCGGATCTCCCCTATGTATCGCACGAACGCGGCGCGAACCTGTTGCGCCAGGGCATCCAGCGTGGCGCGCAATTCCGCCAAGTCAATTGGCCCCTCGCCGCCGAGTGCCGTGGCCACCGCGCGCAGCAGGGCGCGGGCCGAGGCATCCGGCAGTTCGTCGCGTGCGCCGCGCCCGACAGTGATGCGCAACATGCCCTGCACCGTGCGCCACACGTGGTCGGCGCGGATCAGCAGGGCGGCATCGTCCGGCGCGAGCAGTCCGGCCCCGGCCAGGCTCGCGAAGGCAGTGCGCGTGGTGGGGGAACACAGTTCAGGCTTCTTGCGCGCATGGATGAGCTGCAGCACCTGCGCGATGAACTCCACTTCGATCTGACCGCCGGCGCGCAGCTTCACATCCCACGGGCCGTCCGGCGGCAGGTCGCGCAGCATACGGGCCCGCATGGCGGCGGCATCGACCCGGATGCGGTCGGCATCGCCGGACTTCGCCAGGGCTTCGGCAGTCGCCGCCTCGATCCGAGCACGCAATGCCGGTGGGCCGGCGACCACCCTGGCGCGCGTGAGTGCCATCCGCTCCCAGGTCCATGCATCTTCGGCGTGATAGCGGCGAAACGAGGCAAGCGACACCGCCACCGGCCCTTTGTTGCCTGACGGCCGCAACCGCATATCGACTTCGTAGAGCGGGCCGTCCACGCCCGGCGCGGTCACCGCCGCGACGTAGGCGTGGGCGGCGCGCACGAACCACTGGCTCACCGGCAATTGCCGTTCGCCGCGGCTTTCGCTGACGTTTTCCGGGTGGTCGTACACCAGCATCAGGTCGAGATCCGAGCCGGCCATCATCTCGCGGCCGCCCGCCTTGCCCATCGCCACGACTGCCATCGCTCCGCCACGTACCCGGCCGAACCGCACGGCGAAATCGGCAAGGACCGGAGGCAGCAGTGCGGTCAGTGCGGCTTCCGCGATAGCCGCGCGGCGCAGCCCGGCGGCGTCGGCGTCCAGCCTGCCCTCCATCGTGGCAACGGACAGGGTGAAGTCCTCCTCACGCACCGTGCGACGGATGATCTCGATGACGTCCTCGAGCAGGCGCGCATCTTGCAATCTGGCACGCAGCAGCCGTGCGGGATCCGGGTCCTCCTCCGGGACCAGCAGGCCGTCCAGCGCCGCCGGGTGGCTGGCGAGGTGGTTGGCCAACGAGGGTGCGGCGCCGAGTACGGCGGCGATCCGGTCGAGCAGGCCCCGATTGCGCTGGAACAGCGACAGCAGCTGCACGCCGGCGGGCTGGCGCGCCAGGAAGGCATCGAACCGGTTGAACACGGTGTCAGGCTGCGGCTGGCTGGCCAGTGCCGCCAGCACGCGCGGCAGCATCTGAGCCAGCAACTCGCGTGCGCGCTCCGACCGCAGCGCGCGCACATGTCCGGCCTGCCAGCCGCGCACCGCGGCGACGATGCGTTCGGGGTTGCCGAAGCCGAGAGCGCGAAGGGCCGAGGTGGTATTCTCGGGCGCGGCATCGACGCCGCTGAAATCCAGTTCCGGCGCGGATCCGCCGGGTTCCAGCAACTCCGGCACCAGTTCGAACACCTCCGCGTAGCGTGTCCGTACCTGGTGCAGATGCCGCAGCAGCTCGTTGGCAAAGCCGGTGGCGTCCGGGTAGCCCATGAAACTGGCGAAGCGCGCCAGATCGGCCGGCCTTTCCGGCAGTTCATGCACCTGCCGGTCGGCCATCATCTGCAGCCGGTGCTCGACACTGCGGAGGAAGCGGTATGCCGCGGCCAGTTCGCGGGCGGCGTTGCGGGGCACGTGGCCGGCGCGTACCAGCAGCCGCAGGGCGCCAAGCGTGGTCGGCACCCGCAGCGCCGGATCCCGGCCGCCCCAGACCAGCTGCAGCGTCTGCGCCAGGAATTCGATCTCGCGGATGCCGCCTTCGCCCAGCTTCACGTTATGGCCGGCGATGCGGGCCACCGGGTCGAGTGCGTCGGCCAGCGCGCCACCCCGGTGCTGGTCGATCCGCCGCTTCATGGCGTGGATGTCGGCGATGGCAGCAAAATCCAGGCCGCGCCGCCAGATGAACGGCCGGATCGCCTCCAGGAACCCAACCCCCAAGGCAAGATCGCCGGCCACCGGGCGCGCCTTGATCATGGCGGCGCGTTCCCAGTTCTGCCCCATGCTCTCGTAGTAGGTGATGGCGGCGGGCAGCGCGACGGCAGGTGGTGTGACGGCAGGATCGGGCCGCAGGCGAAGGTCGGTGCGGAACACGTAGCCGTCCGCGTCGCGCGCCTCCATCAGGGACACGAGGCCGCGTGCGATGCGGGTTGTGAAGCCTCCCATCGCGTGGTCATCGCTACGTTCCGTGTATATTGGCGCCGCCGGGTCGTAGAGCAGCACGAGGTCCACATCGGACGAATAATTCAGTTCGCGGGCACCGAGCTTGCCCATGCCGAGTACCGTGAACCCTCCGCCACGCGTCGGGTCCGTCGGGTCGGGCAGCCGCAATTCGCCGGAATCGTGCGCGACGCGCAGCAGATGCGCCATGGCGAGCCAGAGCGTGGCTTCGGCCAGATCGCTCAGCGTCCCGGTGATGCGCTCCAGTGGCCAGATGCCACCGATATCCGCAATGGCGGTGGCCAGCGCGACAACGCGCTTGGCGCGGCGCATGGCCGCGGCGACGCGATCGCGTCTGGTCTGTGGCGTGACGGAAGCCAGTTCGTTGAGCGCTGCCGCGACCACCTGGTCCGGACCGGTCGCCACGATGGCGCGCAGCGTGGCGGATTCGCGCACCGCGAGATCGGCCAGATAGGGACTGTTGCCGCCGAGAGATCGCAGCAGCGCAGTCACCGCGGGGCTCGCCGCGAGGCGGCCCTCCGCACGGCCGATGTCGCCGAAGCGTTCGATCAGCCGGTCGGCTGCCCCGCTATCGTGCGGGCGCGGCCAGACGGTTGGCAGGCGGAATGGTTCGTCTTGCATGCGCGGGAAAGCTGGGCGTGAGGCGTCTGCCGGGTCAAGCCACCATCGGCGCAGCCATGCTGTTGCATCGTGCGTGCACGCTGGTGATCACCCTGGCAGTGCTGCTCGGCGTCGGCATTGCCGCCATGTCATGGCGGTTGTCGCAGGGGCCGGTGGACCTGCCCTGGCTCGCCAGCCGGTTGGAGGAAGCCGCAAATGCCAATGGCGGGCCGACGCGGCTGGCGATCGGCTCCGTTGCGCTCAACTGGGAAGGTTTCCGTCTGGGCGTCGATAGTCCGCTCGACCTGCGCCTGACCAACGTGACGGTGATCGACCAGTCCGGCCGCCGGCGGATGGACATCCCGCGGGCTGAAGTATCGCTGTCGCTGTACGGACTGATACTCGGACGGATCGAGCCGCGCGTCGTGGTGATCGATGGGCCGCGGCTGACGCTGTTGCGAGCAGCGGATGGCACACTCAGCCTCGATCTCGGCAGCCTCACCGAGGCGACCGACAACGGTGAACCGGCGCCGGCGGGACCGGCGGCAACCGACGCGACGCCGATCGCGGATCTGCTGGCGGTGCTGGCCAAGCCGCCTACCGCCGACCGTGATCGCACCAGCAACGCGCTGCTCGGCCGGCTCCGCGTTGTGCGCGTTCGCGATGCGCGCGTCGCCATGGTGGACCGCCAGTTCGGCACGACCTTACGGGCGCCGCAGGCGCAGATCGACCTGACCCGCCGGCCGGGAGGCGGGGTGGACGGCACCGCCGACCTGACCCTGGTGCTCGGCGAACAGCGGGCCCGGCTGACCACGTCGGCGACACTCGCCGCGGGAGCGACCGGGACCCACCTGCGGGCGAGGCTGACACCGGTGACGCCCGGCGTGCTCGCCCAGGCAGTGCCGACGTTGACCATGCTGTCGGCGCTGGACGCTCCGGTGGGGATCGAGGCCGATCTCGATCTGGATGCCAGCCTGGCGGTGCGCGAAGGGCGGGTTACCTTGCGGGCTGCCGCCGGTGAGGTGCGGCTGGGCAACGGCGTCGTGCCGATTGCCAATGCGGTCCTGGTGGCGTCCGGAACTCCGGAAGCCATTGCACTGCAGACATTGCGGGTGAGCCTGATCGGGCATCCCGGCGGCCAGCCGACAATCGTCGAAACGCACGGTACTTTGCAGCGCGAGGCCGGTCGGTTGAACGCCGCGGTGTCGGTCGATCTGGATCAGGCCGATTTCGCCGACCTGGGGCGGCTCTGGCCGGAGGGCATTGCCAGCGACACGCGCACCTGGCTGGTGGAGAACATACCGGCGGGCATGGCGCGCGACGGGCACGTCGATATCGGTCTGGCGGCATCGCAGGATCTTTCCTCCGTTGCGCTCACCCGGGCCAGCGGCACGCTGGACGGCGACGGCCTGCAGGTGTTCTGGCTGCGCCCGGTTCCGCCGATCGACAACGGCCAGGCGCAGTTGCGCATCCTCGATCCGGATACCTTGGAGATCGCTGTCACCTCCGCGCGGCAGAAATTGCGCAACCAAAAGGACAGTGCTGCCGGATTGCAGATCCGCAGCGGTCGGATGCGAATCACCGGCCTTACGCAAAAGGACCAGTTCAGCACGATCGACGCCGATGTCGCGGGATCGGTGCCGGATGTGCTGGCGCTGCTGCACGAGCCGCGCCTCGGATTGCTGGATCGCCACCCGATCGACCTGAAGAATCCTGCCGGCCAGGCGACGATGAAGCTCAGCGTGGTGCTGCCGCTGGACAAGAAGGTGACGATGAATGACATCGCCATCCACACCCAGGGGCGCCTCGATGGCGTGCATCTCGGTGCCGTCGTGGCAGGGCGCGATGTGGATCAGGGTGTGTTCGATCTCGATGCGACCAATGACGGCCTGAAGGCCAACGGGCGCGCGCTGCTGGCGTCCATTCCGGCACGGCTGGAGGTGGCGATGGATTTCCGTGGCGGGCCGCCAACACAGGTCGTGCAGAGCATCACCGCAAGCGGACAGCCGGATGCCAGGCAACTTGCGTCGGCGGGACTCGATGCAACTGCGGTGCTCGCCGGCCCGATGCAGTTGCAGGCCAGCTTGACGGAACACCGCAATGGGCAGGGCCAGGTGGCGATCACCGCCGACCTGACATCGGCGGAGCTGGCGGTGCCTTCGCTGGAATGGCGCAAGCCGCGCGATGCGCCGGCCAAAGCATCGGTGCAGATGGCGCTGGATCACGACCGGCTGGTCGGCATCGGCAACATACAACTCGATGGCGATGGCGTGGGCGTTCGCGCGTCGGCCGACGTCAAGGATGCCCGGATTACCCTTGTGCGCGTTGACCGTGGGATGCTCGGTCGCACCGACCTGCATGGCACGGTAAAACTCCCCGACCCGTCCGGCGGTGGTCCGATTGTCGCGGACATCGCCGGATCGACAATCGACCTGGCACCGCGGCTGGCTCACCGATCGCCGGCAAGGAAGCCGGTTCAGCCAAAGGTCGAGCCGCCGCCCGGTCCGCCATGGACCGTCGCGGCTCGGTTCGATCGTGCTCTGATGGCGAATGGCGAGACGATCAGCCAACTTGCGATCAGCGCGGAGAACGATGGCCGCGTCATCCAGCGTCTGCGCGTTGACGGCCAGACCGGGTCGCACGCGCCCTTCCTGATGCAGATCGTGCCGGACAAGGCCGGCCGCCGGTTCACAGCCAGCGCCGGCGATGCGGGCCAGCTGTTGCACGCGCTGGACCTGGTGAATTCAATGCAGGGTGGGCGGCTGTCCGTGCAGGCGCATTACGACGATGCCCGGCAGGACCGGCCGCTGTCCGGCACGGCGAATATCGAGGAATTCCGCATCCGCGATGCGCCGGCATTGGGCAAGCTGTTGCAGGCGATGACGCTGTATGGGTTGGTTGAGGTCATGCAGGGGGCGGGCCTCGGCTTCAGCCGCATGGTCGCCCCGTTCCAGCTTACAGACGATGCATTGAATCTGACTGACGCGCGGGCGTTCAGTTCGTCACTTGGGTTGACGATGAAGGGGAAGATCGACCTGGACGCGGAGCAGCTCGACATGCAGGGGACGATTGTGCCGGCGTATTTCTTCAATGCGCTGCTGGGCAATATCCCGCTGGTTGGGAAATTGTTCAGTCCCGAGCGCGGGGGTGGCGTGTTTGCCGCCAGCTACACGTTGCACGGACCGCTGAACGACCCCGAGGTGTTCGTCAATCCGCTGACCGCGCTGACGCCGGGATTTTTGCGCGGGCTGTTCGGGATCTTCTGACGCGCGGACGCGGCTTGACCTGGGCGGCGCGCACCGCTTGGCTGGAGGTCACAGGCAACGGGAGAAACGCCAATGGCAGGCAAGCAACCGGTCGCGATCGTGTTCGATACGTTTGGCACCGTGGTGGATTGGCGCGGCAGCCTGATTGCCGAACTGACCGGGTTCGGGCGCGAGCGTGGCATCGCCGCCGACTGGACTGCGCTGGTGGATGCCTGGCGCGCGGCGTACCACCCATCGATGGATCGGGTGCGCAAGGGCGAGCAGCCGTGGACCACGCTGGACAACCTGCATCGCGCGTCGCTCGACATGCTGGTGGCGCAGTTCGGCATCAAGGGGCTGAGTGAAGACGATCTGCGACACATCAACCTGGGCTGGCATCGGCTGAAGCCATGGCCGGATGCGGTGCCCGGACTGACCCGGCTGAAACGGAAATTCATCATCGGGCCGCTATCCAACGGCAACGTGGCGCTGTTGACCAAGATGGCGAAGCATTCGGGCATTCCGTGGGACCTGGTGTTCGGCTCCGACCTGTTCGGGCATTTCAAGCCGGATCCGGAGACCTACCTAGGCGTGGCGAAGCTGCTGGACCTGGAGCCGGGCCAGGTGATGCTGGGCGCGGCGCACAACAACGATCTGGCGAACGCGCGGAAATGCGGCCTGATGACCGGGTTCTTCCCGCGGCCGACGGAATATGGCCCGCACCAGAAGCGCGATTATGCCGCCGACCAGGAGTGGGATGTTGTGGCAACGGATCTCGAGGACATGGCGACGAAGCTGGGCGTGTGATCATTCCACAGCGAACCGGAGGAACCGATGGCATCCGATCTGAACCAGATCGAGCAGGCACTGCAGACCTACTTCGATGGCATGTACGAGGGCGATACCGACAAGCTGGGCAGCGTGTTCCATGACGTCGCGCATCTGTTCGGCGTGACCGACGGCAAGCTGACGGACTGGTCGCGTGAGCACTGGTTCGACATCGTGCGCAGCCGCAAGTCGCCACAGGTGCAGGACCTGAAGCGACATGACTGGGTGGTGCAGATCGACCGCTCCGGCCCGACCACCGCGTTCGCGAAGGTGCACTGCCAGATCCCGCCACTCTACTTCACCGACTACCTGACATTCGTGAAGCTAGCCGGGGGCTGGCGCATCGTATCGAAGACCTTCCACACCGAGACGCGCTGAGCATGCAGTTCGATTACATCATCGTCGGCGGCGGCTCTGCCGGTTCGGTGCTGGCGAACCGGTTGTCGGCGCGCAGTGCCAACAAGGTGCTGCTGCTGGAGGCGGGACAGGATACGCCGCATGGCAAGGTGCCGGCGGCGATCCTCGATTCGTATCCGGGCACGGCGTACTTGAACCCGGCCTATACCTGGTCGGCGCTGAAGGTCACCACCGAGGTCATCCCGCACAACCGGCCTGATGAACCGCGGCCGAAATTGCGCACCTACGAGCAGGCGCGCGTGCTGGGCGGCGGTTCGTCTATCAACGGCCAGTTGGCCAATCGCGGTGCGCCGACCGACTACGACGAGTGGCACGCACGCGGTGCGACCGGGTGGAACTGGGACAACGTGCTGCCGTTCTTCAAGAAGGTCGAGCGCGACATGGACTTCGACGGTCCATGGCACGGCAACGAAGGCCGCATTCCGGTCCGGCGAATTTTCCCTGATCTGTGGCCGGAACATGCCAAGGCCGCGGGTGAGACATTCAAGGCCGCCGGCTACGATTTCCTGATCGACCAGAACGCGGACTTCCGCGACGGTTACTTTCCGATCACCATCTCCAATGTCTATGAACGACGGGTTTCGGCGGCGATCGGCTATCTCGATCCCGGCACGCGCATGCGCGAGAACCTGACAATTTCCACCGACACGCAGGTGAGCACGCTGCTGTTCGACGGCATGCGCTGCGTCGGCGTCAAGGCGCTGGTGGCCGGGCGCGAGACGGAGTTTCGCGGCCGCGAGGTGATCCTGTCGTCCGGTGCCATCCACTCGCCGGCGCATCTGCTGCGTGCCGGCATCGGCCCGGCCGGGCATCTGCGCGACCTGGGCATCGATGTGCGGGCCAATGTGCCAGGCGTGGGCCAGCGCCTGCAGGACCATCCGGCGGTGGCGGTGGCGGCGTTCATCAAGCCGCACGCACGCATCGTCAACGATTATACGCGGCGGCACATCTATCTGGCGCTGCGCTACTCCTCGGAGCTGGATTGCATCCCGCCCGGCGACATGTTCACCGTGGTGACCAACAAGACTTCGTGGCACGCGGTGGGCGAGCAGATCGGCTCGTTCATCATCACGGTCTACAAGACTTACTCCGAGACCGGCGAGGTGAAGCTGGCGTCGCCCAGCTGGCGCGATGAGCCGACGGTGGATTTCAACCTGCTATCCGATCCACGCGACCTGGAGCGGATGATGGACGGGGTGCGGCGCTTCGGGGGAATGCACCTGACGCCGACGATGCAGTCGGTGACCACCGATCCGTTCCCGGCCAGCTATAGCGACAAGGTTCGCCAGGTTGGATTGGTGAGCAAGAAGAACAAGTGGCTGACGGATGCGCTGGCAAAGGCGCTGGACGGCCCGGCGGCCCTGCGCAGCTACCTGATCAAGAACCTGATCATGGAGGGGTTCACGCTGGAGGGCCTGCTGCGCGATGACGAGCAACTGGAGGCGTTCGTGCGCAAGGCGGCGGTGGGGGTGTGGCATGCCTCCTGCACCTGCCGGATGGGCAGGGAGAACGATCCGATGGCGGTGACCGACCCGGCCGGGCGGGTGCGGGCGGTGGAGGGGCTGCGGGTGGTCGATGCGTCGATCTTCCCGGTGGTGCCGTGCGCCAACACCAACTTCCCGGTGCTGATGACGGCGGAGAAGTGTGCGGACGCCATCCTGGCGGGGGTGTAGCGACGGAGGCCTTCCCATGCGGGCGTGCCCTTGGTATAGCGCGGCCCCTGCCGGTGGCGGGACGTCTTGGCGGGCGCATAGCTCAGTTGGTAGAGCAGCTGACTCTTAATCAGCGGGTCCAAGGTTCGAGTCCTTGTGCGCCCACCAGACCAATGGACTGATTTTCTTCGGAAAATTGCGTCCACCAACTCCCCGTGGCCAGTGGCTTTACAGCCGCCGATAGCTATTACCAACTCCCAGTGACCGCGACACAATGCCGTCATGGTGGGTCTTTGCCCCGCTATCCACGTCTTTCGTTGCAGCAGGCCAGAAAGGCGTGGATGGCCAGCCTTCACCGACCATGACGGAATGAGTCCCGGTCAGCAGGGCTCGGTATAAGGCTGAGGATTGCGCGCTCGGGCGGAGGCACGCCGCAGCCGTACAAGCTGTTTGGGAAGCGGCGGACGCGAGGCGGCCCGGAACGTTGGAGAGTGGGACCGAAGACGCGACATGGGCCCGCAGACGGGTAGCGGCCCGCACCGCGGCTCATTGCCCAGGTTCGCAGGATGCCATCAGGCGGTGGCTTGATGCCGGCACCAGGCCAATTCGGGCGATAACACACTCACGTCAGTAGCGGGTTGCCTCCGTGCCGGACGCGCAACGGCATCCATCCCCATGTCGTGGCACAACAAGCAGGAATTCGCCCCACTCCTGCCGCTCGCGTTTGAATCAGATCCATGCCTCATCAAGTTAGCGCAGGATGGTGATCACGTTGTCCATCAACATGACGCGACGTTGCGACGACCTGAATATCTTCCCCTCGATGCAGAGCACTCCCAGTTCAAGGTCTTTCGATTGACGACCGGTTGATCCAGATCAAAGCCGCCGACGCGCCATATCGGTAAAGGAGGTGTCGACTGACCTGTGAGGTATTGTGTGCCAATCGTCTTGATCAAACCGGCGACGAGCGCGGCGGAACTCATGGCCCTCGCTCTCGATCACCGCTTGCGGGCGGACCGTTCGACCTGTTCAGCGGAACAACTCGAGCTGCATCGGGTCGCTGACATTTACACGGTTCTGGCAACCATGGACATGTCTGCGTCAGCCGTTGGTCGTGAAATGGCCGAAGCAGACGGCCTTTCCAACAACGTTGTGACGACAGTGAGAGCAAACAGGTAAGGCACACATTGACTGACGCCAGCGCCAACGGAAGTGTGCCAAGCGGATAGGAAGGACCGGCCAGTCTGGGTGCAGCACGCGATTGCTTCCGCGCGGCGCACCCCGCTGATCCGGCGCAGGCGGATAACCAGGACCAGCCCGCCGACGCGGTGTTGTGCGCCTTGTGAGCAGCGAGCGCCTGATTACAGTCCGGCCTGGCAGGGTCGCTGACCAGCGCTGGTGCGCGGCCGAAGTGGCGCTGACACCTTGCGGGACGGTGTCGCGCTGTCATGGAAGCCGTGCATGGGTCACGCCATCAGGCGCCGATATCAGTCGATGACGTTACGACTTCAGGCTGTCGAGCATGGCCCGGGCAGTCCGCAAGTCTGCTGTTGCGAAGCCTTCGGTGAATCGCGCGTAGACGGGTGCCAGCAGCGTGAGGGCCTCCGCCTGATGCCCCAAGCCGCCCCAAAGGCGCCCGAGGCTGGTGGCAGCTCGCAGCTCCCAGGCGAGTGCACCCTGCCGGTTCGCCTCGCCGACTGAGCGAAGCAGCAGCGCTTCGGCATCGGCGTCCGCGCTCCGGCTGCCACGCTTCATCAGCAGCTCCGCCTTGATGCGCAGAAGCTCGGCCACATACCAGCCTTCGTCTCGCGCTTCGCAGGCTGCCAGCATGCCGTCGACGAGTTCGATCGCCTCGACCACCGCGCCGGCGTCGCCGAGATGTCGCGCATACTCGCCACGCAGCAGCAGGAACCGAGGCAAGAGCTGGGCTTCGCCGGCCAGCTCCAGCCCCTCGCGCAATGCCCGCACGCCTCTTTCGACATCGCCGCGGCGCGCGATGACCAGACCATTGAAGCACCGGGCCCAGATGTTCCAAAGCCGTATCGGATGCTGCTCGGTATGCTCAAGTAACATCACGCCGTATCGCTCGGCTTCGTCGAGATCGCCGGACAGCAAGGTGATCGGGCATGCCGACTGGCCCAGTACGCTGCAAAAGGACAAAGCCTGCCGGAGCGCCTGACCTTCTTCGACATTCAGTGCAACCACGCGAGCGGCCCTCTCGGCGAAGCCTTGCAGCCACAGGATCCGCACCTGGAAGTAGTGCGTCGACACCAGAAGGTCAAAGCCAGCGCTTACCGTACGCGATTCCGGCGGCTGCCACGCATCGTGTGTCAGCGCGCGATCGATGTGGTGACGCGCGCGCATCTGATCGCCAAGATAATGCAGCGACGTGGCAAGGATACGATCGGCCATCATCCGTTCGATCGCACTGCTGGATTCATTGACGAGGCTGGCGAATCGTTCAGCATATGACAGCGCGGTGCGAACATTGCCGGTGTTGAACTGATCGATGCACAGACCCCACAATGCATGCCGCCGAAATTCTGCGTCGTCCAGCATTTCCGCCAGTTCAAGCGTCCTGGCCCATGCCGTCGCGGTCTCCCGCGCGCGGCCGACGCCGTACATCAGCGACCAGCCAAGCGCGGCGGAAAGCCGCATCCGCGTCGCCGCCGTCGCTGGATTGCTTTCCAGGATGCCTAATGCACGCTCGGTTCGTTCACGGCATTCGCTCAGCAACGATAGCTGAATTAGCAGCGGCACAATGGCGACGGTGAGAGCCACTCCAAGATCATGATCGCCGTCCGGCGAGAACGCCCAGTCGAGAGCGGCACGAACGTTGTCGAGTTCGCGGCTGTAGTGGGCGACCTGGTCAGCGTTCAGCCGCATCGAGCTGGTCGCTACCGGGGCGATCAGGTCACGAAAGTACTCTGCGTGGCGCCGTGCTGCCGCCGGATGCTCATTTTTCGCGGTCAATTCTTCCAAAGCGTAGGCGCGTGTCGTTTCGAGCAATCGCCATCGCGTGATGGCCGCCGAACCATCGCGATCAAGCAGAGACTTGGCGGTGAGGCTCGAGATCCCCACCACAACCGGTGCTGCGATACCGGCGGCGGTCCCTACGGCTTCGGCAGCCCCGAGCGTGAACCCGGCCGGAAACACAGCCAGGTGGCGCAGCAGTCGCTGCTCTTCCGGGGGCAATAGCTGATAGCTCCAGTCGAGCGTGGCGCGCAGCGTCCGGTGCCGGGCGAGCGCGGTGCGACGCCCGCTGGTCAACAGTGCGAAGCGATCGCCTAGGCCGTTTGCAACCAGTTGGATGCCCAGGATGGCAGCGCGAGCCGCGGCGAATTCGACGGCAAGCGGTATGCCGTCGAGATGCCGGCAGATCGCCGCAATTGCCAACAGATCATCCTCATTGGGCGGCCCCGAACCCAGCGCTCTTGCCCTGGTAACAAAAAGTTCCACCGCGCCGTGGCCTAGAATACTGTCCGGTTCGTCCTGGCCGTCCGCCGGCACATCGAGCGGTGGCACGCGGTAGACGTGCTCGCCCTCGATCCGGAGCACTTCGCGGCTGGTTGCGAGAATTGTCGTGTGCGGGCACAGGCGCACGAATGTCTCCGCGAGGTGTGCGACGGCCTCGATGACGTGCTCGCAATTGTCGAGAACCAGCAGCTGATGCTGCCTGCCGATGGCTCTCGCAACAGCCTCGGCAGATACCTCTCCGCCGCCCAGCGCCAGCCCAAGCACGTGGGCGACCGTGGACGGAACGAGGCCTGGATCGGTCAACGATGCCAGCTCGACCAACCAGCCGCCGTCGGTGAACTGATTGACGGCGCCGCGAGCAACTTTCAGTGCAAGGCTGGATTTACCGATGCCGCCAGGTCCTGTCAGCGTCACCACCCGATAGGCGGAGATGAGGTCCTGTAATCGCGCCACCGCCGCCGAACGGCCAATGAGGTGCGTGACGGGCGCAGGAAAGTTGGTTGCGGGTGACCCGCCGCCGATACGCATCCGCTGGAGACCGATTGGAGGTCTTGCCGCGTCGTGGCGCCGGACGGCCCAGTCGCCGAGCAGGCGATAGCCGCGGCGCGACTCGGTTTTCAGCAAATTCCGATACGGACCAAGCGCCTTGCGGACTGCGGCCGTATGAACCTGAAGCGTATTTTCCATGACGATCGCACCTGGCCAAATGCGATCCATCAACTCGTCTTTGGTGACGAGTTCCCCTGCCGATTGGGCCAGCACTTCGATGATCTCAAAAGCGCGCCCACCGACCGGGACGGGGGCACCAAGGACGCGAAGCTCGCGACGAGCGAGATCAATCTCGCACTCGCCCGAGGCGTAGACGGGTCGAATATCGTCGGAGGGCATGCCATCGGCCTGCGACGGGGGTTAGATCAGCTTGTCAGGAAATGGAGCATCCGCCCCGCGTAGCGTCAACCTGCGAATCGGCGCCGGAGTGGGATCCGGCCGGGAGCTCGGACAACTTGCTGAAATAGCTTTGGAAATTGCCGAACAGAGGTCCCGATCAGCAGCCGATCTGGACCCCGCCCCGAACGAAGGTTCCCCAGCGTGGCGCGTGACGATCTCCCGATCCCGCTGGCGCGGCTTCGCTGGTATGCGTCCACCAATTAAATCAATTGGTTAGGCCAATTCTGCGCTGCCGACCCTACTGCGGCAACGAAGGTTCCGCAGATCTCGCCGGGTCCTGGTCCTTGAACCAATAACTGCTCACCTCGTTGCTCTGGACGACCGGCGCGCGGGGATCTGCGGTGCACCCCGCAAGCACGATGATGACGGCGCAGAGCGCCCGGAACCTTCGGATCATGCCAAGGCGCAACGGCGGTTAGCCAGGCCGGTCGTTTTCTGCCGGTGGCCACAGCCACGTGCCGTGGGTCCCGTTGTAAATGGCCTGGGGCGAAGGACTGACCACCTGATTGGAGTGGTTGGCGTCATGATACAGATAGCCGCGGACCCCGCTGCCCTGGTCGGCGGTGACCTCGGCGTTTGCCCCACATCCCGCAAGCAGGAACACGGATGCGCAGAAAATCTGGTATCGGTGTGCCATCACCTCAATCTGCTCCAGTACATTGCGGGCCGGGGATGACCGCCCCGCCGCTCAGCCTAATGATGGGGTTGGCTGCCAGGATTTGAAGGCGCTGTCCAAGGGGTATATCAGCGCACCGGAAGGGGTGAGGGAGTAGAATGAACTGCTAGACCGGCCACGATCGCGCCGCCTCGAGTTTGCCCTGTTCACCCTGCTTGCCGTCGTCTGGTTCCGGCCGGCGGATGCGCAGCAATACCCGTGGGAGCATTTGCCTCCGACGCCGGAGCTACCGACGCCGGAACTCAGCGGCACCGCGCCGGTCAACGGCATTTGGTTGTGGTACGCGGTCTATGGCCACGGCGATCCGGTGATCCTGGTGCATGGCGGCCTGGCAAATTCGGACTATTGGGGGCTGCAGATCCCCGTGCTCGCCAGGCGCTATCAGGTCATCGTGCTGGACAGCCGCGGCCACGGCCGCAGCACGCGGACCGCTGCGCCGATCGGCTATGATGCGATGGCGTCGGATGTGCTCGCGCTGATGGATACGTTGCAGGTGCGCAAGGCTGCGCTGGTGGGCTGGAGCGACGGCGCGATCATCGGCCTCGACATTGCCATTCATCACCCGGAGCGACTCAGCAGGTTGTTCGCCTTCGCGGCGAACTCGGATCCGTCCGGTGTGAAGGACGTTGACAAGAGCCCGGTGTTCACCGCGTATATCGATCGCGCCGCGCATAAATACCAAAAGCTGTCGCCGACACCGACGCAGTTCAAGGCGTTCCTCGACACCATCAGCATGATGTGGGCGAGCGAACCGCACTTTACCGAAACGGAGTTGCGCGGCATCAAGGTGCCGACCTGGATCGTCGATGCCGACCACGATGAGGCGATCAGGCGCGAGAACACCGATTACATGGCGTCGCTGATTCCCGGGGCAGGCGAGCTGATACTGCCAGCCGTCAGCCATTTCGCGTTCCTGCAGGATCCGGCGCTGTTCAATGCGGCGCTGCTGCAATTCCTGGCGCACAAATAGCGCCATTGCGGGTCCTGTCATTGCGAGAAGCACAGCGACGCGGCAATCTCGTTCCCGATGAGCGCCGTGAACGAGGCGTCGCAGCGCTCCTCGGAATGATGGGTGACGTAAGGAGAAAAAACATGCAGCTCGCGCTTTCCACGTGGCATGAGGTCGAGGAGTACCTGCGGACCTCGCGCGGGATTATCATCCCGATCGGGTCCACCGAGCAGCATGGGCCAAATGGCCTGATCGGCACCGATCACCTGGATGCCGAGTTTGTCGCCAAGGGGGTCGGCGACGAGATCGGCGCACTGGTGGCGCCCACGCTCACCATCGGCATGTCGCAGCACCATCTCGGATTTGCCGGTTCCATCACGCTGCGGCCTTCGACGTTGATCGCGCTGGTGGGCGACGTGGTGACCTCGTTGGTGAAGCACGGCTTCGAGCGCTTCCTGTTCATCAACGGCCACGGCGGCAACGTCGCCACGGTGACCGCCGCGTTCGATGAGGTCTATGCCGCGTCATCGATGCGCGCGCCGGGTGAGCCCTCGCCGGTGCGCTGCAAGATGCTGTTCTGGTCGCAGGGGCCGCGCGCCACGGCGCTGGCCAAGGAGTTCTATGGCGACTCGAACGGCAGCCATGCGACTGCGGCGGAGGTGTCCCTGGCGCAGCACTACCAGCCGACTGCGATCAAGCATGCGCAGATGTCGCCGAAGGTGGCGCCGAAGAGCACGGGGTTCTTCGACAGCGCCGATTATCGCCGGCGCTTTCCGGACGGCCGCATTGGTTCGGATCCGTCGCTGTCCACGCCCGAACACGGGGCGCAGCTCTACAGGGCCTCGGTCGCCGACATGGTGGAGGTCTATCGCGCGTTCGTTGCCGACTGATGCAGCGTCTCGATCCGATCAAGCTGGAGATCATTCGCGGTGCGATCCGCGCGGCGCAGGCGGAGATGGACGCGCTGCTGGAACGCACCGCGATCAGCGCCTTCATTCGTGAGAAGAAGGATTTCTACACCGCCCTGTTCGACGCCGATGGCGTCATGGTGGTCGGCTCGATGGTGCCGATCTTCGGCGACATCACCGGGCCGGTGTTCGCCCGCTTTCCGCCCGACACGATGCGGGAGGGCGATCTTTACTGGTACAGCGACTGCTATGCCTCACGCGGCGCGGTGTCGCATTCCAACGACCAGGTGTTTCTCGCGCCGGTGTTCCATGAAGGCCGGCGCGCGGCGTTCGTGATGGGCTGGGCGCATTTCTCCGATATCGGCGGATTGCGCCCCGGCTCGATCAGTTCCGATGCCACAGACATCTTCCAGGAGGGCATCATCATCCCGCCCACGAAGCTGATCGATGCGGGGACGGTGAACGAGGCGGCACTCGAGATCTTCCACCGCAATTCGCGCTATCCGGCGCAGAGCCGCGGCGATGCGCGGGCACTCATGGCGTCGGTGGATCTGGGGGTGCGCCGCGTGACGGAGATCGTGCAGCGCTTCGGACCGCAGGTGGTTGCGGAAGCCTTCAGCCAGTTGTTCACGCGTACCCGCGAACTGGTACGGGCGAAACTGCGGGAGACTTTCGCGGTCGGTACCCACCGGTTCAGCGATGCGATCGACTCCGACGGCCACGGCAACGGCCCATTCTTCATCCGGCTGGCGCTCACCCGCACGCCGGATGATCGCTTCATCCTGGACGCCACCGAGACCGACGACCAGGCGCCCGGCCCGGTGAATTTCCTGATGAACCCAGACGTGCCTGGGATGGCACTTGGGCTGTTCTTCCTCGGCGGCGATCCGGCGCAGGTGTGCAACGCCGGCGGCCCGCGCGCTCTGGACGAGGTGCGGCTGCGCGAAGGGTCGTTGCTGTGGCCGCGCTTTCCCGCGCCGCTCGGGCTGCGCGGCATGACGATGATGCGGTTCCTCGCGGTGCTGAACGGGCTGGTGAATGTCGCCGGCGGCAGCGCACCGGCGGCGCACTCGGCCTACGTCATCATCATGCTGCGCGGCAGCGCCGGTGGAAAATCGTTCCTGATGTCGGATGGGGTCGGCGTCGGCTATGGCGCTCGGGCAACGGCGGACGGCATCGATGCGGTCTACTTCGTCGCGCAGGAGAACTACCCCATCGAATTCCTGGAACTCGGCTATCCGGTCATGCTGCGGCGCTATGGCATCAACTGCGACAGCGGCGGCCCAGGGCGGTTCCGCGGCGGGGCAGGGGTGGTGCGCGAATACGAGGTCCTGGCGGAGCATGCCGTGCTGTCGATGCGCATCGACAGCGTGGTCAATCCACCGTGGGGCGTTGCGGGTGGCCTGCAGGGCGGCACCGGACGCGCGGTGGTCAACCCTGGTACGCCGCACGAGCAGCAGCTTGCGCCATTGTCCGACGGCACGGTGCTGCGCCGCGGCGATATCCTGCTGCTGGAGACCGGCGGCGGTGGCGGCTACGGGCATCCGTTCGATCGGCCGGCCGACCACGTACTGCACGACATTCACGACGGCTTCGTGTCGATCGACGCGGCGCGGCGCGATTATGGTGTCGTGATCGGCAACGACGCCGTGGATCAAGCTGCGACCGCCTCCCTGCGGGCGACGAGGTCAGCGGTGAAGGCGTTCCACCGCAAGGGCTACGTCGATGCGATCGGCTGACCTCATCGTTGCGGTGGATATCGGCGGCACGTTCACCGACGTCACGTTGGCCGATCGCGCAACCGGGCAACTTTGGCGCGCGAAGACACCGAGCACGCCTGCGGATCCATCCGAAGCCTTCCTTGTCGGTGTGTTGCTGGCGCTGGCCGACGCAGATGCACAGCCGACCGCGGTTGACCGCGTGCTGCACGGGACCACTGTCGCCACCAACCTGATCCTGGAGGGCAAAACCGCGCGCACCGCTTTGGTGACCACCTCCGGCTTCCGGCATGTGCTGGAGATCGGCCGGCAGGACATTCCGCGCCATGCCAACCTGTTCGCCTGGGTGAAGCCGCAGCGTCCCGTGCCGCCGGCCCGCGTGCTGGAAGTAACGGAGCGTGTCGGTCCGGGCGGTATCGTGCTCATGTCGCTGGACGAAGCCAGCGTGCACGACGTGGCAACGACGCTGCGCCGGCTCGATGTGCAGTCGGTGGCGATCTGCCTGCTGCACTCCTTCGCATATCCCGCGCATGAGCGTCGCGTGGCCGAGATGCTGCGCGCGGCATTGCCGGAGATCGCAATCACCGCATCGGTGGACGTATTGCCGGTCGCCCGCGAATACGAGCGCAGCCTCGCCACCATCATGAATGCCGGCGTGATGCCGGCGGTCACCACCTATGTGACCCGCCTGCAACGCCGCCTGGCCGACGCAGACATCACGGCGCCGCTGCTGCTGATGCAGTCGAACGGCGGCGTCGCGGGCGCAGCCACGATCGGCAGGGCGCCAGCGCTCACCGTGCTGTCAGGTCCGGCCGCCGGCGTCGTTGGTGCGCGCGACGTCGCCGCGGCATCTGGCATCGGCGACATCGTCACGGTCGATATCGGCGGTACCAGTGCGGATATCTGCCTGCTCCGCGGCGGACAGATCCAGCTTACCCAGCGCGGGCGGATCGGCGAGTGGCCATTGTCGCTGCCGATGGTGGACATGGTGACCATCGGTGCGGGCGGCGGCTCGATCGCGCGGCTGTCGGATGACGCGCTGACCGTCGGTCCCGCCAGCGCCGGTGCCATGCCAGGTCCCGCCTGCTACGGAACCGGCGGCGAGGAGCCCACCGTCACCGATGCTCATCTCGTGCTGGGTCATTTGCCGACGTCGTTGCTGGGCGGCCGCTTGACGCTTGACACCGTGCTGGCGGCGCAGGCGATCCGCGTGCGCGTTGCCGAACCGCTCGGGTTGTCCTTGCACGATGCGGCGCGCGGGATCCTGGCGATCGCCGATTCGAACATGGTGGGCGCGATCCGCGTGGTGTCGGTCGAACGCGGGCACGATCCGCGCGACTTCACCCTGGTGCCATTCGGCGGCGCCGGACCGCTGCATGGCTGTGCGCTCGCGGAACTACTCGGCGTCACGCGCGTGCTGGTGCCGCCGGCGCCCGGCGTGCTGTGCGCCGAAGGACTGCTGGCCGCTGCACTGAAGTCCGAGTTCTCGCGGACGTTGCCGCGGCCCGATGAGTGGGACGCGGCCGATGCGGTGTTCGCTGCGCTGGAGCAGGAGGCGAATGCCTGGTTCGATACGGAGTGCGTCGCGGCCGATGACAGGAAGACCACGCGCGTTGCGCTGTTGCGTTACGAAGGCCAGGGCTCGGAGCTTGCCATCGTCTGGCCGGGCGGCGCTGCTGCCGCACAGGTGGTGTTTGCCGACGCGCATCAGGCACTGAACGGTTTTGCGCTCGACGCCAAGGTGGAATTGGTCACGTTGCGCGTGGAGGCGGAAGGCAGCGTCCCCGCGCCGCCGCGGCCAGCGTTGACGGCGGGTGCGGGTGCGAAGCCGATCGCCCGCCAGGTCGTCCACAGTGCTGCCGGCTCGGTGGAGGCCTTGGTTTACGACCGTGCAGAACTGGGCGCCGGCGACCGTTTCGATGGCCCCGCCATCGTGACGCAGCTCGACGCCACGACGCTGGTGAGCGACGGATGGCAGGCGGAGATGCTGGCCAGCGGCGCCCTGATGCTGCGGCGAAGCGAGCGTGCAGGACCGTAACGGGACTGTTGGGCGGAACGGCGCAGCGCATTCCAGCACCCTCGCGGTGCGATGCGCTGCGCCGTTCCGCCCTGCAAAGTCGTCGTGACTGGTCCGAGGCGACCCACAACCCACGCCAATGCTATACGCGCCGGCTCCGACACCAATGGCAATTATATGCCATCCCGCCGATCTTCCGGCCGCCATGAATTGCGACCATTCCGGTCTGCGCATTGCACCATTCAGGAGCCGTCTCCCATGCTGACGCACGTCCGTGCGGCGGTCGCGCCACGTCGCGCACCGCCGAGCCTGCCGCCGCAACCTGTCGAACCAGACGCCGCCCTCGTCGATAGCCTCGGCGCGATCGACGACGAGGAGCACATACTCGTATTGGGCGGCAATGGTCCCGACCTGATGTGCGCGCTGCTGCGGGCGGGTGCGCCACAGGTGACCCACCTCCGCCCATTCGAGCGGCCCGAATCCGAGAGTGCCAGCCTGGTGATCGTCCCGCGTGTTCCGTCGCTCGATTGGCTGGCCATCAGATTGCCCTGGATCCGCCGTGCCCTGGTGGCCAATGGCCGCCTGGCGATCCGGATTGACGCCCTTCCCGCCATGGTGACCCAAGTCCGCCGCATGCTGGCGCTGCACGGCTTTGCCGCAATCCTTGCGCGAGATGCGACGGGCTGCCAGGTGCTCTGCGCCGAAGTGCCTGCATTCGGCCTGCGCCGCTGCGCCTGACAGGAGCCGTCACGATGCACAATGCAATCGCCTGCGTCGGCGGCTCCTTGACGGCGCTCGCCACGCCATTCCGCAATGCCACCGTTGACTGGGAGGCATTGTTCCGCCTGTCCCAGCGGCAGATCGACCGCGGCACCGCCGGACTGATCGTCTGCGGCAGCACCGGTGAGGCTGCTTCGCTGATCCTGTCTGAATACGCACGTGCCGTGCGCACCGTGGCGGACGCCGCATCGCGTCGTGTGCCGGTGGTCGCCGGCTGCACGGCTTTGGCGACGCCCGCGGCAATTGCCATGGGCACCGAAGCGGCGTCGGCCGGTGCGGATGCGCTGCTGTGCGCGGTGCCGCCCTACGTGAAGCCGACACAGGACGGCATCATCGCGCATATCCGTGCCATCGCCCACGCGACGGATCTTCCGATTGTGCTCTACGACGTTCCGTCGCGCTCCGGCGTGGCGATCAGCGACGACACGGTGGCGCGGCTGCATGACGCGGAACTCATTGTCGGCTTGAAGGATGCCACCGCCGACCTGTCGCGGCCGACCCGGCTGCGCGCAAGGTGCGGCAATGCCTTCATGCAATGGAGCGGCGATGACGCCACCGCGCCGGGCTACCGCGCGATGGGTGGCGCCGGCTGCATCTCGGTCACCGCGAACGTGACGCCGGCGCTGTGCGCAGCGCTGCACCGGGCATGGGAGGGTGGCGAGCTGGACAAATTCGCCGCGCTGCGCGACGTGCTCGATCCGCTGCACGGCGTGCTGTTCAAAGAGAGCAACCCGATTCCGGTGAAGGCCGCACTGGCCGGCCTGGGGCTGTGTTCGGACGAGGTGCGGCTGCCGCTGACCCGTGCCACTCTGGCTACCCAGGAGCGGCTGCTGGCGGTGATGCCATCGGTGATGCTGGCGGAGGAGTGCGCCGCACAACATCCGATCTTTGCGCTCGCAAGCTAGTATCGACGGTGAGGGATGTAGGGCGGAATGCGCTGCGCTCTTCCGCCCTGCGTCGTGTTACGCTGAGTCGCCGGGCGCTAGCCTTCGAACGTTCCGAAAGGACAGATCCTGTTCGACCTGCTGATGATACTGCTGCTCGCCGTGGCGTTCGCCGGAGCCGTTGGCTACGTGTGGGCCTGCGCTGACCTGACAGGATCTGGCGGCAGTGCCGGGGACGCGTCGCCGTGACCTGGCAAGGCTTGCTGCAGATCGCGCTGTTTGCCGCATTGATCACGGCGGTGGTGAAGCCTCTCGGCGGCTATATCGCGCGCAATGTCGACGGGTGCGGCAAGGTTCAGCGTGCCCTGGCGCCGATCGAGAACGGCCTGTATCGCCTTGCGGGGGTCAATCCGGCGGAAGAGCAGAGCTGGGTCGGCTACGCGTTCGCGATGCTGGCGTTTCACGCAGTCGGCATCCTCGTGCTGTATGGCCTGCAGCGTTTGCAGAACATCCTGCCGCTCAACCCGCAGCAATTCGATGCGGTCGCGCCTGACCTGGCACTGAATACGGCAGTGAGCTTCGCCACCAACACCAGTTGGCAGTCCTATGGCGGCGAAACGACGCTCGGTTATCTCCCGCAGATGGCGGGCATCACCGTCCAGTCGTTCCTGTCCGGAGCAACCGGCGTCGCGGTGGCGATCGCGCTGGTGCGTGGTTTCGCGCGCCGGTCGGCAAGGACGATCGGCAATTTCTGGGTGGATGTGACGCGGATCACGCTCTACGTGCTGCTGCCGGTCTGCATTGTTGCCGGGCTCTTCCTGGTCTGGCAGGGCGTGCCGCAGACCCTCGGCGCGTATGTCAGCGCGACCACCCTGGAAGGCGCCAATCAGGTCCTGGCGCGCGGGCCGGTTGCCTCGCAGGAGGCCATCAAGCTGCTGAGCGGCGATGGCGGCGGCTTCTTCAACGCCAACTCGGCGCATCCGTTCGAGAATCCGACAGCCCTGTCGGGCGTCGTCGAAATGCTGCTGATCTTCCTTATCGGCGTGGCGCTGACCAACACATTTGGCCGGATGGTCGGCGATCAGCGCCACGGCTGGGCATTGTTCGCTGCCATGGCAGTGATGTTCGTGGCGGGTCTGGCGGTGATCCACGCCAGCGAGGCCACGCGCAATGCGCAGTTCTCGCCACTTGGCATCGACCAGGCGGTGGGCGAATGGCAGGCCGGCGGCAACATGGAAGGCAAGGAGGTGCGTTTCGGCATCGGGCAGTCTGCGCTGTTCGCCACGGTGACCTCGGCCTCCTCGGATGGCGCCGTCAATTCGATGCATGACAGCTTCATGCCGCTCTCCGGCCTGGTGCTGATGGCCAACATGATGCTGGACGAGGTCATCGTCGGCGGACCTGGTTCCGGGTTGTTCGGGATCTTGCTGTTCGCCATCGTCGCGGTGTTCGCGGCCGGGCTGATGATCGGGCGGACACCGGAGTATCTTGGCAAGAAGATCGAGGGCAACGAAGTCAAGATGACCATGCTGGCGCTGCTCTGCGTGCCGGCGTTCATCCTCGGCATGGCTGCAGTGGCCGCCGTGCTGCCTGCCGGGATCGCGGGCCTGAACAATGCCGGGCCGCACGGCTTTTCCGAGCTGCTGTACGCCTACACCTCGGGGGCGGCGACCAATGGCAGCGCCTTCGCCGGGCTGAGCGCCAACACGCCGTTCTATAATCTCACCCTGGCGGCGGCGATGTTTGCCGGCCGCTTCATTGTCATCGTGCCGGTACTGTGCATCGCCGGGATGCTGGCGGCGAAACGCATCGTGCCGGCCTCGGCGGGGACGCTGCCGACGCACGGGCCGCAGTTCGTCGGCCTATTGGTCGGCACCGTGCTGATCGTGGGCGGCCTGACCTTCTTCCCCGCGCTGGCGCTCGGCCCGGTGGCCGAACACTTCGCCATGCAGGCGGGTGCCACCTTCTGACCGGCGACAGGCCGAGCGACGTTATCGCGGTAGCCGTCCCTCGATCGGATATTGCGGGTCGTTGTAGCCCGGCGTTGACGGATGGCCCGGCGAGACCAAGCGATCCACCAGTGCCTCGTCTTCCGCGGTCAAGCGACATTCCAGGGCTGCGCCGTATTCCTCCCATTGCTGTTCGGTGCGTGGTCCGGCGACGGCGGCTGTCACCAGCCGGTTGTTGAGCACCCAGGCCATGGCGAAGGTTCCCGGCGTCACGCCGCGTTCGCGGGCCTGCGCCGCGATCTCCTGCGCGATCGCCAGGCTTTCCGGCCGCCATTCGGATTCCATCATGCGGCGATCGCGCCGCCCGGCGCGGCTGGCTGGATCGGGGGTGACATTCGGCGCGTATTTCCCGGTCAGCACGCCGCGCGCCAACGGGCTGTACGGCACCACGCCCAGGCCAAAATAGTTGCACGCCGGCAGGTGCTCCACCTCCACCTCGCGGTTCAATGCATTGTACAGCGGCTGGCTGGCGATCGGCCGGTCAATCCCGGCCTCGTCGCACAACCGGCAGATTTCAGCGACGCGCCAGGAGCGATAGTTCGACACGCCGAAATAGCGGATCTTGCCCGCCCGGGTCAGGTCGGCCAGTGCCCGCACCGTCTCGCCGAGCGGCGTTGCGTGGTCCTCCTTGTGCAGATACAGCAGGTCGATCACGTCCGCGCCGAGACGGCGCAGGCTGCCATCCACTGCGTCGAACACGTGCCGGCGCGAGACGCCCCTGGCATTCGGTCCGTTCCCGGTCGGATTGGCGCATTTGGTGGCCAGCACCCACCACGACCGGTGCTCGCGGATCGCACGGCCGACGATTTCCTCCGACTTCCCGGAATTGTAGCCGTCGGCGGAGTCGATGAAGTTGATTCCCTGCTCGCGCGCGCGCGCCACGATCCGTGCTGCGGTGGGTTCGTCTGTGGCGCCGCCGAACATCATGCTGCCCAGGCAGAGCGGCGATACCCGCAATCCGCTGCGACCCAAGGTCCGATATTCCATCGCCTGTCTCTCCGTGCGTTGTCGTGCGTTGCCGATGTCGGGGCTGGGCCATGCCCTGCCAAGTCCTTGCCCTGCCAAGTCCTTGCCCTGCCAAGTCCTCACCCTGCCAAGTCCTCACCCTGCCAAGTCCTCACCCACCGGCCCATTAGCATTGCCTGTATCGAGCTTACACCGGACGCGGTTGAATGGTCGGATGGCGAATCGCACCAACCCCCGTCCGGCCAGCCTGGGCGCGCTGTTCATCAGTTTCCTGGTCATCGGCTCGACCAGCTTCGGCGGCGGCCTGACGGGCTGGATCCGCCGTGAACTGGTGGAGAAGCGCGGCTGGCTCGACGACCAGCAGTTCCTGTCCTGTTACGCACTCAGCCAGCTCGTGCCCGGCGCGACCAACCCCAACCTGGCGGTGCTGATCGGCGCCCAACTGCGTGGTGCGATCGGCGCCCTGGTCGCGCTTGCCGGCCTGATGCTGGTGCCGCTGGCCATCCTGCTGATCATCGGCACTTTCTACTTCGCCGCCCGTGGCGCGCCGGGCGGACATTGGCTGAACGTGGCGCTGGCGGGCGCCGGCGCGGCCGCCATCGGGTTCAATATCGCCACCGGCATCAGGCTGGCCCGCATCAACATCCGCCGCCTCGGGCCGGCGCTGATCGCCGCCGCCATCGTCGTGGGCATCGGCATCCTCCGCATCCCGTTGCTGGAGGTGCTGCTGGTCATGCTGCCGACCAGCCTCGCGCTCACCCTATGGCAGCGCACGCCATGATCGCCACGCTGCTGCAGATCGCCACGGTGTTCAGCCTGCTGTCGCTGCTGGCGTTCGGTGGCGGCGCGGCGGCGCTGCCCGACATGCAGCGCGCCGCGGTGGACGTGCACCACTGGGTCACCGGACGCGAGTTCCTCGACATGTTCGCGCTGTCCCGCGCCGTGCCTCCCGGTTCGCTGATCGTCGTGCTGATCGGCCAGAAGGCGGCCGGCGTGGCCGGCGGCCTGGTGGCGCTGCTGGCGATGTTCGGTCCTTCGTCAATGCTGGCGTATGGCGTGGCGCGCGTCTGGCACCGCGCCGGCGGTGCCGCCTGGCGCGAGACGCTCGAACAGGCGCTGGCGCCGGTTTCGGTCGGCCTGACGATCGCGAGCGGAATCGCGATTGCCCGCGGCACCGAGCATGGCTGGGCCGCCTACGCGGTGACCGCCGTAACGACGCTGGTGCTGGCATTCACCCGGCTGCATCCGCTGGCGGTGATGGCCACTGGCGCGATGTTGCTGACGCTGGTCGGAGGGTAGGGAGCGAAGCGGTACCCATCGCGCCCATTCCTCGGCAATTTGCCGAACTGCTATACAACCACCTCTCACGACGGCCGAAAGAGCTTTATGGCGACCCGTATCGGGATTGGGATCATCACCTGCAACCGCAAGGACGTGCTGGCCGAGACGCTGGCGCGAGTGCGGGCGCATACCACCACGCCCTGTGCATTGGCGGTGGCGGATGACGGCTCGCAGGATGGCACCGTCGAGATGGTGCGATCGCAGAACGTGACCCTGGTCACCGGCCAGAACATGGGCATCGCCTGGAACAAGAACCGCGCCCTCTTCCTGCTCGGCGCCATCGTGCAATGCGACGTGGTCATCCTGCTGGAGGACGACGCATTTCCCACCGTGGATGGGTGGGAGCAGGACTGGGTGCGGGCGGCCCAGAGCTGGGGGCATGCCAACCTGGCCGGCGATTGGTTTCCCGACAGCTTCCTGAAGGGCGCCGGCACGGTCGACGATCCGATCCTGAGCAAGGATGTCACCGCGCAATGCAGCAGCTTCTCGCGTGCGGCGCTGCTGTACGGTGGTTACTTCGACCCGCGTTTCCGCGGTTTCGGCCAGGAGCATGTCGAGCATAGCCGCCGGCTGCTGCGGGTAGGCTACGGCGGCACCTATGAGGATATCGATGGCGAGGTGCGGCCGATCTACAAGCTGCTGAAGAGCAACATCCAGGTGCTCAAGACGCATTCGTTCTTCAACATGGCCGACAGCGATCGCAACTGGCTGCTGTGCCGCCAGTTGCTGTTCGAAGAGGCCTACCGCGCGCCATGGCGCGACGACACTGAAATGGCACAGTTCCGCGCCGAGATGACCGGCGCACTGCACGGCGGCGGCTGATCACCGGGAGCGGTGCGGTCAGCTCCGCAGCAGCGCACGCAGACGCGGTGCAAAGCGCGCGGCGCGCAGGTCTTCCACATTGGCATCCCGCTCGACATCGAAATAGATATTGTCGGGATACGGGTTGGTGGTCGGGCTTGCCGCATCGGCCTTGCCGCGCCGCAGCTTGAATGTCCAGTCGTCGCGCGACTTGGTGAAATAGTGGTTGAGCGCCATCACGTCGTGGCAGGCATCCGGCTGTTCGGCATACGACAGGACGGCCTCGCCGCGCGTGTTGCAGGTCGGACCGCTGACATTGATGATGTGCGGCGTGGAACCCGCGGTCGTCACCGCCCTGCCGCGCGCCAGCGTCTTCACATGCCGGCTGGCGGGGAAGTCCTCCGGCAGCCGCGTGGTGTAGTTCTCGATCACCAGTCCCTCGGGCCTGCGCTGATGGCCGCACGGCCCGAACACCAGCCATTGCAGCACGATCGCCGAGAACTCCGCATAGAGGCGGCGCATCAGCGCGTCACGGATCGAACTGCCGCTGGCCGGCACGATGAACTCGTCCAGGTCGATGAACGCCACCCAGTCGAAGCGCGCAGCGTGGTTGTCGCAGAAATCCTGGTAGGCGGGCATCTGGCCGGCGGCATGCGACCATTCGACGATCGTGACGTTGCGGGCAAAGCTGGATTGGCGGATCAGGTCGGCGCCGCCGTCGGTGCTGCCATTGTCGTACAGCACGAACAGGTCCACCCCGACCATCTTGTGGAATGCCAGCCACTCCAGGAGGTAGGGCGCCTCGTTTTTGAAAATCGCGCAGGCGGCGATCTTGTCCATTGTCCCCCGCTTTGCATCGGCCGGCCCGCCGGCATCCCCCAAGAGCGCACCTGACACGTTCTGTCCAGTGGCACGCAGGGCACCCGCGCGTCAGGCGCGCAACAGCGCACGCAATCTCGGTCCGAACCGCAGCGCCCGCGGGTCTTCCACCGTCGCCTCGTTGGCGACATCGGCGAACACCTGATCCTGGTACGGCTCAAGCGAATCCCCCCGACCGCGGCGGCGCTTGAATGCCCAGTCCTCCACCGACTTGGTGAAATAGTGGTGGATCGCCATGACCTCGTGGCACTCGGTCGGCTGGATGGCGTAGGGCAGCACGGCCTCGGCCCGTGTATTGCAGGTCGGACCGGTGCATTCTGCGGCGTGCGGCGTGTAGTCGACGCCGGCCAGGTACGCCGTTCGCACCAGCGCCTTGACGTGGCGGCTGGCATCGGCTGCTTCCGGCAGGCGGCGCGTGTAGTTCTCGAGCACCAGTCCCGCGGGCCGGCGGTCGTGGCCCGATGGCCCGAACACCAGCCATTGCAGCAGGATCTGCGCATAGGGCCGGTAGGCCTTGCGCATCAGGATGTCGCGAATCGAGTTGCCGGCCGCCGGCATGATGAATTCGTCGATATCGATGAACGCCACCCAGGTGAAGCCCGGCGCGTGATTGATGCGAAAATGGTTGTAGGCGGAAAGTTGCCCGGGCCGGTCGGACCAGTCGATCAGGGCCACATTGCGGGCAAAGTCGGATCGTCGCACCACGTCGCTGCCACCGTCGCTGCTGCCATTGTCGTACAGCACGAATAGATCGACGCCGACCATCTTGTGGAACGCAATCCATTCCAGCAGGTAGGGGGCCTCATCCTTGAAGATCGCGCAGACGGCGATCTTGTCCATCGTTCCTGCTCCGTCACGTCGGGGGCAGCCAAGGTCCCACACGGAAAGCCACCGAGGCAGTGAACCGAACGCTGCGCGCGAAGCGCAATCATCCTGCCTTCTCAGTGGCCCTCTGTGGTCCTCGGCGTGCTCTGCGTGGACCCTTCCTTACTTCGCACCCCGATCAAGGCGTTCCAGCTTGACACGCACGGCTATCTGCGGGAAGCGCTTGCCTCACCGCCAACGCAGCGGCACGCCTCAGGCGTATCGGCCGGACGCGACGGGCTGCACAGGGAATCGACCGGCATGTCGCCTTCGCCCGAAGCACCAAAAGCGACCTCCGTCGCCGATCTTGGCGACGCGCTGTCCGGATTTTTCGATCCCGACTGGTACCTGTCGCGCTATCCCGATGTCGGTGCCTCCGGTACCGATCCGCTGCATCATTTTGTGCACTATGGCGCCGCCGAGGGCCGCGATCCGAACCGGTTCTTCGACAGCGCCTGGTATCTGACGCACTACCCGGACGTGGCGAATTCCGCGCAACACCCGTTGCTGCACTACCTGCAGATGGGCGCTGCCGAACTGCGCAATCCGCATCCTCGCTTCGACGCCGCGTATTACGTGGACCAGCATCCTGAAGCCGCGGCCAATCCGCTGCTCTACCACCTGCTGTTTGGTATTGCCCGCGGCTGGCTGACGGAAAAGCCGATCGCGATCCGCGACTATCTCCCGACCCACGTCGCGTCGCCGACCGCTCCGCCCAATGTCGTGGTGGACGTCATCATACCGGTCTATCGCGGCCTGGAGCAGACGCAGCGCTGCATCGAAACCGTGCTCGCCGATCCGCAGCGACCGACCGGGCGGCTGATCGTGGTGGACGACCGCTCGCCGGAGCCGAAACTGTCAGTTTGGCTGGACACGCTGGCCACCGAGGGCCGGATTGAGCTGGTGCGCAACCGACGCAATCAGGGCTTCGTCGCGTCGGTGAACACCGGCATCGATGCCGCTGGTTCACACGACGTGGTGCTGCTGAACAGCGATACCGAGGTGCCGCCGGGCTGGCTGGTACGGCTCGCCGGCCACGCTTATGCCACGCCGCGCGTGGCATCGGTGTCGCCGTTCTCCAACAATGCGACGATCTGCAGCTATCCCCGCATCGAGGGCAGTGCGCCGGTGTTCGGCCTCGAGGTGGCGGCGCTGGACGCCGCCTGCCATGCGGCGAATGGCGGGCGCAGCGTGGAACTGCCGACCACGGTCGGATTCTGCATGTATATCCGTCGCGCGGCATTGGCCGATGTCGGCGCATTCGACGCCGAAGCGTTCGGCCGCGGCTACGGCGAGGAAAACGATTTCTGCCTGCGTGCCAGCGCGCGCGGCTGGCGCCATCTGCTGGCGTGCGACACGTTTGTCTATCACGAAGGCGCGGTGAGCTTCGGCGCGGGCTCCGAATCCGCCAGGCAGCACGGCATGGATCTGTTGGCGCAGCGCTATCCGCACTATGCGCGCCTGGTCGCGCAGCACGTCAAGCTGGACGCCGCCGGTCCGTATCGCTTTGCCGTCACCACGGAGCTGTTTCGTCGCTCGGGCAAGCCGACGATCCTGATGCTGACGCATGATCTGGGTGGCGGCGTGCGGCGGCACATCAACGAGCTGGTTGAGCGGATCGCAGGGCAGGCCAATGTCCTGTTGCTGGAATCAACCGCCCGTGGGGCTGCACTGACCGTACCGGCATTGCCCGGCCATCCGGAACTGGCGCTGCCGGCCGAACGATTGGCCGACCTGACGCTGGTGCTGCAATCGGCCGGCGTGATCCGCGGCCATATCCATCATCTGATGGGCATGGATGTGAATGTCCGCGCGCTGTTCCGCCGGCTCGCGGTGCCGTTCGACGTGACGGTGCACGACTATTTCGCGATCTGCCCGCAGGTGAACCTGTTGCCGTGGCTGCAGGGTGCGTATTGCGGCGAGCCGCCTGCTGCCGGATGCAATTCGTGCATCGCCGACCGCTCCAGCTATGGCGCGCGCGACATCACCTCGTGGCGGCGCGGCAACGCCTGGCAGCTCATCGAAGCCGAACGGGTGATCTGCCCAAGCGAGGACGCACGCAGGCGCCTGGCGCGCTATGGCGTCGATCGCAACGCGATCGTTGTACCGCACGAGGTGATGGCAGGTGGTTCGTGGCCGCTGTCGCCGACCCCACTCGGCAAGAAGGCCGCACTGCGCGTGGCGGTGATCGGCGTGCTGGCCAACCAGAAGGGCGGGGTGACGGTCCTGAATGTTGCGTCGGCGTCGGATCCCGCGGAGTTGACGATCCAGCTAATCGGCTATGCCGAACAGGATTTGCCCGCGGCGCTGGCCGACCGTATCGAGACGACCGGCGAGTACGAGGAGTCCGACCTGCCGGCACTGCTGGCCGAGATCAGGCCGCATGTCGTGTGGTTTCCGGCCCAGTGGCCGGAGACCTACAGCTACACGCTCAGCGCTGCGATCGATGCCGGCCTGCCCATTGTCGCCACGCGCATCGGCGCATTCCCCGAACGGCTCGAGGGACGGCCGCTGAGCTGGCTCGTCGATCCCGAAGCGTCAATCGAGGAATGGATCGCCACGTTCGACAAGGTGCGCAGCGAACTGGCGCGCGGTCGCAAACCGCCGACGGGCAAGCCGCGCAAACCGGTGGCGGATTTCTACCGCGATCAGTACGTGCGTCCGTCCGCGGTCCGCGATGATGGCGCGTTGGTGGATCTGCGCCGCGACGGACGGGTCAGCGTCGTGGTCATTCCCGAGCGATTCTCCGGCGGCGCACTGACCCCCTGCGCCTATATCCGGCTGCTGCAACCGCTGGACCACCCGGCGATCGGCGGCGAATGGGACATCGTGTTGGCCGATGCCGACGAGGCGCTGTCCTATCGCGCCGATGTCTTCGTTACCCAGCGCTACGCGGTGCCCGACCTGGACGCCGCCGACGCGCTGATCCGCCACTGTCGCGATCATGACATCACCCTGCTGTACGATATCGATGACGATTTGCGGCACATCCCGCGCGACCACCCGGATGCCGGCCTGCTGCGTCCGCGTGCGCGGCTTGTCTCGCGCCTGATCCGTGGCGCCGGCGCCGTGTGGGTGTCCACGCCGGCACTCGCGGCGACGCTGGCGGAACTGCGCGACGATGTGCGGGTGGTGCGCAATGGGCTGGACGAGAGGTTGTGGGCGGCCTTTCCGCCCCCGTCCGCGCCTCGGCAAGGACCGGTGCGCATCCTGTTCATGGGCACCGCCACCCATGATGCCGATTTCGCCATTGTCGAGGCGGCGTTGGCGCGGGTGAAGGCGGTGTTCGCCGAGCATGTGTCGATCGATCTGCTGGGTGTCAGCAGCCGGCCTGACATGCCGTCGTGGGTGAACCGCATCGGCATGACGGTAAACGCCACATCGTCGTACCCAGGCTTTGTCAATTGGATGACGCAACAGCACTGGGACATCGGGATCGCGCCGCTGGCGGATACGCCATTCAATCTCTGCAAGTCGGCAATCAAGGCGCTGGATTACGCTGCACTTGGATTGCCCGTGCTGGCGTCGGATCGCGCGGTCTATCGCGGCAGTCTGGCCGATGGTCCCGGTGGCAGGCTGTTGCCGGACGATGAGAATGCATGGTTCGTCGCGCTGTCGGGGCTGATCCGTGATGGTGCGCTGCGGCGGCGATTGGCCGAGGGCGCACGCGCCGCCTTCGCCGACGCCACGCTGGCCGCGCAGGCAAGCGAGCGCCGTGCCGCCTGGTTGAACCTGGTGCGGACGGACAGGCGCTCCAGGTCGCGAACCGTCCGCGAAGCCGCGCAGGCAGACTAGCCAAGGCGCGACGGTAACCGCTTCACAATCCGGTTCCCGCGGCAACCGGGGAGCAATTGCATCAGTTCTGCAATGTGAGTGATCAAGCGTGCCGCTCTGATCGTTGGCGGCACGCCGATTTGTGCTGACCTTCCAAGGAGATTGCCATGATCAAGGTCCGCAACCTTGCCGCGTTGTTGGCGCTGTCCAGCGTTGCCGTGCTGCCAGCCTGCTCGATGTTCGGCGACGAGAACAGCCGAAGCAGCCGCGCCAGCTATCCAAGCCAGAGCTATGCCGCCGCGCCATCGGCGTCCGAACTGACACCGGATACCACCCAGCAGGTGCAGCAGAAGCTGCAGCAGCAGGGCCTGTACACCGGTCGGGTGGACGGAGTCTGGGGGCCTGCGACGGAAGCCGCGGTGCGCAGCTACCAGCAGCAGCACAACCTGAATGCGACCGGCAAGCTGGACCCGGATACCATCGCCGCGCTCGACATGGGTACCAACCCGAACGCGGGCCAGAACACGGGCAGTGCCCAGTCTCCGGCAAGCCAACGCTACGGCAGCAACTACAATCCGCCGCCGAACAACAGCATCGCGCCCAACAATAATCCTCCGTCCGCCAATGCTAGTCCGCCGAACGCTGCCAACACGCGCTGATCATGGCGCGACGCGCTCAGCGTGAACCGAGGATCTGGCTGACCTCGGCCACCAGAGCGTCGTGCGCCTGCGCGGTGACGTGTCCCGGGCTCCAGGGATGCAGTTGCGCCAGCGGTGGATTGCCCGCGGCTGGCGTAACGTCAGCGCGTACCGAATACGCGCCGCGCTGCTTCACCAAGGTGGTCTGGCCTTCTTTCGAGAGATACCAGTTGGCGAACAGTTCCGCCGCGTGCGGATGCGGCGAGTTCGCCAGCAGGACCATCGGGTAGTTGGTATAGGGACTGCCTTCCGGCGGATACACCGGTGCGATCGGTGCGCCTTGTGCGACGCGCAGCGGGTACTCGTTCAGCGCCGAGACGACGCCGATGGATTGCTCTCCTCGCGCGATGGACAGCACGACCTGGTTATACGCCGGCAGGAGTTTCGGCTGCTGCGCGGCAAACCTGACCAGGTAGTCGCGCCCGAACTTCTCCTTAAGGAAGTCGAACGCCGCCCAGGCGGTGCCGCCGATGGTGATCGGTGAAGTGGCGAGCTTGCCCTGCCACTTGGGATCGAGCAGGTCCTGCCAAGACTTCGGCGCATCCTGTTTGCCGACCGAATCGGTGTTGTAGACCGGGATCATGATCGAGCCGGAGGCCGCATACCACCAGCCCTCCAGCTTCGCGGATGCCGGATACTGCGCTGCCACGGGCGAGTTCCATGGCCGGATCCGTTTGGCGTCGATCAGCTTCTGTACCAGGGCTTCATCGGTGAGGATCGCCACGTCGCCGACCACCTTGCCGGCCTGGAATTCGGTCTCGATCCGCTCGTACAGGCGGCCGGTCACGGCGCTGATCACCGATACCGATACGCAGGGAAACCGCTGCTGGAACGGCCGGGCGATTGCCCGTTCATCATCGTCGCTCTGGGCCGTGTAGTAAGTGACCGCGCCCTCGTCGCAGGCCGCCTTGACCAGGTCCGGCGTGGCAATCGTCTCGCCATCCACCGCGGGTTGCTGTGCCTGGACGGTTGCCGTGCCAAGCAGGCATGACAGCGACACGGACAGGATAAGACTGCGAGGTGACATCCGGGGTTTCCTTCGCATCATGATGGACCGGGTGCGACCGTTGCGCCACGGGAGAAGCGCTGACCCACCAGCACGATCGACAGCAGCATGCCGGCCTGGATCAGTGCCATCGCCGCCACCAGGTTTGTCGAGCCACGCTCCCACACGTCGAACATGGTCAGCGAGAACACCTGCGTGGCCGACGTGTAGAGGAACAGCGCTGTCGCGAATTCGCGGAACGACAGCACCAGCAGCAGGATCATTGCCGCCAGCACGCCAGGCCATGCCAGCGGGATCACCACGTGCCGCAGCGTTCGCAGCATGCCTGCACCACACAGGCGCGAACACTCCTCCAGTTCCGGGTGGATCTGCACCAGCGACGCGGCGATCGCCCGCACGCCTTGCGGCGAGAACTGCGAGATGTAGGCAAGGATGATGATCCACACGGTGCCGTACAATCCGATCGGCAGCGTGATCCAGGACCAAAGATAACCGAGCCCGATGATCAGGCCGGGAATGGCGACCGGCATGATCGAGATGATGTCGAGCGCGCGGCGTCCCGGCAGGCGGGTGCGGTGCACGGTGTAGGCCACGGCGAAGTACAGCGTGCAGCCCAGCATGATCGTGCCGCACGATACCAGCAGCGAGTTGGCCAGCGACAAACGCACGACCGGATCGCCGAATGCGACGCCGAATTGCGCGAACGAAAATTGCGCCGGGTTGAACAGCGCCTTTGCGTTGGCAAAGAACAGGTTGCGGCGCAAGGCGATCAACAGCAGTGCCAGGAAGGGCAGCAGCACGGCAATCACCAGATAGGTGAAGCCCAGCGCGCAGAGCGGCCAGCGCCAGGCGCCCAGGCGGGTCGGCTCGCGGCGCTGTCCCTTGCCCGACACCGTGATGAAACTGCGCTGCGCCAGCACGCGGTTCTGCAGCAGCACGAGCGTCACGGTGATCAGCAGCAGCAACACGCCGAGAGCCGATGCCTCGTTCACCTTCGGTGGCGTGAAGCCCACCAGTTCCCAGATGCGGACCGACAGCACATGGATCCCGCCAGGTTCGGCCAGCACTGCGGGGATGGCGAAGATCTCGATCAGCAGCACGAAGACCAGCAGCCCGGCAGACCAGAACGCAGGCAGGATCAGAGGGATCGTGATATCGACGATGGTGCGCAGGCGGCCTGCGCCGACCATGCGCGCAGCTTCCTCGAGCACGGCATCCATGTTGCGCAACGCCGCTGCGACGAACAGGAACACATAGGGGCAGTAGTAGATCGCGAACACGAAGCCGATGCCGGTCAGGGAATAGACGTTGACCGCCTGCGGGATGCCGATCGAGCGTGCCAGGATGTTGATGATGCCGCTCTTCGGCGATGCCAGGATGTCCCAGGCAAAGGCGCCCACCAGCGGTGGGATGAACATCGGCGTGATTGCCACGGCTTCAAGGATGCGCCGGCCAGGCACATCGGTACGCACAGCGAGCCATGCCAGTACCACGCCGAACACCACCGCACCGGCGGTGCCGAAGACCGCGAGCGTGATCGTGGTGGCAAGCAGTCGCCAGAATCCCGGCGAGCCCAGTACGGCGATGTAGTTGCCGAACGTCAGGCCGGAGAACGCAAAGTGCAGTGCGCGCGGCGGTTCCGACAGGAAGGAACCGATTGCCAGTACGGCGACCGGCAGGACGATCAGCAGGCTGGTGACGACCAGGAGCAGCGTGACGAAAACGCGGCCACGCGTCACCGTCAGGCCGCGTTGACCACCTGCTTCATCACCGACAGCGCATCAGCCACCTGCGCGGCGGTCACATCGAGATGCAGGCAGGCGCGCGCGCGATATCGGCCTGATGTTGACACCAGCACGCCTTCCTTGCGCAGCTTGCCGGCGAAGGAATCCGCAGTCATGCCGGTGCCCTGGGTGTCGAAGAACACCAGGTTGGTCTCCGGCATCTCCACCGTGATCCCGGGAATCTGCGCCATCCCGCGCGCCAGCGACTTTGCGTTGGCATGGTCCTCGGCCAGACGGTCGATGTTGTGCTGCAGCGCGTAGATACACGCGGCGGCGCAGATGCCCCCCTGCCGCATCGATCCGCCGAGCCGCTGCTTCCAGCGCCAGGCCTGGCCGATGAACTCCTTCGAGCCGGCCAGCACGGCGCCCAAAGGTGCAGACAGGCCCTTGGTGAAATCCAGCCACACCGAATCGCAGCCCTCGGTGATGTCGGATGCCGGCACGCCCAGCGCCACCGCAGCATTCATCAACCGCGCGCCATCCATGTGAGTGGACAGCCCATGTGCGTGCGCCGCCTTGGTCACCGCATGCAGCGCATCCACGCTCCAGCACGCGCCGCCGCCGCGGTTGGCGGTCTGCTCCACTTCCACCAGCCGCTGCGTCGGCGAATAGCGCGACACCGGACGGATCGCCTCCTCCAACGTGTCCACCGTGAACATGCCGCGGTCGCCGGTCAGGCCCTTGATCAGCGCGCCGGCAATCGCCGCCGGCGCACCACCCTCGCTGGACAGGATGTGCGACGATTCGTGCGCGAGGATCTCCTCGCCCGGCCGGCAATGTGTCGCGATCGCCACCTGGTTGCACATCGTGCCCGACGGCAGGAACATTGCCGCCTCCTTGCCAAGCAGGGCGGCGGAGCGATCGCACAATTCCCAGATGGTGGGATCCGAGCCCATCTGCTCGTCACCCACCTCGGCCGCCATCATCGCCTCCTTCATGGCGCGCGTAGGCTTGGTCTGCGTATCCGAGGACAGGTTGATGCGGACGGGGATAGAGAAATCGAACCGCTTCGGCTCATACGACATCACGGAACTCCAGGCTCAACTGATTTTGCGAAGTTTGCGCAGGCAGCGCACATCGTCTGGCACCGGCTGGTCCGACCAGTACTGCGGCCACAGTGTGCGGGACACCTCGCCGATATAGATGTCGCCATGCGAATCCACGCACAGGCCGTGCGGACCGATATAGTCGGTGGGGCCGGTGCCGGGATGCTGGCCGCCGATGCGCGCCAGCAGGTTGCCCTTGTTGTCGATGATCGACAGGCGCGGCCCGAGATTGGGATAGTTGCGGTTGGTCCGCGTCGCCGGACCGAGTTCGCCCACGTAGCAGATCGGGCACGAGCAGTACGGCATGAACATGCCGCATGGCCGGTGCAGGTTGTTAAACTGCGCTTCGTAGCGACCGTTGCCGTCGAACACCTGGATGCGATGGTTCTCGCGATCGGCGACATAGACCCAGCCGTCCGGATCGCAGGAAATGTTATGCGCCAGGTTGAACTGGCCAGGCTCCGTGCCGGATTCGCCCCACGACATCAGGTGCCGTCCATCGGGCGCGTATTTGTGCACGCGTGCGTTGCCGTAGCCGTCCGACACGTAGATGTCGCCCTGCGGCGACAAAGCGGTGTGGGTGCAGCGATGGAACGGCTCTCCGCCCATGAACGGCGCCGGCTTGCCCGGTGTACCCAGCGTCAGCAGCACCTTCCCGTCCAGCGTGAATTGCCGCACCGAGTGGTCGCCATCATCCGTCAGGAATACGGTGCCGTCGGGCGCCATGTGCAGACCGTGCGCGCGGGGAAACAGCCCTTCACCCCAGGCGCGCAGGAAGTTGCCGTCGCGGTCGAACACCATCATCGGATGTTCGCCGCGGTTGAACACGTAGACGTTGTCCTGCTGGTCCACGCCCACCGCGCCGACTTCGCGCAGCGACCAGCCGGTTGGCACCTTCGCCCAGTTGTCGATCTGCTCGTAGCGATATTCGCCGCTGCCAACGATGATTGCCATTGGACTTCCCCCAGGATCAGGCCGGGCGCTCCAGCACAGGGTAGTTCACGCCCAACTGCTCCAGATACGTGTCGTGTCTGCTCGCGTCATAGTAGAATGGCCGCATCAGCGGACGGAACTTGTCCATCGACACTTGATTGAGATCGATCGGCGGCTTGTCATCCGGCCCGATGAACGGTTCGTACGTCTTGTCCTTGGTCTGAACCTCGGTGAAGTAACGCTTCGTCTCGCTGATCAGGTCCGGCTGCAACAGCAGGTCCAGCACGGTCGCGGCGACCACCTTGGCGCCGGCGACGACACCCTTGTGCGCGATCGGAGTCGCCATCGCCATTGCATTGGACCAGTGATGGCCGGGCAGGCTTGCCATGTTCGCCGGGTAGCGAAGCTGCACCGTCGGCACCACCCAGGACACGTCGCCGATATCGTCGGTGCCCGGACTGAACGGGCTGGTGGAAATCGGTGCGAGCTTCTTCGCAAGTCCCACCTCGGCGCCGCCCGCTGCGCGCTGTACCGCGCGCGCAAAGGCTTCATCGTCTTCGCTCCAGGTCGGCAGCCCGACGCGCTCGATATTGGATTGCAGCGTCTCAGCCAGCACCCGATTGTAGTGCCGTGGCCACGACGCTCCCAGCATGCGGCGCGTCACCTCGGTATCCGTCATCATCGCCGCGCCCTCGGCGATGCGATTGCAGATGTCGAAGTTCTTGCGGACGTTCTCGACGTCGGTTTCGCGAATGTAGTACCAGACCTTTGCCAGTGCCGGCACGACGTTCGGCTGCTCGCCGCCATAAGTGATAATGTAATGCGAACGCTGTTCCGGACGGAGATGCTCGCGCCGTACGTTCCAGCCCATGTTCATCAGCTCGACCGCATCGAGCGCGCTGCGACCCCGCCATGGTGCCGCTGCAGCATGCGCCGACGCACCGTGAAACGCGTATTCCACCGAGATCAGTCCGCCGGCGCCGCGCACCTCGCCCCAGCCGGTTTCCATATTGTGCCCGACATGGGTGAACAGCACCGCGTCCACGCCCTCGAACAATCCATCGCGCACCTGGAACGCCTTGCCCGCCAGCAGTTCCTCGGCAATGCCGGGCCACAGCATCAAGGTGCCCGGAATGCCTTCGTTCTGCATCAGCTCCTTCAGCGCGAGCGCCGCGGCGATGTTCACCGCCTGGCCGGAATTGTGCCCCTCGCCGTGTCCCGGGCCGCCATCTACCAATGGCTCGTGGTACGCCACGCCAGGCTTCTGTGAAACATTCGGCAGCGCATCGGTATCGCTGCCGAGTGCGATCACCGGCCCACCCGAACCCCAACGCGCCACCCAGCCGGTCGGCATGCCGGCGACCCCGCGTTCGACCTTGAAGCCATGACGTTCCAGCGTGGCGGTCAGGAACTTCGCTGTTTCGACCTCGTGGAATCCGAGTTCGCCGAATGAGAACAGGCTGTCGTTGACCACCTGCGCGAGCTTGGCATGCTCATTCACCAGCTCAATTACGCGCGTCTTCAGCACGCCGGTGTTCACTTCACCCATCGGCCGTTGCTCCGCCCACATGACACGATTGCACGTCTGTACCATGCTGTCCCGGAATTGGAAAGGCACGCATGGCCGGCACTGGCCGTTCGCTGCTAAGATATGCAGAACGAAGCACCGGGGAGACGCTACAATGTCAAGCCTATCGCGTCGCAACACAGTCCGACTGATTGGCTCTGCCGCGCTTGCTCCAGCGCTCATCCGTACTGCGCCTGCCCAGGAGAGGCTGCTGACCATCGGCATGAGTTTCCCGTTGACCGGCACCCTCGCATTACAGGCCGGCCAGGCGCGCGATGCGATCGTGTACGCCATCGACGAAGCAAACGAGAAGGGCGGCGTTGCCGGCTACAAATTGCGGACGCTGATTCTGGATGATGCGTCGCCCACCACCGGGCAGTACGATCCGGCACAGGCCGCCACGAATGCGCGCAAGATGGTCAACGATCCATCGGTCGTTGCGGCGGTCGGACCGCTCAACAGTGGGTCAGCCAAGGCAATGTGTCCGATCTTCAGTCAGGCCGGCATGGCCACGATCAGCGGCAGCGCCACCAACCCCGACCTGAACGATCCTAAATTCGCACAGATCTATCGCCCGGCTGGATTGCCGATCTTCTTCCGCACGGTGACCACAGATGCCTATCAGGGTCCCAACTTTGCCAACTACGTCGCCGAGGTGCTGAAGCTGCAGAAGGTCGTGGTGCTGGACGATGGCGGTGCCTATGGCGTCGGCATGGCGGATGCATTCGCGGCCCAGGCCGCGAAGAAGGGCATGACCGTGCTGATCCGCGACCGGCTCGATCCGTTGAATGCCGACTACACCGCGGTGCTGACGCGCGCCAAGAGTCTTGGCACGCAGGCGCTGTACTATGGCGGCGATCCGTTGGCCGGCGCGAAGGTCGTGAAGCAATCATACGACATCATGCCCGACATCGCGAAAGGCGGCGGCGATGGCGTGCACACGCCGGACATGCTGACGGGTGGGGCGATGCCGGCGATCCAGGGATGGTATGGCACCTCTGCTGCCGCGCACGTGCTTGATGAGCCCGATGTCCGGGGCTGGGTCGAGCGCTTCAATGCCAAAACCGGCAAGCAGCCGGCCGACTATTCGATCACCTATTACGATGCCACGCAGGTGGTCCTCGATGCGATCAGCCGGGTGGCGCAATCGGGCAAGCCGGTGAACCGTGCCAGTGTGCGGGACGCGATGCAGACGACGAAGCTCGATCTCATGCAGGGGCAAGTGTCGTTCGACGCGAACGGTGACCTGAATTCCAAGACCGTGTCGATATTCCAGGTGCAGTACGATGCGAAATATCCGATGGGTGACGTGGTGCACCAGTTCAAGTATGTGGGGATAGCCCCCGCCTCGTGATGCCAATCGACAGGAGCCCCGCTTGAGGTTCAGCAATTTCCTTTTCCCCGAGAGCCGCGATCCCTCACAGGATGGCCGGGTAATCGACGAGACGTTGGACGAGGCGCGCCTGACGGACGAGCTTGGGTTCGATGTGATCTGGCTGGCGGAACATCATTTCGATGGCATCTGCGCCTATGTCGATCCGGTCAGTTTCGCGGCATCGCTGGCAGTGGCAACCAGGCGCGCCAAGATCGGCTTCGCGGTGGCGCAGATGTCGCTGCACCATCCGATCCGGATGGCGGAGCAGCTTGCGCTGATCGACAACATCAGCAAGGGGCGGCTGATTGTCGGGCTGGGCCGCGGCACCGCCTACAACATCTACGATTACCAGGGCTACGGGCTCGACCACAGCGAGGCTCAGGAGCGCTTCGAGGAGGCCGAGGCGATCATGTTCCGGGCCTGGCGCGGCGAGCAGTTCGAGCACCGCGGAAAGTTCTGGGACATCAAGGTGCCGATGCTGCGGCCACGGGTGTATACGCAGCCGCATCCCCATGTGATCCGCTCGGCATCCAGCGAGGAAGGGATGCTGCATATCGCGCAGCAGGGCCGGCCGTTCATGATGAACGTGCAGTCGAACGAGGTGACGCAGCATCGCATGGACCTGTATCGGCGCACGTTGCGCGAACAGGGTTGCGACGAGGCGGCGGTGGCGCGCAATGTCGATGAGTGCTGGGTGTGGCGCAACGTGTTCGTGGCAGAGACCGATGCCGAAGCGGAGCGCATCGCGGTGCCGGCGTTCCAGGCGATGCACGAGCAGCGCACGGCGATGCGCAAGCGGGTGTACGAGGAACAGGGCGTGTCGATCGTGCCGATGCCAGCGCCTGGTGCGGCGCCCGCGGCGCGGTTGGTTATCGAGCACTCGCTGATCTACGGTTCGCCGGCGACGGTCGCAGAGGCGCTGGCCAAGGTGGATGCGATCGGCGTCGGCGGTGTCATCATGCAGTTCCGGCTCGGGCCGATGAACTATGACGACGTGGCGCAGAGCCTGACGCTGTTCATGCGGAAGGTGGCGCCGGCGTTCGCAGCGTAGGGCGGAAAAGCGCAGCGTATTCCGCCGCCCGACACGCATCCCCCGATACGCATCAACTCACGCCGCCTGCTCGCGTGCCGTCTCCGTTGCCGCCTCCAGGCCGACCGCCTGCGCCAGGCGATCCAGCCGGCGCATGACGCTCTCGCCGGCGAACACCCCGCTATCTTCCTGCAGTCGCAGGATCAGCCGGCTGCCGGACAGATGCAGTGCCGTGCCGGCAAGCAGGTCCGGTGTGCCGGCAGACAGCGTGTAGGCGAGCCGCAATGCCACGCCCAGCACCTCGGCCCGATGCATGCTGGACACGTCCAGCAGCAGGCGCGCGGGGCGTAGGAAGGCCGCCTCGCCATCCACCTCGTAGCGCATGGCGATCGCCATCGCGAGGAAGGCGCGGGCGTGGTGGTCCAGTCCGATCCCGGGCTGACGAAGCACCCGCAGGAACGCCTGCTCGGCGCGGAACTCCGGATGATCGTGGCTGCCGATATCCGACATCCAGCATGCTGCTTCGCGCAGCCGGCGCGCTTCGCCGACCTCGTGCGGAAACAACGGGTCCGTCCAGCCCAGCAACGCCGGCGGCAGGTTGGCATCGCGCCCCAGCCGCCCGGCATAGTCCCGCCCCGCGGCCAGCAACGGGTCTTCGGCGCGGATCGCCTCCGGCATCCGCTGCATGAACCAGCCTTCGCGCAGCCCGCTCGCGCTGAACACCACGCGGCGCACGCCGGTCGCTCGCAGCACGCGCCGCAACGCCACGGCGGCGAACGGCAAATCGTCGATGCGACGGCGTGACAGCCCGGGCAGGCGCTCCAGCGCCCGCCGGCCGGCGCCGGCGATCACGCCGGTCAGGTCGCGCGCCTCCTCCCGGCCGATCGTGTAGTGATGCACCATCTGCAGCGGATAGCCGGTCTGCGCCATGTGGATCCGCGCCAACGCGCGCCATGCCCCACCGACCAGATAGAGATCGCGGTTCGCCCCTTCGGCCAGCCATGGCACGGTCGCCAGATCAGCGTCGGCGATGGCGCGGGCGCGCACCGGATCGCCGTCCGCGCGCTCGGCCAACCGAATGGCGCCGAGGCTGAGCGTGTGCGACGGCCCAGGCACGCCGCGATCGAGCCGCACCAACTCCAGCGAACCGCCGCCGATATCCGCCAGGATGCCGTCCGCGGTCGGGATGCCGCACACCACACCCAGGGCGGAGTACTCCGCCTCCTGCAGTCCGGACAGCACGCGGATCGGCACCTCCGGCATGCGCGATTGCAGGCCGGCGACGAAGTCAGGGCCATTGCGCGCGTCGCGCACTGCCGCGGTGGCCAGCACCTCGAACGGCGAGGCGCCCATCGCGCGCGCCACTGCGTGATAGCGGTGCATCACGGTGAACGCCTGCGCCATGCCGTCTTCGTTCAGCCGTGCGGTCGCCTGCAAGCCGCGGCCAAGCCGCAACACCGCCTTCTCGTTGAAGATTGCCACCGGGTTGCGGCACCGTCCTTCGAACACGACGAGACGCACCGAGTTCGATCCAAGATCGACCACCGCACAGCGGGGCGAATTGGCTGGCGGCTGATATGGCATGCGGTCAATCCTGGTTGACGCGATCCGGTCGGCGATGGTTGTTCAGCGGCGAGGCAACCGCCGGGCCATGCAGCGCGGAGCCCCGGCCGGACAGTGACGGATTGGTCATGAAGTAATCGTGAGCCGAAATCGGTTTTTTGCCGGGCGCGACGCGGCGCCAGACACCGTCGCTGCGCAGCTCCCATGACTGCATGGAATCCTTCAGGTTGGTCACCATGATCTGGTCCAGCACCTGAGCGTGGACGGTCGGATTGTGGATCGGCACCAGCGTTTCGACGCGCCAGTCCATGTTGCGCACCATCCAGTCGGCCGAGCTGATATAGACGCGGGCATGCCGGCTGGGCAGCGGATGACCGTTGCCGAACACGCAGATGCGGCTGTGTTCCAGGAAGCGTCCGACGATGGATTTGACGCGGATGTTGTCCGACAGGCCGGCAATGCCGGGGCGCAGGCAGCAGATGCCGCGCACCACGGCCATCACCTTCACGCCGGCGGATGATGCCTGGTACAGCAGGTCGATCAGCGTTTCGTCCACCAGCGAGTTGAGCTTCAGCCAGATGCCGGCAGGCTTGCCGGCATGCGCGAAGGCGATCTCACGCTTGATCAGTTCTGCCAGCACGGACCGCGTGGTCAGCGGGCTGAACGCCAGTGCATCCATCTTCTCCGGCCTGGCATAGCCGGTCATGAAGTTGAACAGCCGCGCGGCGTCGCGCGTCAGGTCCGGGTCCGTGGTGAAGAACGACAGGTCGGTGTAGATGCGAGCGGTGATCGGATGGTAGTTGCCGGTGCCGAAATGCGCGTAGGAGCGCACGCCGCTGCCTTCGCGCCGCACCACCAGAGACAGCTTCGCGTGGGTCTTCAGTTCGGCGAACCCGTATACCACCTGCACGCCGGCGGCCTCCAGGGTGCGCGCCAGGCGGATGTTCATCTCCTCGTCGAACCGCGCGCGGAGCTCAATCACGGCGGTGACGAACTTGCCTGCCTCCGCCGCCTCGATCAGTGCCTTGACGATGGGACTGTCGCGGCTGGTGCGGTACAGCGTCTGCTTCACCGCGATCACGTTGGGGTCCTGTGCCGCCTGGCGCAGGAACTGCACCACCACGTCGAAGCTTTCGAACGGGTGGTGGACGATGATGTCCTTGGCGCGGATCGCGGCGAAGCAGTCGCCGCCGAAGTCGCGGATGCGCTCGGGGAAACGCGGCGTGTACGGCGGGAACAGCAGGTCCGGCCGGTCGTCAACAATCAGCTGCCGCAGGTCGGCGACGCCCAGGATGCCATCGGTGATATGCGTCTCATCGGGGTTCGCGTCTAGTTCCGCGGCGACGAAGGCGCGCAGCTCCTCCGGCATCTTGGCGTCCATGCCGAGATGGATCGCCACACCACGACGGCGACGCTTCAGCGCCGTCTCGTAGGAGCGCACGAGGTCCTCGGCCTCTTCCTCGAACTCCACGTCGGTATCGCGGATCAATCGGAACGTGCCTTTGTCGCCGACGCGGAAACCCGGAAACAGCCGGTCGAGGAACAGCCCGACCAGGTCATCCAGCAGCACGAAGCGGATCGACTCGCCGGTCGCACCGGGCAGCCTGATGAACCGCTCGACCTGGCTCGGCAGCGGCAGCAGGGCGCGCATGCTCACGCCGTCTTCCCCGCGCACCAGCAGCAGCGCCATCACCAGTCCCATGTTCGGGATGAACGGGAACGGGTGTGCCGGATCGATGGCGAGTGGGGTCAGGACGGGGAACACCCGCTCCATGAACCACGTCTCCAGCCATTTCATGTCGTCGGCTGTCAGCGATTCCGGCTCGCAGACCTCGATGCCGGCGTCGCGCAGCAGGCCGCGCAGTTCGCGCCAAACGCGCTGCTGTTCGGCGAGCAGGGCCTCGGCGCGAAGCTTGATCTCGGCAAGCTGCTGTGCCGGCGTGCGGCCATCGGGCGACACGGCGGTCACCCCGGCCTTGGCCTGGCCGATCAGGCCGGCGACGCGCACCGAATAGAACTCATCCAGGTTGGATGCGCTGATCGAGACGAAGCGCAGCCGCTCCAGCAGCGGATGCCGCGGGTTCTCCGCCTCCTCGATCACGCGGTGGTTGAAGTCGAGCCAGGACAGCTCGCGGTTTATGAAGCGGTCCGGGCTGTCGGGCGCGATGGCGCTCAGCCCGGATTGCGGCGGTCCGGCTGCGGGGGGCGGTCGGTCGAGCACGTCCTCAGCGACGTTGCCGCGTGGCGGCAGCTCCCGGGCGAGTGACTTGTTCATCGCGTGATCCTACAGGACACGTGGGTCATCCCGCGAGGGGTGCGTCGTTGTCCCAGAAATTTCATCCGGCGCAGTAACCAGTTCCGCCAGCACATCGCGGGCCAGCGGCACCGTGATGGCCCGATGGTTGTCCAGCGATGCCGCATCCAGGCGGGCGACGGCATCAGCCAGCGCAGCCGCGGTGCGCGGCAGGCGGCGGAGCAGCCATTGATGCACCGGGTGCGGCAGGCGCAGTTGCCGGTCAGCCAGCAGTCGCGCGAGCAGCGCCCGCAGCAGTTCTTCCTCCGCCGGTGCGATCTCGACCGCGGTGATGGCACGCAGCCGGCTGGCGAGGTCCGGCAACCGGATGGTCCAGCGCGCCGGCGGCGTCCGCGCGGCCAGCAGCACGGGCAGCCCAGCCTCGGCGGCGGCGTTCAGCAGATGGAACAGTGCGGTTTCGTCCACCACCGCATCGGCGTCGTCGATCGCGACGCCGGCAGCGGTCGGCAGGTCGGGCAGGCCCTGCAAATCCGGCCCTGCGAGCCGTTCGGCCCGCATCTCCTCGGACCAGATGTGGAGCAGGTGGGTCTTGCCGCAACCGGCCCCGCCCCACAGCAGCAGCCGGTGGCCCGGCCAGTCCGCGGTGCGGCGGAGCCAGGCAAGCGCCGCTTCGTTCGATGGCGCCTCGCGGAAGTCGGCAGCCGCGAAACGCTGAGCGGCGGGGAGGGGCAATGGCAGTTGACCGGTGGCGCGCACCACCACACTCCGGACCCTCCGCCGTCATCACGTCAAGGGCGGGTCCAACTGCTCCGGTTGGTGCTCGGCGACAGCGCAAGGATGTCCCAGACCCCGGAACTGGCGTGGCAGCCGGTGCCTTCCAGATGGTAGACCCGCCCACCGACCTGGATGCGTTCGGCAAAGCGCCGGCACAGGCTGTACTGGTCGGAGTGCACGGTCCTGAGCGGCTCGATGTCGCCGGTGTCGCCACTGGCCTTATCGCTCCAGGAATCCACCTGTCCGCTCTGGTTGCGCTCCAGGGCCTGCTGCAGCCCGGCCACCCGCAAGCTCTGTGCGGTGCCCGGCAATGCCGGCTGCGACGTCGCATAGCCTGTCAGGTCGATCACCTGCTGCGGCGCGCCGCCGATCTTCTCCTCGCGCCGCACGTAGAAGCCGATGTCGGGGGCGTAGTAAAAGCTGCGCTGGATCAGGCCACCACCCGGTGCGGCGGGCTGCTCGACCATCGTGCAGTCGATCCGCCAGGTATCGAAATGACCGGCCGGGGTGTCCACCGGGGCAGCGCCGGCGACTCCGCAGCGCCAGCTCTCCTGCGTGGTGGCCGGGTTGCCGCCGGATGCCGGCCGGACAGTGCGTGAGGCCGTGAACATGACGCTCTTGCCGGCCTGCAACGGGAACAGCAGCATCGCTGCATCAGGATAGTGCCGCTCACCTTGCACCGTCGGATTGCTCCAGGCGAGGCGTGGCAGCAGGACATCGCGAGACGTGACATAGCTGCCGTCGCCGCCACGCCAGCGCACCACCTTGCCGTCACTGGCGACCACGGTTTCAATGCTGCCATCGGTGAATGCGTACACGTCGCCGATACCGTACGCAGGCAGCGGCACCGGCTGCAGCGACGTGACGCTGACAGGTTGGTTCGAGGTGCAGGCGGAGAGCAGCGCAAGGACGACCGCCAAGCTGCCCAAGAGCGCAGAGCGCCGATGGTTACGCATAGGCCTGCTTACCGTGCGGCACCGGTTTGCGGCACGCAATCAACTGTGAATGCGGTGGGTTGGGGGAAACAGTGGCGTGAGGCGCGCTGGCCGGGAGCAATTGTCACGGTCGGGCATCATCAACGCGACGCAGGATTACTGCCGGTCCCAGCCAAGCAGGCTGTCGATGCTCCATGCCCCGCCGCCGACCACGAAAAGGTAGAAGAAGATCAGGCAGTACAGAACCGCGGCGTCACCGCCATTCATCATCGGGAAGAAGTTCCGTGGCGCATGCGACATGAAATAGGCCACCGCCATTTCGCCCGACATGATGAAGGCTGCATAGCGCGTGAACAGGCCCAGGGCGACCAGCAATCCGCCCAATGCCTCGATCACCCCCGCGAACCAGAGGAGGTGAAACATCGCCGGATGCATCGCGGCGGACGGGAACCCGAACAGCTTGGCCAGGCCGTGTTCCAGGAACAACAGTCCCACCATGATCCGTAGGATGCTGCGGACACGGGGTCCCCAATCTGGCTCGAGTGCCATTACACTTGCCATGTCGATCAACTCCTTGGCGTAAGCACCGCAGTGCCGGGAGACGCGGCTGCGGCGGCGAAAATTCCGTTACCGCTTGGTTGGCGGTTCCAAATAAAGCGGGCTTGCCAGATAGCGGCGCAGCCAGAATCGGCACAACACGCCGATAGTCGCGGCGACCGGCACTGCCAGCATGACCCCGAGGAAGCCGAACGCCGCGCCGCCGGCGAACAGGGCGAAAATTACCCAAACCGCCGGCAGTTCCACCCGGTCGCCGAGGAAGCGGGGATAGATTACGTAGCCCTCAAGGATCTGGCCGACCACCAGCACGCCGCCGACCACGATCACGCCGCGCCAATGCGGAAACTGCGCCAGCGCCAGCCCGATGGCGGTGACCCCGCCGGTAATCGAGCCGACATAGGGGATGAACGACAGCAGGCCCGCCGCCATGCCGACGATCAGTCCCAGGTCCAGGCCGGCCACCGTCAGTGCCGAGGCATAATACAGGGCCAGAATCAGGCAGCACAGAGCCTGGCCGCGCACCCATGCCGACAGGATGCGGTCCACCTCGCGGGCCTGGGCGCGGATGACTTCGGCATGGCGGTGCGGCAGCCAGGAATCGACCATGGCGACAACCCGCGGCCAGTCGCGTAGCAGGTAGAAGCCCACCACCGGCGTGACCACCGCAAGGGTCAGCACGTTGAAGATCGCGAAGCCGGCGCCTGTCACGCTGGTCAGCGACGAGGCGATGAAGCTCAGCATGTTGCCGGCCTGGCTGCTGACCAGGTCGCGCAGCTTGTCGTTCACCACGTCGGAGCCAAAATTCTGCTGCAGGTCGGTGAGCACCTCGCTCGCCCAGCGCTGCAGCAACTGGACATATTGCGGAATGCGGCCGAGCAGCAGCCCGATCTGCTGGAGGATCAGCGGATACAGCAGCAAGGCGAACAGCAGCACCGCGGCCAGCAGGGCGACGATCATCAGCAGAGCGGCGATGCCGCGCGGCAGGCCGAGACGCGTCAGCCGCGTGGTCGGCGGGTCGAGCACATAGGCGATGCCGGCGGCGGCAACGAATGGTGCCAGCACCGAGGCGAACAGCTGCAGCACCAGCCACAGCACGACCAGGAGGCCGACCACCAGGGCCACCCGCTGGCCTCGCGTCGCCTGGCCGGAAAGCGGCGCGGGCGCGGCGGGAAACCAGGCACGGCGCTCGGTGGGCGGAGGTGTCTCGGGAGGTGGAAGTTCGGCGCTGTCGCTCATCTCCTGCGTGCCGTGATCCATACATAGGCCGCACCCGAACCGAGAGTGCTCGCCGCAACCGCCCATACCAGCACGGCCATCACGACCGGGGCGGCCAGCCCGAAGCCGGACAGCAGCAATGTCACAGCCACCAGCACAATCTGCAGTGCGGTGTTAAGCTTCGAGACATAGAGCGGCCGTATCATCACGGTATGGCCCAGCAATGACAGCACGACAACGCCACCGACAATCACCGTATCGCGAAACACCACCAGGATCGCCAGCCAGTCAGGCAATGCCTTAACCGCCGCGAGGGTAACATACATCGTCACCAGCAACGCCTTATCGGCCACCGGGTCCAGCAGCGCTCCCACGGAATTGCCGCCGCCGTTGCGTCGCGCCAACCAGCCATCCACCGCGTCGGACAGGCCGGCGGCGGCGAACAGGAAGAATGCCTGGGCGAACTGTTTCTCCATCACCAGCCAGACCGCCAGCGGCACCGCGCAAAGGCGGCCGAACGTGATGACGTTGGGCAACGTCAGCAGCGCAGTGGACGTAGTCCGGCCGACTTGCGTTCCGTCAGGCATCGGCCTGTCTTCCCCCGACCTGCGCCCCCTGCATTGCGCGGAGCAGGTGGCCTATGGTTGTTTCCGCCATCGTCCACCCGTTTTGCGCCTGACGGCGCAGCTCAGCGGACCAAGGCAGTAGCGTATCGGGGGGCGCCATGACCAGGGGTGATCATGATTTGGGTGCGACGACGGGCAATGGCCTGAGCTATCGGGCCGCCGGCGTCGATATCGAGGCGGCGGATAACCTGGTCGAGGCGATCAAGCCGCTGGCTCGCGCCACGACTCGCCCGGGGGTGATTGGCGGGCTGGGCGGATTCGGCGCGCTGTTCGACCTGAAGGCGGCGGGGTTCATCGACCCGGTCCTGGTTTCCAGCACCGATGGCGTCGGCACGAAGCTGAAGGTGGCGATCGAGACCGGCATCCACGACGCGGTCGGGGTCGACCTGGTCGCGATGGTGGTCAACGACCTCGTGGTGCAGGGCGCCGAACCGCTGTTCTTCCTCGACTATTTCGCCACCGGAAAACTCGATCCCCGGCAGGCGCGCGAAGTGATCGCCGGCATCGCCTCGGGCTGCAACGAGGCGGGCTGCGCCCTGGTGGGTGGCGAAACCGCCGAAATGCCGGGGATGTATGGCGACGGCGACTACGACCTTGCCGGCTTCGCGGTCGGCGCCGCGGAGCGCGGGCATCTCCTGCCGCATGGCGTCGAGCCGGGCGACGCGGTGCTGGGCCTGGCAAGCTCGGGCGTGCACTCCAATGCCTATTCGCTGGTGCGCCGGGTGGTCGAGGTGAGTGGCCTTCCCTGGAGCGCACCGGCGCCATTCGACCGGGAGATTTCACTCGGCCAGGCGTTGATGGTGCCGACCCGGATCTACGTTCCGGCCCTGTTGGCGCTGCACCGTGCCGGATTGCTGAAGGCCGCCGCGCATATCACCGGCGGCGGCCTGCCCGGCAACCTGCCCAGGGTGTTGCCCGAGGACACCGTCGCCGTGCTGGAACCATACTGGTCGGTACCGCCGGTATTCGGCTGGCTGGCCCGCACCGGCGGCGTCGCCCCTGACGAGATGTTCCGGGTGTTCAACTGCGGAATCGGCATGGCCATCGTGGTCGCCGATGTCGATGCCGCCACGGAATTGCTGCGCGACCAGGGCGAAAGCGTCGCGCGCATCGGCCACATCGAGGCCGCGAGCGGTCCGCCGCGTGTGCGGATGGAGCTGCCTGCCGGCTGGCCGGGGTGAGGCGGCGCACCGCCATCCTGATCAGCGGGCGGGGGTCGAACATGGCCGCGCTGATCGCGGCTGCCCGCGACCCCGCGTATCCGGCGGAGATCGCGCTGGTGATCTCGAACCGGCCGGATGCCGCGGGCCTGGCGCTGGCACAGGCAGCCGGCGTGCCAGCCTGGGCGATCGACCATCGGCCGTTCAAGGCCGATCGCGCCGCACACGAGGCAGAGATCGACGCCGCGCTGCAGGCTGTCGGGGTCGAGATCGTCTGCCTCGCCGGCTACATGCGGCTGCTGACGCCGCTGCTGGTCGATGCTTGGAAGGGCCGCATGCTGAACATCCATCCGAGCCTGTTGCCGGCATTTCCTGGCCTGGATACGCATGCCCGTGCACTGGCCGCCGGCGTGAAGCTGCACGGCTGCACCGTCCACCTGGTGACCCAGGCGATGGACGAGGGGCCGATCCTGGCGCAGGCCGCGGTGCCGGTGCTGCCGGACGACACGCCGCAGCGTCTCGCCGATCGTGTCCTGGCACAGGAGCACATCATCTATCCACAGGCCCTGCGCCTGTTCGCGTCGGGCGTAGCCGGGATCATGCCGCCTGACACGGCGGCACTGGCCAGCCCCTTGCCGGGCCCGCCGTCGCTGCCATAGAACGCCCACAGATCAATTCTCAACCGAGGCCAGCATGTCCGACCACAGCGCCACTGTTCCTGCGACGAGTCAGGACGAGACCCCGGAGGCCTTCCTGGCGGACCGCCAGGTGTTTTGGAACGGCTTCACCCGGTTCACTTTGTGGGTCGCCATCTTCATCATCCTGCTGCTGGTCGGTATGGCGGTGTTCCTGCTCTGAGACTCAGACAGCGAACTCCAGCACCACATTGCCGGCATAGGACGGCGGAATGCGTACGGCATCGTCCGAGCGGATATGCGGCACCATGCCGGTCAGCATCAGCATGTGAACCAGGTTGATGTCCGGGACGCTGACGGTGATCGCCACGGCGCACGGCGCATCGCGCCAGAAGCTGGGCATCGGCATGGGGGCATAGCGCCTCTCGGCTGACTCGCGGTCCAGCACCAGGAGTTCGCCGCCTGGCGTCGCGACGGCAAACCCATTGTCCAGTTCGGACATCGCCGCTTCGCCCCAGATGCCGGCAAAGCGCGGCCACAGCGCGCCAGGCTCGGCCGCCGCATAGACGATGCGGGTGATCGCCTGCGCGCCGTTGGGATGTCGCATCCAGTCAGGCACCCAGACGAATTCCGGGCGGTGCTGCTGGCAGATGAAGTTCGACAGTTGCGGCTGCTCCCAATCGACCAGCATCGCCAGCGTCACCACCGCTTCGTCTGTCGTGCCGTCCGGCAGCACGACCTCGCGGCGGAATTCGACCAGCCCATCGGTCTCGATGCCGCGCGCGGTCACCGCAGCCAGATCCGCCGGCGCGTCGTCGCTGTGCAGTGCCAGCATGGCGATGCCCTCGCGGCGGTTGAGCTGATCGGCGATGAAGCGGCCGAAACGGAAGCCGCCAGGGCTCGGTTCGTCGATCAGGCTGCGGTCGTCGATCCCCATCAGTTCGATGAAATTGTCGGGAAACAGCACGAGCTGTGTGGCGGTGCCCCACGGGTGGTAGCCCTTGCGCGTCGGTGCAAATCCCATCGCGCGAAAGCGGTCGGCCAGCGCATCCAGGTTGTTCGATACGACCAGCGGGTGTTCCAGGCCCAGGGGTCCATTCGTCATGGCACGTGCTCAACTGCGTTGCACGACCCAGGATGTCGCGAAACCGTTCGGGATGCCAGCCGGACCCCCTTGGCCTGGTTCAGCCGACGATGTCGGTGCCGGCGAAGAAGAATGCGATCTCGGTCGCGGCATTCTCCGCGCTGTCGGAACCGTGCACCGAGTTCGCCTCGATGTCCTCGGCGAACTGCGCGCGGATGGTGCCGGCGGCGGCCTTCTTCGGGTCGGTGGCGCCCATCACCTCGCGGTTGCGGGCAACGGCGTTGTCGCCTTCCAGCACCTGCACCACGACCGGGCCGGAGATCATGAACTTCACCAGGCCGCCGAAGAATGGCCGATCCCTGTGCACGCCATAGAACGCCTCGGCCTGCACCTGGGTGAGCTGGATCCGCCGCTGCGCGACGATGCGGAGGCCGGCGCCTTCCAGGGTCGCATTGATCTTGCCGGTCAGATTGCGCCGCGTGGCATCGGGCTTGATGATCGACAGCGTGCGCTCGGTGGCCATAGGCGTGCTCCTGGTGGTGATGCGGTGAGGGCGGCTGACTAGGCGTTCTGGCGCTTTATCGCAACCTCGCGCGGCGCCCCGAGCGTTTGTCGGTCACTCGCCGCCAGGCTGTTCCTTGTCAATCCGGAACGCCGGATAGAGGTTGACGTAGCCGTGCTCCACCCGCCGCCTGGCCTGCCGCGCCGCGGCCTCGCGCGACATCGGCGTGAAACCGTGCCCTTCGACGAGGCGCTGCATGAAGGCCGCGCGGGCCGTCACTGCGATGGCGTGGTGCAGCGCCTGCTCATCCCACCCGGCGGCGAACACCGCGTCCGCATCCGCCTGGCACATCTCGCCCGGCGTCAACATCAGCTTGCGCACGAACGCCAGCAATGGCTTCAGCCGTGCTGCTACCGGCGCGGCCTCCAAGTCTGCGAGCAATCGGTCGAGCACGCCGTTCTCGAAGCCCCACGCGTAGGCGACCTCGGAATGCGCCATGTAGACGAACCGGCAGCCCGCCACGCCAGCCGCATAGGCGAGGATCAATTCGCGTTCGCCCTGGCTCAGCGGCGACGATCCGTTCATCAGCGCCTGGCTCATCTGTGACCACAGGCGGTAGATCTCCGGGTATGCCGTGAACACGTTCGCGGGGCCGGCATCGTCCGGCAGCGATTTGAAGAACGCCATGAAGACCCACCTTTCAGCCTGCTGTGCACGATCATCGGTCGGCCGGCTATCGTATGCGAGTCCGGCCAACGCCCGGTTCACCCGGCGCCCATCAGCGCCAGCCCCTCGGCCACCGAGACGAACTCGCCGCCGCCGGCCAGCTTCGCCGCACCGAACCGGTCGGCGAACAGCCGCCGCACCGCCGGGACGAACGCGGTGCCGCCCGTCAGGAACACCTGGTCGACCGCTTCGTGCCGCAGGCCGGCGTTGGCGACTGCCTGGTCCACCGTGGCGCCAAGCTGTGCGAGGTCGCCGGCGACCCAGGTTTCGAAGTCGGTCCGGGTAACTGTCTGCTCGACGGCGAAACCTTTGTGGCCGAAGCGCAGTACCGTGCTGTCCGCCCGCGACAACTCCGCCTTGGCGCCGGATACCGCCTGGTACAGCGCAAACCCCAGCCCGTCCTCGATCAGGGCGATCAGATGGCGCAGGCGTTCGGGATGATCGGCGGTGCGCGCCACTTCGGCGATCGAGCGCAGCGTGCGCGGCGCCCGCATCAGCGACAGCAGATGCCAGCGCGCGAAGCCGGAATAGTATTCCGGCGGCACCGGAAGCGACTTGCCCATGATCCGGTAGCTGTCGCCCTTGCCGAGGGCCGGTGCGATCACCGCATTAATGATGCGGTAGTCGAACACGTCGCCGGCAATGCCGATGCCGGCGTGGCCGAGTGGCGTCATGCGCGCACCGGGCTCGAAGCGCAGCACAGAGAAGTCGCTGGTGCCGCCGCCGAAGTCACCGATCAGCACGACGGCTGGCTCGGTCAGCGTCTGCGCGAAGCGCCAGCCGGCGCCCTCCGGCTCCAGCGCCAGCGTCACGCTGGGAAGGCCCGCATCGGCATACGCGCCGCGCAGCCGGTCGGTACCCAGCGCGTCGTCGGCGAACTCGCCGGCGAAGCGGACCGGGCGGCCGACAACGATGCGGGGGACCGGGCCGATCTCCGCCAGCAGCGTATGCAGGAAGCGGCCGATCAAACGTTCCAGCGTGAAGGGATGACCGAAGATGCGGGTCTCGGTGAAGCTGCGCTGCGCCAGGTAGGTCTTCATCGACATGATCAGGCGGCTGTCGAGCGGGTCCTCGAGATAGGAGGTGATCGCCTCTGGCCCGGCCGCATGGCGCAGGTTGGTGCGGCCGCGCCCTGGCTCGGTCCAGAAGCACAGCACCGAGCGGAAGA
>DATAPW010000029.1:0-31807 GCA_036265005.1 Acetobacteraceae bacterium | reverse complement strand
ATCGGGTTTCGTTCGCGGCGGCGGACAGGAGCAGCTGGCCAACGGGGTGAACCCGGCGTACAACCGGGAACGCTTTATCGAGGCGCATGACCTCATCACCAAGATCTGGACCGAGCCAGGACCGTTCCGCTGGGAGGGGACGCACTACCAGCAGCGCGTGGTGAACCCCTGGGCGCTGCCCATGCAGAAGCCGTATCCACGCGTGTGGATACCAGGGGTGCTGTCGCGCGAAACGGTGATCTGGACGGCACAGCAGCGCTATCCGTACATCGCGCTGAACACGGCGATCGACGCGACAAAGACGATCTGGGACACCTATTCGAAGGCGGCGGCCGAGGTCGGATACACCGCAGGGCCAGAGAACTTCGGCTACCTGATCCGCGTGCACGTGCAGGACACTGAAGAGAAGGCGATGCAGAACGCGCGCCAGTTCATGTGGATGCAGGGCGAGTTCACCGGCCTCGCGCATCCGGTGTGGGCCAATCCGTCGGGATACTTCTCGCCGTCCGGACGCCGCGGTTTCGTCGAGTTCGCGGTGGGCCGGGCGAAGAACCCGCGCGGGCAGCCCACGTTCGAGGAGCAGGTTGCCGACACGATGATCATCGCCGGCACGCCGGACCAGGTGATCGCGCGGCTGAAGCATCTGATCGAGCACACGCGACCGGGCATCATGGGCATCTGGGGCAACGACGGCACGGTGCCGAGGGACGACCGCCGCCGCTGCATCGAACTGCTGGTGAAGGAGGTGATGCCGGCAGTGCGCGAGCACGGCAAGTCGCTGGGTCTGAAGGATCCATGGGAAGCGAACGCGCCGGTGCATCTGCGGTACTCGACGGACATCCCGGTGCAGAAGGCAGCGGCGGAGTAACTCCCTGGGTCGTCATGGCCGGGCCTGTCCCGGCCATCACGGCGTGGGGCGGGCTACGCCCGCGTCTTCCCGCGTAATTCGAACTTCTGGATCTTGCCGGTCGATGTCTTCGGGAGCGGACCGAACGTCACGAACCGCGGGCATTTGAAATGCGCCAGGTGGGTGCGGCACCAGGCGATGATGTCCGCGGCTGTCACGTCTGACGTGCCCGGCTTCAGCGTGACGAAGGCGTGCGGCGTCTCGCCCCATTTCTCGTCTGCACGCGCCACGACGGCGGCTTCCATGACATCGGGATGCTTGTAGAGCACCTCCTCCACCTCCAGCGAGGAAATGTTCTCGCCACCCGAAATGATGATGTCCTTCGCGCGATCCTTGACCTCCACGTAGCCGTCCGGATGCATCACCGCGAGGTCGCCGGTGTGGAACCAGCCCCCGGCAAAAGCCTCGTGGCTGGCTGAAGGATTCTTGAGATACCCCTTCATCACGGTGTTCCCGCGCAGCATCAGTTCGCCGATCGTGGCGCCATCTGCCGGCACCGGCTTCATCGTCGCGGCATCCAGCACCGCCGCGTCTTCCAGGGTCGGCGTGTTCACGCCCTGCCGCGCCATGAAGGCCGACTTCCGTTCGATCGGCATGTCGTCGAGCCCGGGCTGCCACATGCACACCGTTGACGGCCCATAGCTTTCGGTCAGTCCGTAGAGATGCGTGACGGCGAACCCCATCGCCTCCATGCGCGCGATCACCGTGGAAGGCGGCGCCGCACCGCCGGTGGCGATCTGCACGGTCTGCGCGAACTCGCGGCGCGAGTCCGCCGCCGCGTGGATCAGCATGCTGAGCACCACCGGCGCGCCGCACATATGCGTCACGCCGTGATCGGCGATCGCAGCAAAGATCGGCGCGGGTTCCACACGGCGCAGGCAGACATGCGTGCCACCGGCGAGCGTCACCGCCCAGGTATAGGTCCAGCCATTGCAATGGAACATCGGCAGCGTCCAGAGGTAGACGCTGTGCGGCGACAGGCCAAAGGTCAGCGCGTTGCCGACCGCGTTCAGATAGGCGCCACGATGGTGCAGCACCACGCCCTTCGGATTGCCGGTCGTGCCCGACGTATAATTCAGCGCGATCGCCTGCCATTCATCGTCCGGGAGCCGCACCGGAAACGCCGGATCGCCCCTGGCGATGAACGCTTCATAGTCAACCTCGCCTATCCGCTCGCCATCGGGCGCCAGTGGATCGTCGATATCCACCACCAAGGCCTTGCGTCCGACCTGGGCCAGCGCGCGCGCCATCACCGCGCTGAATTCGCGATCCACCAGGACGATCTTGGCCTCGGAATGCTCCAGGATGAAGGCAACCGCTCCGGCATCCAGCCTGATGTTGATGGAACACAGCACCGCGCCCAGCATCGGCACGGCATAGTGCGCCTCCAGCATCTCGGGAATGTTGGGCGCCATGATTGCCACGGTGTCGCCCTTGGCCACACCAAGCTGTGCCAGCGCCGATGACAGTCGCCGCGCGCGCTCCAGGAATTCCGCGTAGCTATGGCGCCGATCGCCATGGACCACAGCGACGCGCGGACCATAGACGCGCGCCGCGCGCAGCAGGAATGACACCGGCGACAGTGGAACATAGTTCGCCGGCATGCGATCGAGGTTCTGTTCGTAGATGGACACGGCGATGTCCTTGCACGTGTGATACCCTTCGCCTAGCGTAAGTCACATGCAGCCTCAATGCCAATCGGGGGAGACTGCGATGGGGTGATTGCTGCGGTGAGACAGGATTTGAGCGGTCTGCGATAACGGAGCAAAACGCGATGCGTCAGATGGTCATGGTGGGTTTCCTGCAAGCGCAGAACTGCACAACCCTGGCAAGCGCATGGCGCCATCCGGACTCGCGCACCGATTTCACCACCGCCGCCTACTACCAGAAGATCGGCCAGGTGCTGGAGGAGGGCAAGTTCCAGCTTGCCTTCTTCGATGACAGGTTGGCGATGCCGGACATCTATGGCGGCAACCCGGCCGAGGTGGTGGCGAACGGCGTTCGGGTCGTGAAGCTGGATCCCGTGGCAACGCTGCTCGCGATGGGCTTCGGCACCAAACGGCTTGGCATCGGCGCCACCGCGTCCACCACCTACTACGAACCGTTCGACGTGGCGCGCAGGTTCCAGACCGTGGATCATATGCTGGGCGGTCGGGCCGCGTGGAACGTGGTGACATCGGTCAACGACGGCGAGGCGCAGAACATGGGGCGCGAGGTGCATCTGGCGCACGATCTGCGCTACGACCGCGCCGACGAATTCATGGAAATCGTGCTGGGTTGCTGGGATGGCTGGGAGGACGATGCGCTGGTCGTGGACAAGCAGAGCGGCCTGTTCGCGCATCCCGACAAGGTGCACCGGATGGAGTATCGCGGGAAGTTCCTGACCTCGCGCGGCACCTTCACCGTGCCGCGTTCGCCACAAGGCCATCCGGTGGTGATCCAGGCCGGTGCGTCGGATCGCGGCAAGCGGTTCTCGGCGCGCTGGGCGGAGACGGTGTTCGTCGCGTATGCGGACTTTGCAGAGGGCAAGCGGCACTATGCCGACTTCAAGGCGGAAATCGCGCGGCTGGGCCGCGATCCGGACCAGGTGACTGTCAATACGATTGCCTATCCGGTATCGGCGGCGACGAAGACCGAGGCCGAGGACAAGATGGCGGTGATAGAGAGCCTGTACCGCGAGGTGGATGGCCTGTCGCTGTTGTCGGAGGCGTTGAATTTCGATTTCGCCACCAAGAGCATGGACCAGGCGTTCACCGACGAAGAGTTGGAGGGCATGTCGGGCATGCAGGCCATGCGCGACCGCGTGATGCGCGTGATCGGCCGCAATCCGACGGTGCGCGACTTCCTCGAGGTGACACGGCGCGGTCGTCCGCGCGAGGCTATCGTCGGTGGTCCGAAGGAAATTGCCGATCGGCTGGAGCAGTGGTTCGTCGAGCGCGCCTGCGACGGCTATGTGGTGGGCGGCACTCACACGCCGGGAACGTTCGAGGATTTCGTCAAGTTCGTGGTGCCGGAACTGCAGCGCCGCGGGCTATACCAGAAGGACTACAAGGGCGCGACGCTGCGCGAGAACCTGGGACTGCCGATGCCCGAGTTGGGCTGGTGGAAAGCACGGACATAGGGGGAACCGATGGCCGAAACCAAATGGCAGATCAGCGGCGAATACATGGAAAGCTGCAACTGCGATTATCTCTGTCCGTGCATCTACACCAACCCGCAGGGCGAGGTGACCCACGACCACTGCACGGCTGCACTGATATTCCGCATCGACAAGGGACAAAGCGGCCCGACCGATCTGGCCGGCCTGAGCTTCGCCCTGCTGATTCGCTCCGGCAAGATCATGGCTGACGGCAACTGGATCTTTGCCGGCGTGGTGGACGAGCGCGCGGATGCCGCGCAGCGTGCGGCGCTGTCCGCGATTGTGGGCGGCGAGGCCGGCGGAACACCCGGCAGGATCCGCAAGGACCTCGTGGGCGACTTCCGCGGCGTAGCCTACAAGCCGATCGAATTCCGGGTGGAAGGATTGAAGCGTACCGTATCGATTCCCGACATCGTGTCGTTCGAGATCAACGGCGTGCCATCGCGCAACAACCTTGGCGAGCCGTTCTACATCGACAACGCGGCGCATCCGGCGGGCCGGCGCCTGGCGCTGGCGCGCGCCGGGCAATTCCATGTGCACGGGTTCGGGCTCGACCTGGACATGGTGGGCAAGGGCAACAACGGGCACTTCGCGCCATTCGCCTGGACCGCATAGCCTGTGCGCCTCAGGCTGGCATCGGCGGGTCTGCTGCGGCGCGAGCGCGTTGTCGTCCTGCTGTCGCTTGCCGGCGTGACGGCGATCGCCTGGGGATACCTGTTCACCGCCCGGCGCGACATGGACATGTCGTCGTCGGCGATGAGCGACATGCCGGACATGGCGATGCCGTTCGACGCCCCGTGGGTGTTCGCCATGTGGTGGGTGATGATGCTTGGCATGATGCTGCCGAGTGCCGCGCCGATGATCCTGACATTCGACGCGCTGCAACGGCGGCGGTGCGAACGCGGTGAGCACAATGTGCCGACAATCCTGTTCGTCGCGGGCTATTTGATCGTTTGGGGCGGCTTCTCGCTGGCGGCCACGGCAGCGCAGGCGGCTCTCCGGCAGGGCGCCCTGCTGACGCCAATGCTTGCGCTGGCCAGTCCCGTGGTGGGCGGAGCATTGTTCATCCTGGCCGGAACCTACCAGTTCACGCCATTGAAATATGCCTGCCTGCGGCAGTGCCGATCGCCGTTCGCCTTCGTGCTGAACCATTGGCACGATGGATGGAACGGGGCGCTCCGCATGGGCGCCGGCCATGGCCTCTATTGCCTCGGCTGCTGTTGGATCCTGATGGCCCTGCTGTTCGCTGTGGGCGTGATGAACCTGCTATGGGTCGCCGCGATTGCGGTGTTCGTGTTCGCCGAAAAGCTGCTGCCCTTCGGCGTTTGGGTCGGCCGGATCGGCGGCTGCGCGATGGCCGCGTTCGGAGTGTTCCTGTTGACGCAGTAGGTCCGGCTATATCCGCTCGAACACCGCAGCGATTCCCTGTCCGCCGCCGATGCACATCGTCACCAGCGCATAGCGTCCACCGGTGCGTTCCAGCTCATACAGCGCCTTCACCGTCAGGATCGTGCCAGTCGCGCCGACCGGATGACCCAGCGAAATACCGGAGCCGTTCGGGTTGGTCTTCTCCGGATCGAACCCGAGATCCTTCGCCACCGCACAGGCCTGCGCGGCGAATGCCTCGTTGCTTTCGATCACGTCGATATCCGCCACCGACAGCCCGGCGCGCTGCAATGCCAGGCGCGTTGCCGGAACCGGACCGATGCCCATGATCTTCGGATCGACGCCGGCATGCGCGTAGGCCACCAGCCGGCCCATCGGCCTGGCGCCGCGTTTCTCGGCAACGCCGCGCTCCATCAGCACCACGGCCGCCGCACCGTCGTTGATGCCTGATGCATTGCCCGCGGTTACCGTGCCATCCTTGCGGAACACCGGCCGCAGCTTGCCCAGGTCCTCGGCTGACGCGTCCCCACGTACATGCTCGTCGGTGTCGAACACCGTCTCGCCGCGCCGCGTCTTCAGCTTGATCGGCAGGATCTGCTGCTTGAACCGCCCCTCGGCGATGGCCCGCGCCGCACGCTGATGCGACGTCACCGCCAACGCATCCTGATCGCCGCGGGTGATCTGGTGGCTCTCCGCAAGGTTCTCGGCGGTTTCGCCCATGTGGATGTTGTCGAGCGGGTCGTGCAGCGCGGCCAGCATCATGTCCACCATCGCCGCGTCGCCCATGCGCGCGCCCCAGCGCACGCCTTGCGCCAGGTACGGCGCGCGGCTCATGCTCTCCGCGCCACCGCCCACCGCGATGTCGGTATCGCCCAGCATGATGGTCTGCGCCGCCGACACGATTGCCTGCAGGCCGGAGCCACACAGCCGGTTCACCGTGAGAGCCGGCGCTTCCTTCGCCACACCGGCATTCATCGCGGCGACGCGCGCCATGTACATATCCTTCGGCTCGGTGTGGATCACGTTGCCGAACACCACCTGCCCTACCTCGTCGCCGGACACGCCGGCGCGCGACAGCGCTTCGCGCATCACCTGCGCACCTATGTCGGTTGGCGCAACGTCCTTCAGGCCGCCGCCGAAATCGCCGATCGCGGTGCGCACACCGGAAACCACGACGACGTCTCGCTGCATTGCCATGTCAGTTCTCCCGCACAACCGGATTGCGCAACGTGCCGATGCCGCTGATCTCGATCTCGCAGACATCACCGTGCTTCATGTTCGCCGTGGCGCCTTCGGTGCCCATCCACACCACATCGCCCGGGTACAACGTCAGGTATGTCGTCATCGCCACCAGGAAATCAACCACGCCAAAGATCATGCTGTTGGTGGGAAAAGTGATCAGCTCCTTGCCGTTGAGCCGCACCTTTGTCACCAGGTCTTCCAGCTTCACATTGGTCTCGATCCATGGACCCATCGGCTTGAACGTGTCGGTGTTCTTGGCCCGCCACAGAGTGCGGTCGGATTTCTGCCAGGTGCGCTCGCTCACATCGTTGCCGATGGTATAGCCCAGCACGGCGGACAACGCGTTGTCGCGCGTCAGGTGCTTGCACTGGCGGCCGATCACCGCGACCAGCTCGCCCTCGTACTGCACCTGGTCCGTCGCATCCTTCGGGATGACGATGGCCTCGCCTTGCGCGATCAGAGCGTTGTTGGCGCGATAGCCGGCATCGGCCTGGGTCGGCAGGTTTGGCTGCTGGCCGACCTTCTCGGCGATTTCCCGCACATGCTCCGGGTAGTTCATCCCGGCGGCGTAGAACGTGGGCGGCTCCACCGGCACCAGCAGCTTCACATCCGACAGCCTGCGCCGCGCCGATGTACGTTCCCACATGTCGAACGGCGAGCCGCGCACCGGAATGATCTCCTCGCCCTCGACCACACCGTAGGCCGGCGTGCCGTTCTGCTCGAAGCGTGCCCAGCGCATGTGCCGTGTTTCCTCTGCTATCGTTTCGTTACGCCGCAGCGTCCTGCAGGATCATCGCGGCGGCCTTTTCGCCGATCATGATGGTCGGTGCATTCGTGTTGCCGGCGATGATGGACGGCATGATCGACGCGTCGGCCACCCGCAACCGCTCGACACCATACACGCGCAGCCGAGGATCCACCACCGCGTCCGTCTCCTTCCCCATCCGGCAGGTGCCGACCGGGTGATGGTTCGATACGCCGTTTGCGCGCACGACGTCCGCCAGTTCGGCGTCGCTGTCGAACTGCGCACCGGGCGCGATCTCGCCGACCATGAAGGGGGCCAGCGCCGGTTGGGTGGCGATCCTGCGGCAGGTGCGGATGCCGAAGATCAGCGCCTGCATGTCGTAGTCCGACTTCAGGAAGTTGAAGCGTATCTCCGGCGGCGCGAGCGGGTCAGGGCTCTTCACACGCACCGTGCCGCGCCCTTCGGGGCGGAGATGCACCGGGCTCAGCGTGATGCCTGGGAACGGGTGCGGATGGATGCCGTCGCGGTTGCGCTCCGCGGTGCTCCACGCCGACATGTTGATCTGGATGTCGGGCCGCTCCAGTCGCGGATCGCTGCGCAGGAATGCGCCGGCGAACAGGCCGGTGGTGGACATCAGGCCGCGGCGACCAAGCGCGTACTGCACGCCGGCGACGAGTTTGCGCGGCAGGCTGCGTGCCAGGTCGTTCAGCGTGACAGGCTGCGACAGGCGATAGGCGCTGTACGTGTTGAAGTGGTCGTGCAGATTGGCGCCGACGCCGGGCATGTCGCGCACCACCGCGATGCCGGTGTCGCTCAGCAGTTGCGCGGGGCCAAGGCCGGATAGCTGCAACAAATGCGGCGAACCGTAGGACCCGCCGGAGACGATCACCTCACTGCGCGCGCGAGCGGCTTGCCGGCCATGCGGCGTGCGATATTCGACGCCAACTGCACGACCGTTCTCGATCAGCACCCGCGTGGCATGGGCTTCGGTGACGATGGTCAGGTTCCGGCGATTGCGTGCCGGGCGCAGATACGCCGCGGCAGCGCTCCAGCGACGCTTGTTGCTGGTGGTTGTCTGGTAGTAACCGGTGCCTTCCTTCTGCGCGCCGTTGAAGTCGGCAGTACGCGGAATGCCAGCCTGCACGGCAGCCTCGACCATGGCGCGGCCGAGCGGCCAGATATGCGGTGGGTTCGACACGCGCAGCGGCCCGCCGGCACCGTGGAACTCGTCCGCGCCGCGCTCATTGTCTTCGGCCTTCTTGAAGTACGGCAGGACCGAGTCCCAGTCCCAGCCTTCGCAACCGCGCTGACGCCAGTGATCGTAGTCGGCGGGATCGCCGCGCATATACACCATGCCGTTGATCGAACTCGTGCCGCCCAGCACCTTGCCTCTCGGCAGGTACAGCGTGCGGTTGTTCAGTGCCTGTTCCGGCGCGCTGTCGAACATCCAGTTGATGCGTGGATTGGCGAAGGCCTTGGTGTAGCCGATCGGAATATGGATCCACGGGCTGCTGTCGCGAATGCCGGCCTCCAGCAGCAGCACGCGGTGGCGACCGGATTCGGAGAGGCGGGACGCGACGACACAGCCGGCCGAACCGGCGCCCGTCACGATGTAGTCGAAGTCGGCGGTGGCCATGGCGGTGTCCCCTCCCCCTGCCCCCTCCCGCAGGTGGAGGGGGAGTCGTCGCCAACGAAGACGCTAGGCCGTCGCGGCTTCCTGCACGCCCAGTTCTTCGGCCATCCGCTCGCGCATGATGAATTTCTGCATCTTGCCGGTCACCGTCATCGGGAACTCGTCCACGAAGCGGATATGCCGCGGCACCTTGTAGTGGGCGATCTGGTCGCGGCAGAACTCCCGCACCTCATCGGCGGTCAGCGTCTCGCCGGCGCGCAACTGGACCCAGGCGCACAGTTCCTCGCCGTAGCGCTGGTCAGGCACGCCGAACACCTGCACATCCTGGATCTTCGGATGACGATACAGGAACTCCTCGATCTCGCGCGGATACACGTTCTCGCCGCCGCGGATCACCATGTCCTTGATGCGGCCGACAATATTGCAGTAGCCCTCGGCGTCCATCGTCGCCAAGTCGCCGGTGTGCATCCAGCGCGCCGCATCGATAGCCTGCGCGGTGCGCTCCCCGTCGTCCCAGTAGCCCAACATCACCGAATAGCCGCGCGTGCAGAATTCACCAGCCGTGCCGCGCGGCACCACGCGGCCCTCGGTATCGATGATCTTCACCTCGACATGCGGATGCACGCGCCCCACCGTCGAAACACGCCGCTCCAGCGGATCATCCAGTGCCGTCTGCGTGCTGACCGGGCTGGTCTCCGTCATGCCGTAGCCTATCGTCATCTCGCGCAGATTCATATCGCGGATGCAGCGGCGCATCACCTCGATCGGACATGGCGCACCAGCCATCATGCCGGTGCGCAGGCTGGTCAGATCGAAGGTGGCAAACTCCGGGTGTTCGAGCTGGGCGATGAACATGGTCGGCACGCCGTACAGCGACGTGCAGCGCTCCTCCGCCACCGTCTGCAGCGTGGCGAGCGGATCGAAGCCTTCGCCCGGCAGCACCATCGCCGCGCCATGCGTGATGCAGGCAAGATTGCCGATCACCATGCCGAAGCAATGATACAGCGGCACCGGGATGCACACCTTGTCCTGCTCGCTGTAGTGCATCGCCTCGCCGAGGAAGTAGCCGTTGTTGAGGATGTTGTGGTGCGTCAGCGTCGCACCCTTCGGCAGGCCGGTGGTGCCGGAGGTGAACTGGATGTTGATCGGCTCGTCGAACTGCAATTGCCCGGCCAGCTCGACAAGCTTCGCACGATGCGATGCGGCGCCCATGCCGTACACGCTGTCGAACGCGATCGCTCCCGGCGCCGGACTGTCGCCGATTTGAATCACCATGCGCAACGACGGCAGTTTCGCCGCGTCCAGATGTCCGGGCCGCGCGTGGCGCAATTCCGGCGCCAGCGTGTTGACCATGCCGATATAGTCGGAGGTGCGGAACGAGGTCGCCGTGATCAGCGCGCGGCAACCGACCTTGTTCAGGGCATATTCAACTTCCGAAAGCCGGTACGCCGGGTTGATGTTCACCAGGATCAACCCCGCCTTGGCGGTGGCGAACTGCGTCACCACCCATTCGGCGTTGTTCGGCGACCAGATCCCGATCCGCTCGCCGGGCTGCAGCCCGAGCGCGATCAGGCCAGCGGCGAACGCATCGGCCTTCTCGCCCAATGCGCGATAGTCCCATCGCACGCCCTGTTGGCGCACCACCAGCGCCGGCCGATCGCCCCATCGCGCGACCGTCCGGTCGAAATGGCGACCGATCGTTTCGCCGATCAGCGTCACGTCGCTGGCGCCGTGCACATAACTCAGCGCGGCCTCGGTCATGGACGGCCTCCCATGCATTCTTATCGGGGCGATATTGTGCCGGTACGCGCCCACATGGCCAGAGCCCGCCGGTGGCGCTAGGCTACCGGACAGCAACTGGAGAGCCAGACATGGAAGACATCGTCATCGTCTCCGCCGCCCGCACGCCAGTGGGAAGCTTCAGTGGCGCCCTTGGCACGCTATCCGCGCACGAACTTGGCACGGTCGCGCTGCGCGCGGCGTTCGAACGTGCCGGCGTGGATGCGGCGGATGTGGACGAGGTGATCCTGGGCCAGGTGCTGGCCGCCGGCGAGGGCCAGAATCCGGCCCGCCAGGCCGCGCGCGCCGCCGGCCTGCCCGATGCCAAGACGGCGTTCGGCATCAACCAGGTCTGCGGCTCCGGCCTGCGGGCCGTGGCGCTGGCCGCGCAGCAGATCCGCACCGGCGAAAGCAATATCGTCGCCGCCGGCGGCATGGAGAGCATGAGCCTGTCGCAGCATTCCGCCTACCTGCGCGCCGGGCAGAAGATGGGCGGCCTGGAGTTCATCGACACCATGCTCAAGGACGGGCTGTGGGACGCCTTCCACGGCTACCACATGGGCAACACCGCAGAGAACGTTGCCAGCAAATACCAGATCACCCGAGAGCAGCAGGACCAGTTCGCGCTGGCCTCGCAGCAAAAGGCGAGCGCGGCGCAGAAGGCCGGCCGCTTCAAGGACGAGATCGCGCCGGTGACGGTGAAGACGCGCAAGGGCGACGTGGTGGTCAGCGATGACGAGTACATCCGCCACGATTCCAGCATCGAGACCATGGCGCGGTTGCGGCCGGCATTCAGCAAGGACGGCACGGTGACCGCGGGCAATGCCTCGGGCATCAACGACGGCGCCGCGGCGCTGGTGCTGATGAGCGCGTCCGAAGCGGCCAAGCGCGGGCTGAAGCCGCTGGCCCGGATTGCCTCGTTCGCCACCGCCGGGGTGGATCCGGCGGTGATGGGCACCGGCCCGATCCCGTCCACGCGCAAGGCGCTGAGCCGTGCCGGCTGGAAGACCGACGACCTGGACCTGGTCGAGGCGAACGAGGCGTTTGCCGCACAGGCGTTGGCGGTGAACAAGGACCTCGGCTGGGACACCGGCAAGGTGAACGTGAACGGTGGCGCGATCGCCATCGGCCACCCGATCGGCGCGTCCGGGGCACGCGTGCTGATCACGCTGCTGCACGAGATGCAGAAGCGCGACGCCAAGAAGGGACTCGCAACGCTGTGCATCGGCGGCGGCATGGGCGTGGCAATGTGCGTGGAGCGGTAGCGGGACGCTTGGGGTGATGGGTATCGCTGACGCTCAACCCATCGCCCCAATCCGCGACAGATCCGAATCCCGGAGCCGCTACTTCCCCTTCTGCCGCTGATAGTGCCGATGCGCCTTGGCGCGATTGCCGCAGGCGCTCATCGAACACCAGCGCCGGTTGCCGCTCTTGCTGTTGTCGAGAAACAGCCAGCCACAGGCCGGATTGGCGCATTGCCGCACACGCTGTAGCTGCGGTCCGACCAGCAGGTCCGCGGCCGACCATAGGGTCGGCGCCAGCAACGTGCGCGCCGATGGCTCGGGCAAGCCGATCTCCCACCCGCCGGGTCGCAGTCGCCGGCGTGGCGGTGCGGTGGCGAGCGCCGCGTTCAGCACGGCCAGGTCATCGTCGGCCGGTGCACGGCCCGCCGCCGTGGCGGCGAAGCAACCAAAGATCGCCTCCCGGAATGCAAGCGCATCGCGGAACTCGCCGGCGGCTTCGTCCGGTCGTTGGCGCCAGCGCGTGCCGATGCTGTCGATGAGCCGCTGAGGCAGTCGCTCGGACGCCGCAGCCCAGCGCAGCAGATCGTCCGGTCCGCCCAGATCCTCGGTCGGGGTCGCGGTGCCGCGCCAATAGCGTGTGTTCGCATAGGCCAGACCGAGATCGAGATCCGGCGCCGGGATCGCCTCGTTCGCCGTCTGCACAGACCGATCCGCCATGGCGTGTGATACCTAACCATCTAGAGGGTTGACAAGCCGGCGGCCTTTCGGTCATTTATAACCGTCATGATGGTTATAAGGAGGAGAGCCCATGATCGCCCATATTTCCATCGGCGCCCGCGACATCGCCCGGGCGCGCCGCTTCTACGACGCAGCGCTGAAACCCCTCGGCTACAGCTGCCTCAGTCCGGGCAATGATTCGCTCGGCTACGGCGCCGCAGAGCCGGCATTCTGGGTCAATGCCGCGGCGCATCCGGTGCCGCCGGACGACAGGTCCGGACTGCACATCTGCTTCGCCGCGCCCAGCCGCGCGACGGTGGATGCGTTCCACAAGGCGGCGCTCAAATCGGGTGGCAAGGATAACGGCAAGCCCGGCCTGAGGCCGGATTACGGGCCGAACTACTACGCTGCGTTCGCGGTCGATCCGGACGGTTATCGGATCGAGGCATGGTGCGGCAAACCATCCTGACCGCACGACCGCTATCGGTTTCTCCCGCTGGTGCTAGGATCGTCGCGTCCAAGCACGCAGCAGGGAGGAACCGATGGCACGGGTCGCAGTGGTCACGGGTGGGACGCGAGGCATCGGCGCAGCGGTCAGCGTGGCGCTGAAGCAGCAGGGGCGGATCGTGGTCGCCAACTATGCCGGCAACGAGAATGCCGCCGCGGCATTCCACGAGGAAACCGGCATCCAGACCAAACGCTTCGACGTCTGCAGCTTCGAGGCGTGCGAGAAGGCGGTGGCGGAGATCGTCGCCGATCTCGGGCCGATCGAGATCGTGGTGAACAATGCCGGCATCACGCGCGACGGCACGCTGGCGCGCATGACGCGTGACATGTGGGACGCGGTGCTCGATACCAACCTCGGCTCCTGCTACAATCTGTGCAAGCTGACCTTCGACCACATGCGGGCCGCGAAGTTCGGCCGCATCGTCAACATCGGCAGCATCAACGGCCAGGCCGGCCAGTATGGCCAGGTGAACTACGCCGCCGCGAAGTCGGGCATCCACGGCTTCACCAAGGCGCTGGCGCAGGAAGGCGCGCGCTTCGGCATCACGGTGAACGCCATCGCGCCAGGCTACGTCGATACCGACATGGTGCGCGCCGTGCCGCCGGACGTGCTGGAGAAAATCGTCGCCCGCATTCCGATCGGCCGCCTCGGGCATGCTGCCGACATCGCGCGCGGCGTGGTCTTCCTGACCGCGGACGAGGCGGAGTTCATCACCGGTTCGACGCTGTCGATCAATGGCGGGCAACACATGTATTGAGCCGGCGGACCCGCCCGACACTTCCCAGTCAGCGACTTCGACGGCATCATTGCGCCCATAAGGAGGGCCGGCCCCATGAATGCTCCGCGCAACACGCAGTATCGACACATCGAGACTCACCGGATCGCCGGATCGGCCGGCGCCATCGTGGACGGCGTCGATCTGTCCGAGGACCTGCCGGACGATGTGCTGGCGGAAATCCGCGCCGCCCTGCTCGACAATTGCGTGATCTTCTTCCGCAACCAGAAACTGACGCCGAAACAGCAGCTGCGCTTCGCGCGGCGCTGGGGCGAGATCCACCTGCATCCGTTCATGCAGGGGATGGACGACTATCCGGAGATCCTCGAGGTCATCAAGACGCCGGAGGACAAGAAGAATTTCGGCGGGTCATGGCACACCGACCAGATGTTCTCGCCGCAGCCGGCGATGGGCACGATGCTGTACGCGCTCGAGGTCCCCTCCGCCGGCGGCGACACGATGTTCACCAACCAGTACCTCGCGTACGAAAGCCTGTCCGACGGTATGAAGGCGCTGCTCGGCCAGTTGAAGGTGGTCTGCGCCGGCGACAACTTCCGCCAGCATGATGGCGTGAGCCGTGCTGCGCGCTACGAGCGCGAGATGAAGCACATGAAGGTTAAGGATCCCGGCAACGTGCAGACCACCTCGGTGCATCCCCTGGTGCGCACGCATCCCGAGACCGGCCGCAAGGTGCTGTATGTCGGTGGCCACGTGCAGCGCATCGACGGCATGACCAACGAGGAAAGCGATCCGCTGATCAACTTCCTCAGGCAGCACTCGATCCGCCCCGAGTTCACCTGCCGGTTCCGTTGGGAGAGCGGCTCGGTGGCGTTCTGGGACAATCGCTGCACGCAGCACTTCGCCATCAACGACTACCCGGCGGAGACCCGCATCATGCGCCGCATCACGATCTGCGGCGACACGCCGTTCTGAGCCAAGCCGCCGCGCCGTGGTAGGGCGGAACAGCGCAGCGCATTCCGCCCTGCGTCCGTCGCCCTACCCCAGCGCGTATTCCACCTCCGCCGTGTAGACCGCCTGCTCCTTGCCGAGCAGCGAGCTGAACAGGGTGAAGTGCTCCACCGGCACCGGGTCGGCGCGGAACAGGTTGTGCGCCTGGACGAACCCGGCCAGCTTGGCCTCCGCCGGATTGTCCAGCCGTGCCAGCGTCAAATGCGGCTGGAAGCGCCGGCGCTCCGGCTCCAGGCCACAGCGCTGCAACGCGGTTTCGATCTTGCTCTTGAGATGGTCGAGCTGCGGATTGCGCTCGATCCCGACCCAAAGCGTGTTGCTGCGTCCGCCCTTGGCGAAGGTGCCCACGCCGGCCAGGGTCAGCGAGAAGCTGCGCGCCTTCAGGGCGATCAGCGCATGGTCGATCTCCTCCGCCACATGCCTCGGCGTCTCGCCGATGAAGCGGAGCGTCACGTGGTAGTTCTCCGGCGGCACCCAACGAGCGCCGGGGATGCCGGCGCCCGACAGCATCGCCACGCGCTGGCGCAATTCCCAGGGCAGATCGAGACCGACGAACAGCCTCATGCCGGCGGCACCTCGGCAAGCAGTTTCTCCACCAGCGGCAGCAGCCGCGCCACGACGCGCTTCACGCCTGCCGGATTGGGATGCATCCCGTCGGGCTGGTTCAGCGCCGGGACCGTCGCCACGTCCTGCAGGAAGAACGGATCATACAGGATGCCCGGCCGCTTCCCGAGCCGATCGAACACGGCACGAAACGCCTGCGCGTAGTCCGGCCCCAGGTTGGGCATCGCGTACATGCCGGTCAGCAGGACCGGGATGTGCCGCTTCGCCAGCCGGTCGAGGATTGCCGTCAGGTTGGCCGCGGTATCGTTCGGGTCCACGCCGCGCAGCCCGTCATTCGCACCCAGTTCGACGATGGCGGCGTCCGCGCCGTCGCCCAGGGCCCAGTCGAGCCGCGCCAGTCCGCCGGCCGATGTGTCGCCGGACACCGCGCCGTCGATGACCTGCACGTCATGGCCGGCAGCGTGCAGGGCGGCGGTCAATTGCGCCTCGAACCCGTCGGCGTGGTTCAGGCCGTAGCCGGCCGACAGCGAATCGCCCAGCACCAGCAACCGGGTCGGCGCGGCCCGGGCTCCGGACATCGCCGCCAGCAGTGCCAGGCATAATGCGATCACGGCTTCCCGCCACCGTCTGCGGACGCCATATGGTGCCGCCATGGATGCCATCCCGCCGTCTCCGGTTCCCGCGACCACAATCGCGCCGCTCGTCCAGGTCAGGAACCTGCGGCTGACGGTGCCCTCCGCGGCGGGGCCGGTCAACATCCTGCGGGGTATCGATCTCGACATCGCGGCCGGCGAGGCCGTGGGCATCGTGGGACCGTCAGGCTCCGGCAAGACCAGCCTGCTGATGGTGTTGGCCGGACTGGAGCGTGCCACCGGCGGAAGCATCCTGCTCGCGGGGCATACGGTCACCGCGATGGACGAAGACGCGCTGGCGCGGCTGCGCCGGGAGACGGTCGGCATCGTCTTCCAGGCTTTCCACCTGATCCCGACCATGACGGCGCTGGAGAACGTCGCCGTGCCGCTGGAGTTGGCCGGCTTGCGCGACGCCATGACGCGGGCGACCCAGGCGCTGGATGCCGTCGGATTGTCGCATCGGCTGACCCATCTGCCGGGGCAGTTATCCGGCGGCGAACAGCAGCGGGTGGCGCTGGCGCGCGCCTTCGCGCCGCGGCCGCGGCTGCTGCTGGCCGACGAACCGACCGGCAACCTGGACCAGGCGACCGGCGACGGGGTGATGGATCTGCTGTTCCGCCTGCGCGCCGAGACCGGCACCACGCTGATGCTGATCACCCACGACGCCCATCTGGCTGCACGCTGCACGCGGCGGGTCCACCTGGCCGACGGCCGGGTTTCCGAGGTCGATCTGTCGCCGGCGCCAGCCGACCCGGTGGCCTGATGCTGGCATTCCGGTTGGCGCGGCGGGAACTGCGCGGCGGCGTGCGCGGGCTGTGGATCGTGTTGCTGTGCCTGGCCCTGGGCGTGTCCGTCATCGCCGCGGTCGGCACATTGCGGGCGGCAACCGATCGCGGCCTGGCTGCCGATGGCCGCCGCATCCTGGGCGGCGACCTCGAGGTGGAAAGCGGTTCGCAGGCGCTGCCGGATACGCTGCGCGACTGGCTGCGCGCACAGGGCGCCGCACTGTCCGATGTGGTGCAGATGCGCTCGATGCTGATCGCCGGCGACGGCCAGCGGCAGCTTGTCGAGTTGAAGGCGGTGGATGCCGCATGGCCACTGGTGGGGGAGGCCCAGATCACCCCCTCCGTTGCGCCCTCCGTCGCCCCCTCCCCAACCCTCCCCCGCCCAGGCCCGGGAGAGGGCGCGGCGCATGCTGCACAGAGCCCTCCCTCCCGCGAAGCGGGGGAGGGTCGGGGAGGCGGCGGCGTTGCCGCGGCCCTGGCAAACCATGGCCTGCTGGCTGAACAGGTCGTGCTGGATCGCCTCAACCTGCACCCCGGCGATACCGTTCGACTGGGCAACGCCAGCTTCACCATCCGCGGCGCCCTGATCTCCGAACCGGACCGGGTTGCCGCGCCCCTGATCCTCGGCCCACGCGTGCTGATCGCGGCCGATGCCCTGCCATCGACCGGGCTGATCGCCCCGGGCTCCATGGTGCAATACGCGATCCGCGCCACCCTGCCTGGCGCCGCGAACACCCAGACCGTGCTCGCCGCGCTTCGGGACGCCTTCCCCGGCCAGGGCTGGCGGATCCGCGACCCGCACGACGCGGCACCCGGCGTGACCCGCTTCATCGACCAGACCAGCCTGTTCATGACGCTGGTCGGACTGACCTCGCTGCTGGTCGGTGGCATCGGCGTCGCCAATGGCGTCCGTGCCTGGCTCGACGCACGCGCCCGCACCATCGCGACGCTGCGCTGTCTCGGCGGTTCGTCCCGCCTGGTATTCGCCGTCTGCCTGATCCAGGTCCTGTCGCTCGCACTGTGCGGCGTGCTGATCGGTCTCGGGGTCGGCGCGCTGCTGCCGATCGCGATGGCTGCCTGGCTGAAGGACGTGCTGCCGGTGCCGCCGGTACTCGGCATCTATCCCGCCCCGCTGGCGCTCGCCGCCGCCTACGGGTTGCTGACCGCCCTCGCCTTCTCGCTCTGGCCGCTGGGGCGTGCCGCCCGTATCCCCGGCAGCGCGCTGTTTCGCGACGCGCTGCTTCCCGAGCGCATCCGCCCGTCGCGCGGGCTGATGGCGACGAACGCCGCGATCGTCGCCACACTGATCGGACTGACCATCGCCACCGCGGCGGATCGGCACTTCGCCCTCTGGTTCTGCGCCGCCGCTCTCGGCACGCTGGCGCTGTTCCGGCTTGGCGGCACGCTGGTGATGTTGGCGGCACGGTTCGGCCGGCGCGTGGGCAGCCCGTCCGGCCGCCTGGGCCTCGCCAATCTGCACCGGCCGGGCGCATCGACGCCGCTGATGCTGGTGTCGGTCGGCCTGGGCCTGTCCACGCTGGCCGCCGTGGCGTTGATCCAGGGAAATGTGCGGCGGGAAATCCTCGAGCAACTGCCCGCCGACGCGCCGAGTTTCTATTTCGTGGACATCCAGGACAGCCAGTTGCCGCGGTTCGAGGCCGTGGTGCACGGCCAGTCCGGCGTGCAGGACATGCACCAGGTCCCCAGCATGCGTGCCCGCATCGTCGCAGTGAACGGCGTTCCGGCCGAGCAGGTGCAGGCGGCGCCGGACACCCGCTGGGCTCTGCGCGGCGACCGTGGCCTGACCTATGCCGCCACCCCGCCGGTCGGCACCCATATCGTCGCCGGCCAGTGGTGGCCGTCCGACTACAGCGGCCCGCCGCTGGTCTCGTTCGACGCCGGCATCGCCCGCGGCTGGGGCATCGGCGTCGGCGATACCATCCGGGTCAACGTACTCGGCCGCGACATCGACATGCGCATCGCCAGCCTGCGCGATGTCGCCTGGCAGACCCTGTCGCTGAACTTCGTCATGGTGGCCAGTCCCGGCCTGCTGCAGCACGCCCCCCACACGCATATCGCGACGGTGCGCGTCGCCGGGCCGGAGCAGGGCAGCCTGCTGCGTGCCGTGACGGATGCCCTGCCCAACGTCACCGGCATCCGCGTGGAGGACGTGCTCGCCGCGGTGGCGGCCCTGCTGGACCAGGTCGCCGCGGCACTGACCGCGACCGGATCGCTGACCCTGCTGGCCGGCGCCCTGGTGCTGGTCAGTGCGGTGGCCGCAGGACAACGGCGGCGAACGCGGGAGGCAGTGATCCTCAAGACGCTGGGGGCGACCCGCCGGCAGATCCGCGCCGCCTGGCTGGTGGAGTTCGGGGTACTGGGTTTGGCCGCCGGCCTGATCGCCGGCCTGGTCGGCACGCTCGCCAGCTTCGGCGTGGTCCGCTACATCATGCACATCGACTGGGTGTTCCTCCCGGGCATGCTGGCGGCCACCCTGCTGGCATCTCTCGCCATGATGCTTGTGTTCGGCTATGCTGGCACCGCGGCCGCGCTGCGGGCCAAGGCGGCGCCCATGCTGCGGAACGAGTGAGGGCCGGTCGACACCGGTAGGGTTACCGAGCTTTCATTGCCGAATTGGCTTGAACCGTCCCGCGCGATCTCCAAATTGAGAGGCACGGGCAAACCGCCTGAGACATAAAGAGGGAAACCATGGCCTTCAGTCCCGACACCCGGACCTACCCACGAGCATCGGCCGCCACGACCGCTGCGGTCCTGGACGCCGGCCTCCGCGCTTACATGCTGCGGGTCTATAACTGGATGAGCTCCGGTCTGCTGCTGACCGGCATCATCGCCTACGCCATCGCCAACACCGACGCGATCAATGCGTTCTATCCGCTGGTGGCGACCCCGATGGGCATGGTGCGCCAGCCTTCCGCTCTTGCCATCATCTCGATCTTCGCACCGCTCGCCTTCGTGCTCGTGCTGAGCCTGGGGGTGAACCGGCTGTCGCGTTCCACCGCGCAGACGCTGTACTGGGCGTTCTGTGCCGCGATGGGCGCGAGCCTGACCAACATCTTCCTGATCTACACGCATGAGTCGATCGTGCGGGTGTTCTTCATCACCGCGGCGACCTTCGCGGCGACCAGCATCTACGGCTACACGACGAAGGCCGACCTGAGCCGCTTCGGCAGCTTCCTGATGATGGGCCTGTTCGGCATCATCATCGCCGGCCTGGTGAACATCTTCCTCGCCAGTTCCGCGTTGCAGTTCGCCATCAGCGTCATCGGCGTGCTGGTGTTCACCGGCCTGACGGCCTACGACACGCAGCGCATCAAGGCGACCTACGTGCAGTATGCCTATGCCGAAGGAGCCGAGGGTGCGGCGAAGCGCAGCGTCTATGACGCGCTGAGCCTGTACCTGAACTTCATCAACCTGTTCATGCTGCTGCTGCAGCTGCTGGGCAACCGCAACAGCAACTAGCCGGCACGGCGCGTCTGGAATACCAAGGGCCTCGGGGCAACCCGGGGCCCTTTTCTCATGGGAGGCGCGCAGATGGCAGCGACGATTGACCTTCGAGCCGGCGGCTACCGCTATCTACCCCACGCGTTCCAGTATTCCGGCGGCGTCGAGGCGCTCGACGGCTTCCGGATCGAACGGGTCGTATTCTCCCGGCCGTTGCCGCTGGCGGCCGGCTTTGCCTGGATCGAGGACTACCTGGAGAAACTCGGCATCCCGCTGGCTGGCTTCTGCGCCTGCGAACTGCGCTCGCCGGCACAGTTCACCGACCAGGGCTTCATCGACTTCAACCGCCACTACACCGGTACGCTCATGCGCTGGGGCGTGATGAAGAACACCGAGGACAACCCGGTGGCGCGCAGCAACGTCATCCCGCCGCTGCACAAGCCGTCCGAGCCGAGCTTCTTCGCGTTCTGCTTCGCCCGTCCGGCCGCCGGTGCTTCCGGCTCGTTCGTCATCGCCGGCAGCGGCGAGGCAGGCGATGCCCCGGTGCCCTACGCCGAACGCACCGTCCGCTATGGCGAGACCAGTCCGGACGCGATGCGCGAGAAGGCAGCGTTCGTGCTGGGACGGATGGAGGAGCGCATGGCCGCGTTCGGCAAGACCTGGGCCGACACCACCGCAATCCAGGTCTACACGGTGCATGATCTGAACGCCCACATGGAGGACGAAATCGTCCGTCGTGGTGCCGCCCAACATGGCCTGACGTGGCACTTCGCGCGGCCGCCGGTGCAAGGGCTGGAGTACGAGCTGGACTGCCGCGGCGTCCCGGTGGAGCACCACGTCCAGGTTTAGTGCCCGGCGCGGCGACCACAGGAGGGCCGCGGCGCCGCTTGATCCAGATCAACGCAACGTAAACCTCTTCGTGCGACATGCGCGGCGGCAAAAAAGGGGCGCGCCATGTCGTTCGCTACCATCGCCGCAAAACCGGCCATGCCATTGCCGAAGCTGTGGTCGCTCGGCCTCGCTGTCGCGGTCCTGCTGGCAATCCTGTTCGCACCCGAGTTCGACGGCCTGCCGATTGCCGGCCAGCGCATGCTGGCGGTGTTCGGTTTTGCCATCGTGGTCTGGGTCACCGAGGCGCTGGACTACGCGGTCAGTGCCGTGGTGATCGCCAGCCTGATGGCACTGTTGCTCGGCATCTCCCCTGATCCGGCCAAACCGACGGCGCTGCTGGGCACCGCACAGGGCCTCACGATGGCCGTCAGCGGATTTGGCAATACGGCGCTCATCCTGGTCGCGGCCGCGCTGTTCCTCGCCGCCGCGATGTCGGTGACCGGCCTCGACCGGCGCATCGCACTCGTCATCCTGTCGCGCGTCGGCGCCAGCACCTCGCATGTCGTCATCGGCGGCATCGTCATCACCATCGTGCTGAGTTTCCTGGTACCCAGCGCGACAGCACGCGCGGCGGTGGTGGTGCCGATCATGCTGGGCATCGTGCTTGCGTTCGGCGTGGACCGGAAGAGCCGCCTTGCCGCGTTGGTGATGATCACCACGGTGCAGTCGATCGGCGTATGGAATGTCGGGGTGAAGACCGCGGCCGCGCAGAACCTGGTGGCAGTCGGCTTCATCCAACGCATGCTGGGCCACGACATCAGCTGGGTCGACTGGCTCGTGGCAGCGGCGCCGTTTTCGATCGCGCTGTCGATTGGGCTCTACGTCATCGCCATGACGATGCTGCCGGCGGAAAGCCGCGCGGTGTCAGGTGGCCAGGCCTCGATCGACAGGTCACTTGCCGCCCTTGGGCCGATGACGGGAAAAGAGAAGCGGCTGCTGATCATCTCCCTCGTCCTGCTGTGCTTCTGGGCGACCGAGCAGATCCTGCATCGCCTGGACAGTGCGACCACCACCACCGCGGCGATCGCCATCCTGTTCCTGCCCGGCATCGGCGTGATGACGTGGAACGAGGCGCAGCCACGCATCCCCTGGGGCACGGTCGTGCTGTTCGGCATCGGCATCAGCCTCGGCACGGTGCTGCTGCAGACCAAGGCGGCGAGCTGGTTGGCAAACCTCATCGTGACCGGCTTCGGCCTCGATCAGCTTGGTTCGCTGGCGATCCTCGCGGTGCTGGCGATGTTCCTCATCGTCATCCACCTGGGATTCGCCAGCGCCACGGCGCTGGCCTCGTCGCTGATCCCGATCGTCATCGCCGTGCTGCAGAAGGTGCACACGCCCGGGATCAACATCATCGGCATGACGATGATCCTGCAGTTCGTCATCAGCTACGGCTTCATATTGCCGGTGAATTCGCCGCAGGGGATGGTGGCCTATGGCACCGAGACCTTCGCCGCGCGCGACTTCGTCCGTGTCGGACTGGTGCTGACGGTCCTGGCCTATCTGCTGACCCTGCTGTTCGGCGCCACCTATTGGCGCTGGCTGGGCTACGTGTAAACGCGAGCGAAGCATTTACCACGGAGGATGGCAGGGCCCGGAGCTGCTCGAACTCCCGTGGCCCGCTGCAGGTCCTCCGTGATAAGAATCTTTCGACTGCCGCAGGCGCGCCGCTGTCACACCGTCTTCAAAAAATTCGCCAGCTTGGTCGCCGCGGTCATCTTGTCGGTCTTGTCGAGCGCCGCCAGTTCCGCCGCGAGCCGGTCCATCGCCGCCTCGTAGATCTGCCGCTCCGAGAAGCTCTGATCCGGCTGGCCGGCATTGCGGTGCAGGTCGCGCACCACCTCGGCAATCGCCAGCGGGTCGCCGGAATTGATCTTTGCCTCGTACTCCTGCGCGCGCCGCGACCACATGGTGCGCTTGATCCGGGCGCGACCCTTCAGCACTGCCAGCGCCTCGTCGAACAGCTTCCGCGTGGCCAGCTTGCGCAGCCCTGCGGTGCGCGCCTTCGCCACCGGCACGCGCAGCGTCATGCGGTTTTCTTCGAAGGTGATATGGATCAGCTCCAGCTTGTGGCCGGCGATCTCCTCCGTCGCGATCCGCTCGACCTTGCCGACGCCGTGGGTCGGATACACCACATGGTCGCCCTCGACGAAGATTTCGGCCTTCGCCATCGGCCGGGCCGGCGGCCGGTCGGGCATCATCGGCCGGCGATCGGGTGACGGAGCTTGCGACACCGGCGCCGGGGCAGTGGCCTCCGGTGCTGCCGCGGCACGCGCCGGCGCCGCAGCGGCGGGTGGCGGCGGCTTCTGTTGCGCTGTCTGCAGCGGAGCCGCGGGCGTCCGCGCGGGCGGAGCTTTGGCTGCCGCTGGCGGGGGTGTCTGGCCGGCAACCGGCCTGGCGGCCTCCGGCTTCGCCGGCGCCGATTTGCCCGCTGGCGGCTTGGCCGCAGCCGGCTTCGACACGACGGGCGCGGTCTTCGCGGCCGGCTTGGCGGCAGCCTTGTCCGGCGGCGCCGACTTGGCCGGCGCCGCGGCCTTCTTTGCGACGGCTGCCTGAGCCGCCTTCGCCGCAGGCTTCGCCACCACACGGTGTGGAGCCGCGTGGTGCAAAGCGGCAGCTTCGCGACCCGATCGCGCGGATCCAGCAGTTGCCTTCATACTTGACACCTCTAACCCTTCGTCCCTCACGCGTTGCCTTCCAGGGGCGATCCGTTGGACGGTCAGCACGGCCGGCATCGGCTGCCCGGCCTGCGCCCCGTTCCGAAGGATCGGCTCCTGGGAATAGCAGCGGCTGTCGCGCGTCCCGCGCGGCCGTCGCTCCATGTCTTGGACAATATAGCATCACAGAGGCGTTACGTCATGGGGGGATGATGCACTCCCCCACAGGAGTGAACCGCAAGGGCACACTTCCCGTTGAACCGGTCCCGCTGGTCGCTTGCCGGTGATCAGGCCTTCCCGGGATTGGGCGAAAACAGCTTGTCCTTGTCCGGCTTGTCCTTCCACTCGTCTGCATCCGCGGGTGGTTCGCCTTTGCGGGTGATATTCGGCCAGAGGGCGGCATAGGTCCGGTTCAGTTCCAGCCAATTGGCGGCCTTGTCGTCGCTGTCCGGCACGATGGCCTCGACGGGGCATTCCGGCTCGCAGACGCCGCAGTCGATGCATTCATCCGGATGAATCACCAACATGTTCTCGCCGACATAGAAGCAGTCGACCGGGCATACCTCGATGCAGTCCATGTACTTGCAGCGGATGCAGCTTTCGTTGACCACATAGGTCATGTTCGGTCCCCGGTACGGGTGATAGAGGCGGCGATATGCCGACGATTGCGCTGCGGCGCAACCCCTGGCAACCCCGCTAAGCGCATACCTCAGAACCCGCTTGTTCGGGCTTCGGCGCCTTCGCTGTTCGGGGCTGCCTCGGTGATCTCCTGGTACAGCAGCCGTGCTTCCGGCGCCGGGCCGCGGCGCACCGCCAATGCCGTCACCCGCACCACGCGGACCGAGCCGTGCACCGGGACGGTCAGCACGTCGCCGATACGCAACCTGGCATGGGGCTTGTCGGTCGGTTGCCGGTTGATCCGGATGGAGCCCTTGGCGACCAATGCCTGGCAATCGGTCCGCGCCCGCATGAACCGTGCGCACCACAGCCATTTGTCCAGTCTCTGCCAGTCGCGGTCTTCCTGTTCCGGTATCGCCGCCCCCTAACGCTTGAGTGCTGCCAGCGCCGCGAACGGCCCGTTCGCCCGCCCGGGCTCGGCGATCACCACGGGCGGACGACGGCGGCGCAACGGCAGGACCATCGCCGGCGCCGGCGGGCCGTATTCCCCGGCCGCCAGTCCGCCCGCCGGCACGATGCGGAAACCCAGGCGGCGCAGCACCACAGGCAGCAATTCGGCCTTCAGCGAGAAACGCGAGGCCAGGGTGGCCGGCAGGGCGGTGGCGCCGCGCCGCGTCGCCCAGGCCAGTTCGGCAGCCACCCGCTCGGCCACGTCCAGTCGCAGCAATACCGGTCCCGCCTCCAGCCAGCCCATCGCATCGGCAAAGCCCTCCGGCCAATCCGATTGGCGAGGCAGCGAGACCAGGTCCGGAGCCGGCAGCGCGGGCACTGGCTGGCCATGCTGCAATCCCCACAGCCGGGCCCGCATCGCCGCGGCGCGCGGCTTCAGCAGCGCCGGCAGGAACAGGGCGAAGCGGCCTGCCTTCACGCCGATGGATTTCAGCGCGGCGCGAGATTGCGGGGCCAGAGCGTCACCTTCGTCACTCACGATCAGGCCCAAAGCCTCGGTCAGCCGGTGCAGCAGGCCGCGGAAGCCGGCCAGACCCGAAGCACGATCGGCCGCTGCGCGCAGCGGCGCCAGGTCGGCGTTCACCTGGTCATCCAGGAAACGCTGCAATCTGATGCGCAACCGCTCACGTTGGGCACCATCGAGGAATTCGCTGTCCAGCACCTGGATCCGCGGGCGCCAGGCGGTGGTGCCACGCTTCAGCCGCGCGATCGGCACGCCGTCCCAGGTCACCGACCGGTCGTCGGCCAGGGCAAGGGTCGCGTCCGGCACGTTTTCCACCAGAGCCACGCGCCGTGGCATCTCCTCGCGCAGCGCCCGTCGCGCGGCCCGCAGCACCAGCCGCTTTTCGTCGCCTTCAGCCGCCGGATCAGGAAAAAAGCTGAAGCCGCCGACCCGGCCAACCGGGTGGCCCTCGACCACGACCTCGCCGCGCCGGGTCACCGCGGACAGCAGTTCCTCCTGCTCGCCGGCTTCCAGCCGGCGCATCAGGTGGGCGGCACGGCGGTCCACGAAGCGGCTGGTCAGCCGTTCGTGCAGCGCGTCCGACAGCAGGTCCTCGACCTCGCGGCAGCGACCCTGCCAGTGGCGGGTGTCCTGCACCCAATCGGTCCGCGCCGCGATGTACGACCACACGCGCACGCCCGAGAGCCGCTGCATCAGCGTATCGATGTCGCCGTCTGCCCTCGCCAGTGCTCCGACCTGCGCCGCCAGCCAGTCGGTCGGCAGGCATTCGTCCTTGGCAATATGGCCAAAAATCCGCGCGCAGAGCCGGGTATGCGTGTCGTCGGCCAGCTTGCGAAAATCCGGGACCTGGCAGGCATCCCAGAGCCGCCGGACCATCCGGCGGCCATGTGCCAGCCGCCGGATCTCGGGTTCCCGCGCCAGCGCCGCCAAGGTCTCGAGGTCCGCGGCGTCGTTGCCCTTCACCAGGCCGGGGCCGGGCGGCGGCGCGGTCAGGCTGGCCAGCAGCGCATCGACGTGGCTGAGGTCCAGGTCGCTGTTGCGCCAGCAAAGCTGGTCGAGCGCGTCGAAGCTGTGCGCCTCCACCGCCGCGACAACCTCGTCCCCGAGCGGCTTGCAGTCCGCGGTGGTGCCGAACGTGCCGTCGCGCATCCCGCGGCCGGCACGGCCGGCGATCTGCGCCACTTCGGCGGCGGTCAGCCGGCGGGGACGATGGCCATCGAACTTGCCCATGGCGGCGAAGGCGACGTGATCCACGTCCATGTTCAGGCCCATGCCGATCGCGTCGGTGGCGACCAGAAAGTCCACCTCCTTGTCCTGGTAGAGCGCGACCTGGGCGTTGCGGGTGCGCGGCGACAGCCGGCCCATGACCACGGCACAGCCGCCGCGGCGCCGCCGGATCAGTTCGGCGATGGCGTAGACGTCGGCGGCGCTGAACGCCACGACGGCGGAGCGCGGCGGCAGGCGGACCAGCTTGACCGGGCCGGCGTGGCTGAGCTGTGACATCCGCGGCCGGGTTTCCACGCTGGCCTGCGGCACCAGCCGCTGCAGCAGCGGGCGGATCGTCTCGGCGCCGAGGAACATGGTCTCGACCATGCCGCGGGCGTGCAGCAGCCGGTCGGTGAACACGTGGCCGCGGTCGGGATCGGCGCAGAGCTGGATTTCGTCCACTGCGAGGAACTCGGCGTCGCGGTCCAGGGGCATCGCCTCGACCGTGCAGGAGAACCAGCGCGCCTCCGGCGGGACGATCTTCTCCTCGCCGGTGATCAGGGCGACGTAGCGGGCGCCCTTCTGCGCCACCATGCGATCGTAATTTTCGCGGGCCAGCAGGCGGAGCGGGAAGCCGATGATGCCCGAGGAATGCGCCAGCATCCGCTCGATGGCGAGATGGGTCTTGCCGGTGTTGGTCGGGCCGAGGACGGCTTTGACGCGCGGGGCGAAACCGGAATCGAAGCCGAGCATGGAAGGGATGTTTGGGTGTTGCGCTGCGGAATGCAAGCGGTTCCGGCGGCGCGGTCGGGCTCAACCCGCCCGGGGGGCTTTGCCCCCAGGCCCCCAGCAAAGGCGGGGCCTTTGCAATCCATCCGAAAGTGAAGGGTTCCAAGGGCCCGGCCCTTGGCGGGAGCCCAGAGGGCAGCGCCCTCTGGTAGGGCCCGGGGCGAAGCCCCGGCTAGCTATCGTCGCCTGAACCCACTTCGCCGTCGCATTGAAACCCGGCGCGATTCACCGCATATCGCGGCCCGATAGGAGGGCTGGCGATGAACGATGCCGTGGCGGAAAAGCATGACTTCGGTGCCGAGGTCGGGCGGTTGCTCGACCTGGTGGTGCACTCGCTATATTCGGAGCGCGAAATATTCTTGCGCGAGCTGGTGGCCAATGCCGCCGACGCAATGGACCGGCGGCGGTTCGAATCGCTGACCGACCCGGCCCTGGCGCTCCCCGCCGAGGCCAAGGTCCGCATCGTCCCCGACAAGGCGGCGCGCACCCTGCTGATCGCCGACGACGGCATCGGCATGGGCCGGCAGGAGCTGATCGACAACCTGGGCACCATCGCCCGTTCCGGCACCCGCGCGTTCGGCGCCGCGCTCGCCTCCGCCAACCCGGAGGAGCGGCCCAGCCTGATCGGCCAGTTCGGCGTCGGCTTCTACTCCGCCTTCATGGTCGCCGACCGGGTGGAGGTCACCTCGCGCAAGGCGGCTTCCGAAGAGGCGTTCACCTGGGCCTCCGACGGCGCCGGGCAGTTCACCATCGCCCCCGCGGTCCGCGACGCTGCAGGCACCGACATCGTGCTGCATATGAAGTCGGATGCCGACGAGTACCTCGATCCGATCCGGCTCGAGGCGATCGTGCGCAAATGGGCCGACCACGTGACGCTGCCGATCACCATCGCCCGCGACGGCAAGGACCTGCCCGCCAACGAAGGCACCGCATTGTGGCGCAAGCCGCGCGCGGAGGTGTCGGAGCAATCCTACAACGAGTTCTACCGCCACCTCGGCAACATCTTCGACACGCCCTGGGCCACGCTGCACTGGAAGGCCGAGGGCATGCTGGAGTTTTTTGCGCTCCTGTTCATCCCCGGCATGAAACCCTTCGAACCCGTCGAGGGCGATCGCGACTCGCATGTCCGGCTGCACGTGCGGCGCATGTTCATCACCGACAAGGCGGAGCTGCTGCCGCACTGGCTGCGCTTCGTGCAGGGCGTGGTGGATACCGAGGACCTGCCGCTGAACGTCTCGCGCGAGATGCTGCAGACCACACCGATCCTTGGCCGCATCCGCAAGGCGCTGATCGGCCGCGTACTGTCGGAGCTGAAGAACCGGGCCAAGGACACCGATGAATATGGCAGGTTCTGGGATAATTTCGGCCCCGTCCTGAAGGAGGGCGCCTGGGAGGACGCCGAACATCGCGCCGAGATCGCGCCGCTGCTGCGGTTCCGGTCCTCGTCGCAGGAAGGCTGGACCTCGCTGCCGGACTACCTGACGCGCATGCAGGCGGGGCAGGATGTGATCTATTACCTGGCGGGCGACAATCCCGATGCATTGCGCGCGTCGCCGCAGCTCGAAGGCTTCCGCGCCAAGGGCATCGAGGTGCTACTGCTGGCCGATCCGATCGACGCATTCTGGCCGGATCGGCTGGATGGTTTCGAAGGAAAGCAGTTGCGCAGCGTCACGCAGGCGTCGGCCGAGTTGGACAAGGGCGACGATCAGCCGGACATTTCGCCGCTGCTCGCCGCCTTGAAGAAGGCGCTGGGCGACGAGGTGGCCGACGTGCGCGCCACCGGCCGCCTGACGGACAGCGCGGTGGTGCTGGCCGCCGGCGACAAAGGGCCGGACCTGCAGATGCAGCGCCTGCTGCGCCGTGCCGGTCGGGCGATGATGCCCGCGGCGCCGGTGCTCGAGGTCAATCCGCGGCACCAGTTGATCGAGGCGCTGGCCGGGAAGCTTGCAGATGAAACCATGATTGCCGAGGCCGCCGGCACGCTGCTCGATCTGGCGCGCGTGCAGGAAGGCGACCTGCCGCGCGATCCGGCGCAGTTTGCCCGACGGGTCACCTCCCTGCTTGGATCGTCGTTGGCCGGGTGACCATGGCCGCGGACAATGGCCGGCTGACATTGGACGGGTGACAAACCGACGGCCGGGAAGGGGGCGCAATGCTGGAACAGAAACTTGAGTGCCTGGTGGACAGGGCGGCCGCGACGCGCCCGTTGCACGCCGTGCGTCCGGACGGGCTCGCGAGCTTCCTGGACGGCCTGCCTGCCGCGCAGGCGCAATATCTCCGGCAGCTCGACTTCACCGCTGCGGCTCAGGAGTTGCTGTTCCTGCCGGGAGACGATGGTGTGGCAGGAGCCGTGCTTGGACTGGGAGACGACAGGTCGCCGGCCGCATTCGGCAATCTGGCGTTTCGTTTGCCGGAAGGCGCGCCGTGGCAACTGCAGCCTGGCGAGTACGATCCGGGCATTGCGACTCTCGGTTTCTGTCTCGGCGCCTATCGGTACAGCGCCCTGAAGCCGGCAAAGCGCGGCCCGGCCCGGCTGCTTGCTCCGACCGGCCAGGAGCGAAGCCGGTCGACTGCCTCCGCCATCTGGATGGTGCGCGACCTCATCAACACGCCTGCCAACCTGCTCGGACCGGTCGAGTTGGCGGAATTCGCCGCATCGCTCGGCCAGCATCATGGCGCGGCCACCGATATTGTCGCGGATGATGAACTGGACACGGCATATCCCACCGTCGCCGCGGTCGGCCGCGGGTCGGCGCGGCCGGCGCGCGTTGCCATCATCCGCTGGTCCGGCAGCGCGGCCCACGCCGATGCGCCGCTCATTTCGCTGTGCGGCAAGGGCGTGTGCTTCGACACCGGCGGCTACGACATCAAGCCGTCGAGCGGCATGCTGCGGATGAAGAAGGATATGGGTGGCGCCGCGACCGTCCTCGGGCTTGCCAGGATGATCATGGACGCGGACTTGCCGGTTCGACTCGTCGTGCGGGTTGGCTGCGTTGAAAACTCCATATCGGGTACGGCGATGCGACCATCCGACGTAATCCGCACGCGCAAAGGGATTACGGTGGAAGTTGGCAACACCGACGCGGAGGGACGCCTGGTATTGTGCGACCTGCTGGCCGACGCGTGTGACGAATCCCCTGCCCTGCTGGTCGATTGCGCCACTTTGACCGGTGCGGCACGCGTGGCGCTTGGTCCCGATCTGCCGGCGATGTTCTGCAATGATGATGGCTGGGCGGAAACACTCTTGCGCAATGGCCAATCGCAACACGACCCGCTGTGGCGGATGCCGTTGTGGGCGCCGTATGACCGGTGGCTGGACAGCTCGGTTGCCGATCTCAACAATATCTCGTCGAAGCCGCACGCCGGAGCAATCACTGCGGCATTGTTCCTGCAGCGGTTTGTTACGCATGGGGTTGTATGGGTGCATTTCGACCTGTATGCATGGAATGACCAGACGTCGCCTGGCCATCCGGAAGGTGGTGAGGCTTATGGTATCCGTGCGCTTTTCGCCGGTGTGGCGGAGCGGCTGGCGGTGCGACGGTAGACTGAAAGTTATCAGTCACATGCGCGCGATCCGACCGAAACACCTTCGTTTCTGAAATGGGATTGACGTAGTATCGATTCGCTCCGGTACCGCAATATGCTGCCGCGAGTGACTGTCCGGGACCTCGAAAGGAATAATCATGGCTGCAAATCCAACCGCCGACCAGTTGGTCGGCATCCTTCGCGAAACCGTCGTTTCGCTGGTACGGCGTGATGGCCCCGACCTGTCGGCGCGCCAACTCGGCGTGTTCCTGACATGCTATCTGCTTGACGGCGGCCACACGGTTCGCGGCCTGGCGGCCGAGCTCAACGTATCGAAGCCGGCGATCACCCGCGCGCTCGATCGGTTGGGCGAACTCGACCTCGCGCGGCGCAAGGTGGACCCGCTGGACCGTCGCAGCATTCTCGTGCAGCGCACACTCAAGGGCGCGGCCTTCCTGCGGGATCTGCGCTCGATCATGGGCGAGGCCAAGAAGTTGCCACAGGCCGCGGCTGCTACCGAGGCGTCGCACCGGCGCACTGCGTCCGCCTGATCCGGACGGCGACAACGCCGCTCCGGAGCGATCTCGTGGGGGAGAGAGCGCCGGCAGCGGTGCCACCTGGCCCGCGATGCAAGGCTGGGGCAGCAGGGTCCCCTGCCCTGGCG
>DATAPW010000028.1:0-19836 GCA_036265005.1 Acetobacteraceae bacterium | reverse complement strand
ATTTCAATAGTTTATAGGAAGCGGGCCGCCGAGGTAAGTTTCCCGCTGTGGTCACATGGTCGGCGAGTATGCCACCCAGGGCGGGCTGACCCTCGACCGAGTGCCGTGTACATGGGGCGCGTGACGTTGGCCTGGGCGGTGTGATCCGGCGCCTGGAAACGGAAACCTGATCTTGCAATGACATGGCGGCGGCACGCATACATGCCGCCATGTCAGCACACATAGACGCAGCGCCGCTGCGGCCATATCTCTGGACCCCCACGATTAAGGGACGCCGCTACGCATACGTGAGGCGGCACGGGAACCGGGTCCGTATCCCCGTGCTGCCCGATGAACCCGGCTTCGATGCCGCCTACAAACGCGCGCTAGACCACTTAGACGGCCCGAAGCACGTGCCGGCGGCAGCCAGCAAGACGCTTTCCGACCTGAATACGCTCGTTTCAGAGCACGCGACACTGGCGCGAATTGTCTCCGACCACGCGGCGGCATTACGAACGCCGATGCCGGTTGCTCGAAGATCGCTGGGGCGCGGCATGGGTGCCGGCGCTGGACCGCGTGCGGGTGCTAGACGTGCAGAAGGCGCTGGGCGCCCTGCCGGCAAGTCCGCGCGGCGGTAGCGGGAGGCCCAAGGCTAGCGGTGCGCCGGCGGCGGTGAACGAGGCTATGCGGATGCTACGGATATTGGCGTCGCACGCCGTAGACCTAGGATGGCTGCAAACCAACCCAGCGCGCGACGTGCCGGAACTCTACACCGGCGACGGATATACCATGTGGACCACGGACCAATACCGCCGGTTCGTCGCCTGTGACGCGGTGCCGGAGTTCGTGCGCCGGGCTGTCGTGCTGCTGTGGTGGACCGGTATGCGACGTGGAGACGCCTGTAAGCTTCGCCAGGGCGACTATGACCGGAAGGCCGGCACGTTGTCCTACGCGGCACAAAAGACGCGCAAGCAGGCTCCACAGCCGATTACGGTGCCGGTATCGGCAGAGCTACGCCGATGGCTGGCCCGCGCACCTGCGACCGACCACGACCGTCTATTGTCTACAGAGACATGCCGGCCGATGGAGCCGACATACCTCGCGCGCTGTATCCGAAAGGCTCTCCCCGTTGCGGGCTTGCCTACAGGATTAAGCGCCCATGGTCTGAGGCTGGGTATCGTGTCGGCACTGGCCGAAGCTGGGGCACCCGATGCAGCGATCGAGGGGCTGGTGCCGCACTCGTCACGGATGACGCGTCATTATAGGCGACAGGCTGGGCAGGCGGTGCTGGCCCGCCGGGCGCTGGAATATCTGGAGCCTGCGAAGCCTGATAAACCCCGCGCTGATAAACGATTGGTAAACCGTGGGTTAACCGGCTGATAAGAAAAGCGGTTTAGGTCACCGGCGTGTTGTCGGACCTGGGCCGCTATTTGTATGCGCCGACACCGACACGGTAGTTGCCGACGCGCACCACGTAGGTGGTTTTTGGCTCGATCTTCTTGGTCGCGGGATGCGGCCACTTGTAGTCGACCCAGCCGGCGTCCTCGACAGCGACCAGATCCTTGATGAGGTACTTGCCGTCGGTATCCTTCAGGTCGATCAGCGTCTTGCCGATCAGTGCGGGATTGGCGCCGTGCGACACGCATTTGCCGCTCTGATCGTAGACCATCACGTAGAGGTCGCGGTCGTGGAACGCGGCGCCCTTCTCGAACTCGGGGAACGCCTTCTCCGGTCCGTCGGTTTTCAGCAGCTCGCCGGCGCGGATGGCCATCGCCTTCGCCTCGTCCGGCGTGCCGCTGTCGGCGCCGAAGGCAGTGGCCGTGAAGAGCAGCGGCAGGATGAAGAAGCAGCGCAAAATCCACCTGGTCATGGCCCGATCCCGATCTGTTGCGGACAATCGGTGACCGTCATGGGCGGAATTGGTGTGAAATCGGTAAACGACGCCGCACGATGGGTTTCGCTGCGCTCTGCCCTCCTACGGCAGGCGCACCGCCCTCGCAGGATGGGCTCAGCGCAGCGAAAACCCATCGCAACCGGCTTAAGGTCGCCCTAGCGAACGAACCCCTCCAGCTCCTCCTTGGCCCATCCGATCACCTGCGGTATCGACTGGCCGCTCTGCAGCTTGGCCAGCATCGTCGGGAAGATGCCGCGTTGGTAGATCTGCACGGCAATGTCGGGCGGGGCAGGGAAGCCGGGTGTGTTGGCCTCGCCATGATGCGACGGCCGCACCGGGTAGTTGAAAACGGTGCCGACCGGCGGCTCCACCTCGTCCCAAACCTTGAAATCCAGCATGCCGGCGTACGGCGGCAGGTCATAGCCCACGACCGCCGCGCAGCGCGGCTCCACCTGTTCGCGCTGCATCAGATATTCGATGATCTCCGTCGCCGCAGTCTGGTTGCGCGAGAACTGCCAGACGCCCCAGAACGACTGGGAGAACGGCACGAACCGCCCCTTCGGTCCTTTGGGCGCCGAGAATGTCCAGCAATCCGCTGCGACCTGCGGTGCGTCGCGCTTGGCCACAGCCCAGGCCGAGGGTGGATTCCAGATCAGCGCGCTCTTGCCCGAGATCAGCGCGCGGTTGTTCGAAGCATCGTCGTAGCTCACAGCATCGGGCGGCAGTACCTTCACCAGTCGCGACGCGTGCTCCAGCACCTCGCGCACCGGATCGGAATCCACCGTCACGTTGCCCTTGGCATCCACCAGTTGCGCCCCGTAGGCGGCGAACAGCGCGCCCGACGTGTCGGTGGAATCTGCCGTGGTGCCAAGGCCGATGGCGAACGCCATGCCGGCCTTCTGACAGGCCTCCGCCGCCTTCAGATGCGTCTCCCAGGTCCAGTCGTCCATAGCGGGGATGTACTCGGCCGTCGCCGGGTACATCTTCGTCACGTCGATTCCGGCGGCGCTTTTCATAATGCTGATGCGCGCGCAGGGCGGCTTGGCCTGGGCGCCCCAGCTCGACGGCACCGCGCGCCAATGGCCATCGGCGAGGGCGAGGTATTCGGCGAGTCCGGAAACCTTGCCGTTCTTCGCGATCAACCGCTGCACCGCGGCGTCCACCGGCACGAGCTTTTCGGCGTGGTGGTGTATTTCCCATTGCGAAAAATGCAGTGCGTCGTGGCCTGCGCCGGCCTGCGCCTCGGCGGCCTGCGTCAGCACCATCTTGTTGCCGACCGAGGTGATGAAATCGATGTTCACCTCAACCTGGTTCTTCGCACCCCAGGCATCGGCCTGCTGTTTCAGCACGGCGTTGCCGGCCGGTACCCAGTGGTCCCAGAAACCCAGGGAGACGCGCCCGGCGGCTCGGCCGGTGCGGATGTGGACCAGCGGAAGGGCCGCGGCGGCGGCTCCGAGCTTGATCGCGTTGCGGCGTGAAATGCGACTTCTGCGAGTCATTTCCGTCCCTCCCGATGTGGCCGCTGGGCCATTTGGTTCTTCAGGCACTTACCGCGTCGGCGTCATTCCTTCCGTCAGTCGCGACATTGTCGGCCGCACCGTTCCGGGCGCGGCCGACAACTCCGTCACTTGTGCGCTGGCTACGCGTTCAGCGAGCGAAGCCCTCCAGCTCGTCCTGCGCCCAGGCGATCACCTGCGGGATCGTCTGGCCTTCCCTGATCCGCGCCATCATCTGGTTGTGGATTGCACGGTTGTAGATCTGCACTGCGATATCCTGCGATGCTTCGGCCGCGGTCAGGCTCGGTTGCTGGTTGTGCCACGGTCGGTTCGGATAGTTATAGACTGTGCCCTTCGGTGGCTCGACCTCTTCCCACACCTTGAAGTCGAGCAATCCGGCATACGGCGGCAGGTCGTAGCCCGACGTCGCGACGCAACGCGGCTCCACCTGCTCGGGCTGCATCAGGTATTCGATCAGCTCCTTCGCCGCGGTCTTGTTCGTGCTGAAGCCGTAGACGCCCCAGAAGTAGTCCAGCGTCGGCACGAACCGGCCCTTGGGACCGGCCGGCGCCGGGAAGGTCCAGCAATCCGCCGCCACCTGCGGTGCGTCGCGCTTGGCCACTGCCCACGCCGAAGGCGGATTGAAGATCAGCGCGCTCTTGCCGGAGATCAGTGCGCGGTTGTTCGAGGCATCGTCGTAGCTCACCGCATCGGCCGGGTAGGCCTTCGTCAGTCGCTGCGCGAACTCCAGCACCTGGCGGACCGCATCGGACTTCAACTGGATATTGCCCTTGTCGTCGATCAGCGTGGCGCCGAACGCCTTGAACAGCGCACCGTGCGTATCGGTCGCGTCGGTGTTGCCGCCGCCGCCCATGCCGAGAGCGAACGTCATGCCGTCCTTCGCCGCGGCCTCGGCATATTTGGCGAACGCATCCCAGGTCCATGCGTCCTGCAGCGCGTTGTGCTCCTTGCTCACCGGGTACATAGCCTGCACGTCGAGGCCGTGCTGCTTGAACCAGCTTATGCGCGCGCAAGGCGGCTTGGTCTGCGTGCCGGAACTGCTCGGCACCGCGACCCAGTGGCCCTTGGCTTTCGCCAGATATTCGGCGTTGGCGTCCACTGCGCCGTTCTTCGCGATGAGCCGCTGCATCACATCGTCCATCGGCTCCAGCGCGTCGGCGACGTTGTAGACGTCCCAATTGAAGAACGCCAAAGCGTCATGCCCGGTCTTTGCCTGGGCTTCGGCCACGCCGGTCAGCTGCAGCTTGTTGCCGGTGCTGGTGATGAAATCGACATGTGCCTCGACCTTGTTCTGCGCGGCCCAGGTATCGACCTGCTTCTGCATGACGTCGTTGCCGCCGGGCACCCAGTGGTCCCAGAAGCCGATGGATACCTTGCCCGCGGCGCCCGCCGACCGGATGTGAACCAACGGCAGCGCGGTTGCCGCCGCCCCGATGCGGAGCGCCTGGCGGCGCGAAAGCCGGTACGGTTTGGTCATTGCTCTATCTCCTTCGCCGCCCGGTTTGACGGCCGTTTGAAGCCCCTTCATGTCGTCAGCGGTTCTATCCGCCCTTATATGGCAGCAGGCCATCCTCCGGTATTCCCCGGATGAACAGCCTGCTTTTGTCCGGCCATGCAAAGGCCGGCGAGGATCGGCAAAGGTCGTTATCCGGCGCGCCCCAAAAAATGCGCGCCGGACTCCTTGCCGATCAGTCCTGTTTCCGGGCCACCGACCCGGTCATCAGCGGAGGAACCCTTCCAGCTCGTCCTGCGCCCAATCCTGCACCTGCTTCACCGACTGGCCGCTCTGCAGCTTGGCCAGCATCGTCGGCAGCGTGCCGCGATTGTAGATCTGCACCGCGACATCCGGCGGCGCCGGTGCGCAGGCGATCCACGATTGCTGATTGTGCGACTTGCGGATCGGGTAGTTGTAAACGGTACCTTTTGGCGGCTCGACCTCTTCCCAGACCTTGAAGTCGGTCATGCTGGCGAATGGCGGCACGTCGTAGCCCATCACGACGTTGTCCCGCGCTTCCACCTGCTCGCGCTGGCACAGGAACTCGATCAGCTCCTTGGCTGCCGTCTGGTTACTGCTGAACTTCCACACACCCCAGGCAAATGCGCCGAGAGGCAGAAAGCGGCCTTTTGGCCCTTTCGGTGCCGGGAAGGTCCAGCAATCGGCGGCGACCGTCGGTGCATCGCGCTTCGCCACCGCCCAGGCCGATGGCGGGTTCCAGATCAACGCGCTCTGGCCGGAGATCAGCGCCCGGTTGTTCGACGCATCGTCGTAGCTCACCGCATCCGCCGGCAGGAACTTCACCAGCTTCTGTGCATATTCCAGCACCTGCCGCACCGCATCGGACTTGACCGTCACGTCGCCTTTGGCGCTGACAACTTCGGCGCCGAACGCGGCGAACATGGCGCCGGCGGTGTCCACTGAATCCGCGGTGGTCCCCAGGCCGATGCCAAAGGTCTTGCCGATCTTGTGGCAGGCCTCGGCAGCCTTCAGCATCGCGTCATAGGTCCAGTTCTCGGCGTCCGGCGACGCGTCCGCCGCCGTCGGATACATCTTGACGACGTCGAGGCCGGCGGCTTCCTTCAGGATCGAGATGCGGCCGCATGGCCCCTTGTTCTGCGTCCCGGCGCTGGCCGGCACCGCCATCCATTGGCCCTTGATCTTGAACAGGTATTCGCTGGCGGCGTTGGTCGGACCGTACTTGTCGGTGAGCCGCTTCATCACATCATCGATCGGCACAAGGTCGTCGGCGTGATTCTGCGTCTCCCAGCCGGGAAATTGCTGGATGTCATGGCCGGTCTTGGCCTGCGCCTCGGCCGCGATGGTCAGGATGTTCTTCGATCCCACCGAGGTGATGAAGTCCGCCTGGACCTCCACCTGATGGGCTTTGCCGAACGCGTCGCATTGCTGCTTCATCACGTCGTTGCCGGCCGGAACCCAATGGTCCCAGAACCCGATCGACACCTTTCCGGCGGCGTGGCCGGTGCGGATATGCACGAGCGGCAAGGCTGCGCTCGCCGCACCGAGCTTCAGCGCGGTGCGGCGCGTGACTCTGTTGGGCCTTATCATCGACTTCCCTCCATTCACGGCCGCACGATCGCAACCGCCATTTCCGCGCCGGTCCCTGCATGGCGCATCGTTACTGCAGGCTTCCGTCGCGGCACGGCGTCACCGACCGGCAAGGAGAGATCCCGCCAACTTTGCGGCCAACCTAGAGGCAAGCTCAGCCGCAGGCAACGGCACGAGCCTTGCGCATCCGGCATGGCGGCTGCGGTCCGGTCAATTGTTGCCGATGTAATCAGTCCAGCGTTCGAGCCGCGGCCAGCACCCGATCGATGAACCCATCCGCGCTGCCGAGATAATGTCCTGGGTCGGTCAGACGTTCGATCGCCGCGCGATCCAGCCGGCTCGCCACCGCCGGCTCGCGCGCCAACGCATCCGCCAGAGGAATGGTTTCGGCCAGCGCGGCATCGCAGGCATGTTTCACCACGTGGTGCGCTTCGCCGCGACCGATATACGGCGCCAGGCCCATCATCACCGCCTCGGCAACGATCAGCCCGCCGGTGAGGTCGAGGTTGCGCCGCATCCGCGCGGCATCGATCACCATGCCCTCGGCGATCGCACCGGCGTGCTGCAGCGCGCCGTGCGTCAGCACGAAGCATTGCGGCAGCGCCAGCAGTTCCGCCTGCCAGGGGCCGGTGGCGCGCTCGTGGTCGGCGGCCATGGCGCCGAACATCACCGGCACCAGCGCATGCACGGTGCGCGCAGCGGCGAGGATGTACTCGCTGGCGATCGGGTTGCGCTTCTGCGGCATGGTGGACGAAGAGCCGCGGCCGGCAACGTAGGGTTCCGCAAGCTCGCCGACCTCGGTCTGCGCCAGCAGGATGACGTCGGTGGCGAGCTTCGCCAGGCTGCCGCAGACCAGACCGAGGAACGCCACCGTCTCGGCCAGCCCGTCGCGGCTGACATGCCACGGCGCAGCCGGCGCACCCAGTCCGAGTTCGGCGGCGAGGCCTTCCATCACCGCGATGCCCTGGTCGCCGAGTGACGCCAGCGTGCCCGCGGCGCCGGCGAAGCTCACCAGTTCGACGCGTGGACGCAGTGCATCGAGACGCTGCACATGCGCGATCAGCGGCTGTGTCCACACCGCGCATTTCAGGCCGAGGGTGATCGGCAGCGCCTGCTGCAGGTGGGTGCGTCCCGCCATCACTGTGTGGCGATGCTGCTCCGCCTGGGCCGTGAGCGCCGCGACCATGCCGCGCAGGGCGGTGCGGATCAGCGCCAGGCCGTCGCGCACCTGCAGGACGGTGGCGGTGTCCATGATGTCCTGCGTGGTGGCGCCCCAATGCGTCCAGCCGCCCGCTGCGCCGGCGGCGCGCGACAGTCCCGTGACCAGGCCGACCACCGGGTAGCCGACATTGCGCGCGCTGGCGGCAAGTTCGTCGGTGCTGAGGTTCTCGACGCGTGCAGCGCCGGTGATGGTGGCTGCGGCGTCGGCCGGGATGATGCCGAGTCGCGCCTGCACGCGGGCCAGCGCCGCTTCGACATCGAGCATGCGTTGGAAATACGTGCGTTCGTCGAACACCGCCCGCATGGCATCGCTGCCGTAGAGCGTGCCGAGGATCGGGCTGTCGGCGGGATTGGTCGGCATGGCGGCAGGTCCCCTCCCTAGCCCTCCGCCGCTTCGCGGGAGAGCGGACGGATTTGCTGCCGCCGGACCAGTGTCCCCTCTCCCGCGAAGCGCCGGAGGGCTAGGGATGGGGCCTCACACATCCAAAAACACCGTCTCGCCATCCCCCTGCAGGCGCACGTCCATCCGCCACGTCCCGGCGCCCGCCGGCCTTGCGATCAACGTCCCGCGCCGCGCCGGCTCGTCGATCGACATCAGCAGCGGATCGGTATCGTTCAGTTTTTCGCCCTGGAAATACGCCCGCGTTACCAGCCCGCGCATCAGCCCGCGCGACAGGATGCACAACGCAATATGCGGCGCCTGCTGCGTGTTGCCGCGGCCGGCTACCGGTCCGGGCTTCACCGTGACGAAGCGGAACTGCCCCTGCGCGTCCGTGTTGCTGCGGCCGAACCCGGGAAACGAGTCGGACGCCGGCGGATCGGACTGCCACATCTCCACGCAGGCATCGGCGCATGGCTTGCCGTCGCCATCCAGCACCGCGCCGGTCAGCGTGATCTTTTCGCCTTGTGCGCCTAAGCGCGTGAGGTCCGCCCAGGACGCATCCTCCAGCAGATGCCAGTAGGGACCGATGGTCTGGCTGGCGGTGGCGCTTGGCATCGGATCACGCCTCCATCGGGGTGGCGCCGCGGCCACGCAGCACGACATCGAACCGGTAGCCGAGAGCGAAATCCGGCTCGGTGATATCCAGGTCGAACGCGGCAATCAGCCGGTTGCGCGCATGCTCGTCCGGCACCGCATGGAAGATCGGATCGAACGCCAGCAGCGGGTCGCCGGGGAAATACATCTGGGTGACCAGGCGCGTCGCGAATGCCGGGCCGAAATACGAGAAATGGATGTGGTTCGGGCGCCAGGCATTGCGGTGGTTCGGCCACGGATAGGCGCCCGGCCTGATCGTCAGGAAGCGGTAGCGCCCCTGCTCGTCGGTGAACACCCGTCCGTCGCCATGGAAATTCGGATCGAGCGGCGCGTTGTGCTGGTCGGCCGGATGGTCGTAGCGGCCGGTGGCGTTGGCCTGCCAGATCTCGACCATGGTGTGCGGCACCGGCCGCCCGTCCTCGTCCGTGATCGTGCCGGCGACGATGATCCGTTCGCCCAATGCCGGCTTGCCGGTCGCCGTGGTGAGGTCGGCCAGCGGCGGAAACCGGCTTGCGGAGAAACTGGGGCCGGTGGTCTCCGTGATGGTGTGGGGCAGCGGATGGAGCTTCTGCTTCGGATGACGCTTGATCGTGCCGAGATAGGCCGGCGCGTCGTAGGGCGGCTGCGTACCCGGAGCCAGCGGGCGGTAGGCTTCTGGATCGGTCATCGGGATTCCTCCGCGCATGCTGGCGCGCAAGCTGTCATAGCCGCCGAGGTGGCGCAATTGACCTGGATCGACCGGCGCGACTCCACCCCGACCCTTCCCCGCCCAGGCGCGGGAGAGGGGCGGCTTCGCCTGACCTAACCCCTTTCCTGCGCCTGGGTGGGGGAGAGTTGGGGTGGGGGCCCTGCCAGCGCCGCTATCAGCGCGTGCGCCTTGGCCGCCACTGTCTCCGGACTGTCTCCCGGCCTGTAGATCGACGATCCGATGCCGAACCCCGCCGCGCCCGCTGCCTGCCAGGCCGCCGTGTTGGACGCATCGATGCCGCCCACCGGCAGCACCGCCGTCCCCGCCGGCAACACCGCCCGCAGCGCTCGCAGCACCGCGGGACTGGCTGCCTCCGCGGGAAACAGCTTCAGCGCGTCCGCCCCGGCCGCCAGCATCGCGAACGCCTCCGCCGGGGTGAAGAAGCCGGGCACAGCCAGCAATCCGTGCTGCTTGGCCGCCCGCGTCACCGCCGGGTCGGCGTGCGGCGTCACCACCAACCGGCCGCCCGAGGCGGCGATCTCACTCACCTGGGCGGCCGTCATCACCGTGCCGGCGCCGATCAGCAGGCGGTCGCCGAACTCCCGCGCCAGACGGGCGATGCTCGCCATCGGATCGGGCGAGTTCAGCGGCACCTCGACGATGGCGACGCCCTGGTGTTCCAGGGCCTCGCCGATCGCCAGCACCTCGTCCGGTTTCACGCCCCGCAGGATCGCTACCAGCGGGCAGCGGGTGAGCCAACCGCTCAGATCCACGTTGCGTGCTCGCCGATCAGACCGAGGCCACGCGCGGCCGCTTCGCCGTCGTGCCGTTCGGGGAATCCGCCATACGTGGAGATTGCCCTGGCATACATCGCGGTAAGTTCCGGCGCGCCGATGACGTGCACCACCACGCCTTGGCGGCCCGCCAGCGCGGCTTGCACCTCGTGCCCGACCAGGATGCCCGACAGGTAGGCCGCGGCGTCGGTCTCCGCCAACCGTCCGGCCAGCACCTGGGCACGCGCGCCGAAGATGTGGTGCAGCAGGCCGCCGGCGTCGGCCGCGCGCCGTACGCCGGCGTCGAACGGTGCACCGTCCGCCGGCCCCTCGCGCATCATGCGGCCCAGGATCGTGTGGCCGCGCAGCGCGCCGAAGGTCTCGCCGGTCATGTGGGTCGTGAAGCCGACGATACGGCCGTCCTCGACGGTAGCCCATTTCGAATGGGTCCCCGGCAGGCAGGCCAGCCCGCTGCCGCCCATCGCCTCGAGCACGCCGATCACCTGGGTTTCCTCGCCGCGCATCACTTCCGCGATGCCGGCCTCGTCCGTAGTGGACAGGCCCGGCACCAGCTTCACCTGCGCCCAGTCGAACTCGATCTCGACCAGGGCGGCGCCGATGCCGGGGGCGCCGGCGGGGCAGGGGAGGTAGGGCGCCTCCTTCCAGCCCTGGCGGCTGCCGATCATGCCGGACAGCAGCACGTGGTTCTCGCCGGCGGCGAGCCACGGACCGATCTCCTCCCGCAGCGTGTCGGCGAACCGGTTGTCCGGCACGTTGACGATGCCGCGCAGCCCGGCGCGGCGGTCACGGATGGTGCCGTCGCGTGCAATGCGAAAGGCACGGAAGCTGGTGGTGCCCCAGTCGACGCCGATCATGGGAGCGCTCCAATGCAAGCAAGGTGCATAGCTTCAGCACAGCGGCGCACAACCGCCAAGGGTGCGGGTTGCCGTCAGGCCGTGCCAGGCTCTCCCGACGGCCAGCCGATGCGGACCAGTGTCTCGTCAGGATCGGACAGCGCGAACTCGAACATGCCCCATGGTTTGTCTTCAGGTGTGCGACCGCCCATGCGCTGTGCCAGCTCCGCGACGTTTTCCGCATAGAGATACAGTCCGAAAGGATTGCGACCGCGGACCAGCCAGCCCTTGACCGCCTGCGTGAGGTGCAGTTCGCCACCGCGACCATCGGCCAATATGCGGTAGCCGCCGTAATCGCCGTGCTTCGCAAAACCCAGTTGCGCGTAGAACGCCTCGCTCGCGTCGAGGTCGTTGCACGGAAGAATTGCGGTCAGCGTGTGTCGGCGCGGCATCCCGGTTCTCCTTGCTCCACAGCGCAATCAGTCCAGGTCGGACGCCAGCAGCGCCGCGTTGCCTCCTGCTGCGGCCGTGTTGACCGACACCACCCGCTCCTCGGCAAATCGCAACAGCGTGATGGGACTGCCGGCCTTTGGGCCGGTGCCCGACAGTCCGCGTCCGCCGAACGGCTGCACGCCGACCACGGCGCCGACCTGGTTGCGATTGACGTAGCTGTTGCCGATGCGCAGACGTTCGGCAATGTGATGCTGGGTCGCTTCGATGCGGCTGTGAATGCCGAGGGTGAGGCCGTAGCCGGTGGCCTCGATCGCGTCCAGCACGTCGTCCAGCCGGTCCGCGGCGTAGCGGAGGACGCAGAGGACGGGCCCGAATATCTCCGAGGTGAGATCGCCGGCGTGGCGCAGCAGGAAGGCACGCGGCGCGAAGAAGCTGCCATGCTCCGTTCCAGGCGGCAGCGCCAGCATGAACAGCGGTGAGCCGAACTGGGCCACGGTACGCTGCAGCGACGAACGCGCATCCTCGTCGATCACCGGACCGATGTCGGTCGCGGGATCCAGCGGATCGCCGATCGCCAGTGTCTCCGCCGCACCGCGCAGCATGTGCAGCATGCGGTCGGCGACATCGTCCTGCAGGCACAGCAGGCGCAATGCGGAGCAGCGCTGGCCGGCGGAACCGAACGCACTGGCCAGCACGTCGGTGACCACCTGCTCGGCCAGCGCGGAGCTGTCGACGATCATCGCGTTGATGCCGCCGGTTTCCGCGATGAACGGAATGAGCGGACCGGGCCGTGCGGCAAGCGATCGCGCGATCGCCTGCGCGGTTTCGGTGCCGCCGGTGAATGCGATGCCGGCGATGTACGGGTCGTTGACCAGCGCCTGGCCAACCATCCCGTCGCCTGGCAGCAGCGCCAGCGCGGTGCGCGGCACACCGGCCTCCATCAGCAGCGCCACCGCGCGCGCCGCAACCAGCGGCGTCTGTTCCGCCGGCTTGGCAGCCACCGCGTTGCCGGCGGCGAGCGCTGCGGCGACTTGGCCGGTGAAGATTGCCAGCGGGAAGTTCCACGGCGAGATGGCGGCGAACACGCCGCGTCCGCCGAGCGCCCAGGTGTTGCGCTCGCCGGTTGGACCGGCGAGTTCGCGCGGTTCGGCGAAGTCGCGGCGCGCATGCAGGGCATACCAGCGGCAATAATCGGCCGCCTCGCGCACTTCGGCGATGCCATCGGCGAGGGTCTTGCCGCCCTCGCGTGCCAGCAGGAACAGCAACCCGTCGCGCGACGCCTCGATCAGGTCGGCAGCGCGCTCCAGCACGTCCGCGCGGTGTGCTCCGCCGGCCGCATCCCAATCCCGCCAGCCCTGCGTGAGCACGTCGAGTTCCGCGGCGATTTCCGCCGGCTTGGCATCGTCGATCGCGCCGACCAGCATACGGCGATCCGCCGGATTGCGGACTTGCCGCGCGCCCTCGAAATCACGGGCGTCGCCGGCATGACGCTGGATCGCCGCCAACAGCGCGGGCGCCGTCGCGCAGTCGGCAAGATCGACGCCGGCGGAATTGCGCCGGTCCGGGTAGAGGTCGCGCGGCAGCGGGATGCGCGGATTGCGCGTTCCGCCAAGTGCGTTCAGCCGCTGCACCGGATCGGCGACGATGGCCTCCTCGGGTACCGACGGATCGACCAGGCGGTGCACGAAGCTGGTGTTGGCGCCATTCTCCAGCAGCCGTCGCACCAGGTAGGCGAGCAGGTCCTCGTGCGTGCCGACCGGCGCGTAGACGCGCACCGGACAGGTTGCGTCGTGATACAGCGCCTCGCCCATCCCATGCAGGCGCTGCATCTCGAAGTCGGCCGCGTCCGCGCACTCGAGCACGAACGCCAGGCTGTGCGCGTTGTGCGTGGCGAACGCCGGATAGATCGCGTCGCGACGGTCCAGCATGCGGCGCGCACAGGCGAGCCAGCTTACGTCGGTCGCCGCCTTGCGGGTGAACACCGGATAGTCGGAGTGGCCCTGCACCTGCGCCAGCTTGATCTCGCTGTCCCAGTAGGCACCTTTCACCAGGCGCGTCGGAATGCGGTGCTGCGTGCGGCAGCCAAGCGCGGCGATCCAGTCGATCAGCGGCAGCGCACGCTTCTGGTAGGCCTGTACCGCGAGACCCAGACCGTTCCAGCCGGCAAGCGCCGGATTCGCCAGCACCGCGGCGAACACATCGAGGCTGATCTCCAGCCGGTCGGCCTCTTCGGCATCGACGGTCAGTCCGATATTCGCCGCCTTCGCCGCCAGCGCGAGGTCGGTCAGGATATTGATCAGCGCCGGTACGCAGCGTGCTGCCTGCAAAGGTTCATAGCGCGGATCCAGCGCGGAGAACTTCACCGACATGCCCGGCCCGTCGATCGGTCCGCGACCAGCCGAGGCGCGGCCGATGGCGCCGATCGCATCGGTATAGGCGATGCGGTAACGCTCGGCGTCTTCCGCTGTCTTCGCTGCTTCGCCCAGCATGTCGAAGCTGTAGCGCCAGCGACGCCCGTCGGCCGTGTTTGCGCGCGCCAGCGCTTCGTCGATCGTGCGGCCCATGACGAATTGCCGTGCCAGCACGCGCATGCCGCGGCGCAGAGCGGTGCGGATCACCGGTTCGCCGACCCGTCGCACCATGCGCCCGATCGCTGCCTGGATGCCGCCCTGCGCCTCGTCGAGCGTCAGCACACGGCCGGTCAGCATGAACGCCCAGGCGGAGGCGTTCACCGCCAGCGAGTCACCGCGGCCGAGATGCTTCTGCCAGTCGGCGGCGGCAATGCGGTCCTCGATCAGCGCATCGGCGGTCGCGGCGTCCGGAATGCGCAAGAGCGCCTCGGCGAGGCAGAGCAGCGCGACGCCCTCGGCGGTGCCGAGGCCGTACTCGGCAAGAAAATCGGTGACGTCCGCGCCGGGCTTGTGTGCTGCGCGGGCGGCATGGACCAGCGCGCGGGCACGGGCATCGACGCGGGATGCGACGTCCTGCGGGAGCGATGCCGCCTCGAGCAGCGGCGCGAGGGTGTCTGGCTCGGCCGCGCGATAAACCTGACGGATCCGGGTCCTGTCATCCAGCATGGAGCTACCCTGCCACGGATCATGCGGTAGTGGCATCCCGCAATGGCACGGTTCTCCTGGAGCCGAGGTAGAAAGCAGGTTCTTTTTTGAAAAAAGGAACCAAAAAACTTTCGGCTGTTCAGACCATCGCCTTGAAGCAGCGGTGGCTTACGCGAACCGCGAGGCGTCGAAGCCGTCCGGCAGCACGCCGCGCGGCTTGATCAGGTCGTACGGTGCGCGCGGCAGGAATTTCCCGCTGCCCGGTTCGGCCTGCACCTTGTCATCGCGCATTGCGATGCGCCCGCCCTTCACCGTCGCCACCGGCCAGCCGGTCACTTCCCTGCCTTCGTAAGGCGTGTAGTCGATCACATGCTGCATCAGCGCATTGGTGATGGTGACGCGCTTGGCGGGATCCCACAGCACCAGGTCGGCATCGGATCCCGGCGCGATGGTTCCTTTGCGCGGGTACAGGCCGAACAGCTTCGCCGGGTTGGTGGCAATCAGCCGGACGTAGGTATTGATGTCTATGCGTCCGCCCACGACGCCCTCGCTGAACACGATCGGCAGGCGCGCGGCCAGGCCAGGCACGCCATTCGGAATGTCCGGGAACGGTGCGTTGTTGCCATGGATGCGCTTGCCCTGTTCGCCTTCGTAGCTGGAACCGCTGTGGTCGGACGACACCACGTCGAGCGTGCCGCGCTGGATGTCGCGCCATAGCGCTGCACTGGTCGCCGCATCGCGCGGACTGGGGCTGCACATGAATTTCGCCCCCTCGAAGCCGGGGCGGTCCATGTCCGTGTCGCCCAGCACGAAATACTGCGGGCAGGTCTCCGCCCATACCTTCAGGCCACGCGCCTGCGCCCGGGCGATCTCCTCCGCCACTTCCGAACACGACACGTGGAACACCTGGATCGGCTGGTCCACCAGTTCGGCCAGTGCAATGGCACGATGCGTCGCCTCGCGCTCGATGACCTTCGGCCGCGACCAGGAATGGTATTTTGGCGCACTGCGGCCATCCGCCATCAGCGCCTCGGTGCGCCAACGGATCGCCTCGTAGTTCTCGCAATGCACCGTCACCAGGGCGCCGGTGCGCCGCGCCGCAGCCAGCACGCGCAGGAACTGGCGGTCATCCAGATGCGACGGCTCGTAGGTGAGAAAAACCTTCAGGCTGCGCACGCCCGATTCGACCACCTGCGGAATCTCATCGCGCACCACAGCGTCCGACGGATCCGTGATAATCTGGTGGAAGCTGTAATCCACCATCGCCTGCTTCGCGCGCCGATGATATTCCGCCAGCGTGTCGAGGATGCCATGGCCCTTGAACTGTGCGGCAAACGTGATGACGGTCGTGGTGCCGCCGGCCAGGCACGCGGTGCTGCCGGTGATGAAGCTCTCCTCGTCCGCCCCGCCGTTCGGCCGCAACTGCTCGATGTGGCAATGCGTGTCGACGCCGCCTGGCATCACCAGCAATCCGCCGGCATCCAATACCTGGGCGCCGTCCAGCTTCTCGCCGAGCGCGGCAATGCGGCCGTCGCGCACGCCGACATCGGCGCGGAACGTGTCCGCCGCCGTCACCACGGTGCCGCCGCGGATCACCAGGTCGAAATCAGCCATGCCACCCTCCGGTCAGATGCGTGAACTTGGCCGGTAGAATGGCTCATGCCGCGCCGGATCGAAATAGTTGGCGTAGAAGGCCTTCACATGCGGCAGCAGCGCCTTGGACAGCCGCCGCCGTTCCACCTCGTCGTCTGCCAGCGCCTTGTTCAAATCGTCGTGCAGCGCACGCAGCGCGCCGTCACGGTCCACCTTGGTGAACCGGCCATCCGCATAGATCACCTCGCCGTCGCAGATCACGCTGCGCACGCCGGCGGCCTTGGCACGCTGCAGCACCGCATCCAGCAGCGGCGTCTCGGCGTCCAGATACGGGTAGCTCACCTGCTGCCAGTCGATCAGCACCATGTCGGCGGCGCGCCCGACCTCCAGCACGCCGAGACGCTCGCCAAACGCGGTGGTCTTCGCGCCACCCGAGGTTGCCATGCGGAACACCTGCGACGGAGTCGGCACGTCGTCGCCCATGCCGGGCACGCGATGCGCGCGCAGCACCATGCGCATCTCCTGCAGCATGTCGCGGTCGTCGTTGATGCCGGCTTCATCCAATCCGATGGCAGTGTTGATGCCTTTCGCCTCGAACACGTTCAGCGCCGCGACGCCGGAACGCAGCCGGAAGTTGGACGAGCAGTTGTGGCAGATGCAGGTGCCGGTCTCCGCCAGCCGGTCGATGTCTGCTTCGTTCAGCCACACGCCATGTCCCAGCGTCATCTGCGGACCGAGCAGGCCGAACCGGTCGATGTACTCGACCGCAGTGCCGCCGCCGCGCCGCCTGGCATATTCCTTCTGGTACGCCGTCTCCACCAGGTGCATGTGCAGCGGCACGCTGTACTTCCGCGATGTTTCCGCCAGCCGCGCCAATGCCGCATCCGAGCACCAGTGCAGATTGGCCGGCGCCAACTGGATCTTCACCCGGCTCTTGTTCTGGTGCCGCCCGTGCATGCCCTCGAACAGCGCAAGATAGTCGTCGAGCGAGAGCTGGAACCGGTCGTACCAGCGCTGCATCGGGCCGCGCAGTTCCGCCGGCAGGCTGGCGACGAAATCCGCGTCGTTCTGGTAGACCAGCCGGTTCTGGTCGCGCACCGCGAAGGAATACGATACGCGCATGCCGACATCTTCGTAGGCGCGGATCACTTCGTCCGCGCGGCCGTCCACCTCGGCCAGCTTGCCGGGCATCCAGCCATGAATGTGCTGCACCGTGGTAATCCCGGACGCGATCATCTCGAACGCCGAATACAGTGTGTCGAGATACATGTTCAGATTGCGCGCCACCATGCGCGTGACGAACCACAGTTCCAGCGGCATGTCCGGCGAGCCAAGCTGCACCGGCGTCAGGCCGACGTGATGGTGGCCGTTGATGAAGCCGGGCAGCAGGATTTCGTTGCCGGTGCCGACGACCGGAACGTTGGGATGCCTGCGGTTCAGGTCGGCGAAGCTGCCGATGGCGGTGATGGTGCCGTCTTCCTGCAGCACGGCGCCGTCGGGAATTTCGCTCCAGGTGTGGCGGTCCACTGCGTGCGTGATCATCGCGCGGCTGCGGATCAGTGATGCGGGCATGGTTCCCCCTTGCGTTGGCGTCGGCCGCGGAATGCGCTGCGCTCTCCGCCCGACGTATCAACCGTCACGTTCGCCGTAAGGCGGAAAAGCGCAGCGCATTCCGCCACTAGCCTCACTCCGCCGCCAGTGCCTCCTGCTCGGCAAACGCCCGGTCCACCTCATCCTGCAGCAGCGCCGTCAACTGCCGGCGCAGCGCCTCCGCCTCAGGCGAGAACAGGTCGCGCGGCCGGGGCAGATCGATCGGGACGATCGTCTTCACCCGCCCCGGCCGCGACGTGAAAACCACGACGCGGTCCGCCAGCGCCACCGCCTCGTCGATATGATGCGTCACGAACAGCACCGACGCGCCGGAACTCCGCCACACATCCAGCAAGAAATCCTGCATCTTGGCCCGCGTCTGCACATCGAGTGCGGCGAACGGCTCGTCCATCAGCAGCACCTTCGGCCGCATCGCCAGCGCGCGCGCCACCGCCACGCGCTGCCGCATCCCACCGGACAGTTCGTCCGGCCGCTTGTCCATCGCCTCCGACAGTCCCACGCGAGCCAGCGCGCGACGTGCCGCCTCCTTGCGCTCATCCGCCGGAACGCCTTGCAGCGACAATCCGAAGCTCACATTCTGCCAGACCGAAAGCCAGGGAAACAGCGACGTCTCCTGGAAGATCAGGCTGCGTTCCGGCGACGGTGCCTCGACGGGATCGCCGAACGACCAGATCCCGCCGCCGCTCACGGCCTCCAGCCCCGCGATCAGATACAGCAGCGTGGACTTGCCGCAGCCCGACGGTCCGAGCAGCGCGATGAACTCGTTCGGCGCCACGTCCAGGTCGATGCCGCGCAACGCCTCGTGCGCGCGCGGCGTGCCCTCCGCCCAGGTCTTGCCGACCGAGCGGCAGACCACCGCGTCCTTCGACGAGAACGGCCGCACCGGCTTAGAGACCACTCAGCACCTCCCGCGGCACCCAGTACAGCAGCTTCCGTTGCACCTGGCGCAGCAGGAAATCGAAGCTGAAGCCCAGCACGCCGATCAGCCCGATGGTGAAGAACACCAGCGACGGATTGAAGGTGTTGCGCGCCAGCATGATCACCTGGCCGAGACCGTAGCCCACGCCGGTCGCTTCGGCGATCAGCACCACCATCCAGGCGCCGAACAGGTTCATCCGCAGCACCATGAACAACCCGGGCAGGATCGCCGGAATGACCACGCGGGCATAGATCTGCCGCTTGGTCGCCCCCATGGTGCGCGCGACATTGATCAGGTTGCGGTTCACCCCTTCGATCTGCGTGATGGTCGCCAGCACCATGTGGAAGAACAGTGCCACCACCACCATGAACACCGCCGGCCCATTGCCGATGCCGAACAGGAAGATCGCCACCGGCAGCCAGGCGATCGGCGACACCGGCGCCAGCAGGGTGATCGTCGGCAGGGTCAGCCGCTCGAACAATTTGAAATAGCGGATCGCCACGCCTGTGGTGATTGCCAGCGTGAAGGCAATCACCAGTCCGGTCAGCACACGCCCGGTTGACGACAACACCGTATAGACCACTGCCATCGCCGGACTCGGCCCGCTGCCGACGCCGGCGCCGATCTGCCAGCGGTTCACCGTGTTGAAGAACTTCGCCTGGTCCACGATGTTGCCGATGAATACATGCGGCGGCGGCAGCAGCTTCGGATCGGACCAGCCAAGCGCCCAGCACAGTTCCCACAATCCGGCGAACAGCCCGATCGACAGCGCGCCCCACAACAGGCGTTGTGCAACCTGTGCGATCGCCGCCCAGGGCAGTGAGCCGAATGGCGGCCCGCCGGCCGGACGCAGCGCCGTGTCAGGCAGCGGATTTGTACTTGAGCTGGCCATAGAGCTCCTTGTTCTCGGCTATCACCTGTTCCAGCAGGCTCCAGTCGATCGCATCGCGGCCGGGCTTTTTCTTGATGTAGCCCATCTCCACGATCGATTCGACGCGGTCGAGGATGAACTGGGTCTGGCTGCGCGCATCCACCACCGAAGGCTGCTTCGACATCGCGATGCGCGCGTTCTCCAGCGAGGTCTTGTAGTATGGGCCGACCAGGATCTGCAGCGTCTCCTCCGGCTTGGTCTCGGCCATGAACTGCGCCTTCATCATCCCCTTGATCAGCGACTTCAG
>DATAPW010000027.1:0-2799 GCA_036265005.1 Acetobacteraceae bacterium | reverse complement strand
CCCGCTGGCATTTACCGGGATCTGCCAGGGCGAACTCGACCAGCTGCGTGATCACCTGCCCGTTTTCGAAAACGACGACAGCGCGGTGCTGGCGATCTCGGTGGGCCCGCCGCCCACCCACAAGATTTGGTCGCTGGAGAGTGGGTTCACGTTTCCGGTGCTGTCGGATTTCTGGCCACACGGTGAGGTCAGCCAGGCCTACGGCGTGTTCAATGACGCCGCTGGATACTCCAATCGCGGCACCTTTGTTGTCGATCGGTCAGGACTGATTCAGTTCGCCGAGATGAAACAGCCCGGCGAACCCCGCGACCAGATGCTGTGGACCGACGCGCTGGCGGCGTTGAGGACCTGAGAAGGCCGGAATGTTTTGGGTGCTTGGCCTTTAGGCGTGTAGCCTGCGGCGGGCATAGGGCGCGTAGCTCAGTGGTAGAGCTCTGGTTTTACACACCAGCGGTCGGCGGTTCGATACCGTCCGCGCCCACCAGTATTTGTGCAGGTCAGCGTCATACCGCGATCCGGTCGGATATGACGGACGAACCCCCGTTGTGTCAAGAGTGTGCCAGCTGGGTTCGCACACCCGGTCGATTGCCGGCTAGGGCCGCCTGGGGCCATCGTGGCGGCCTTATTGGAGCGCAACGACCAACGCTGCGCCGGCCGCGCGCAGGCCAGGCGCCGCCACAGCGCCCAAACCCGCGTCCGCGAGGCCGCCTAGCAACGCTTCGCGGCCACCAGACACACCAGAGCGCTCAGCGCCAACGCAACCGCGACCAGGGGTATGGACTCGAACTCTAGTTCAGCGAAAACTACTGCGTCACAACGACGTTAGCCAGCGTTATCTGAGCGGGCATCAGCTCTCTTTTTTTGACTCTTTGGCCGAGGCGCCGTCAAGAATCCGAGCTTCGATTTGGTTCGCCGTGCGCGCCAGATCCGCCGCCATGCCCGCAGTGCGCCTGTTCGTCTCGTCTGCGAAGCGTTGCCCACGCATCATCTGCAGGTGTCCGTGTTTTCAAAGACGGCACCATGGGTCCAGGTTCAGCCGCCTGCGCGGCGATCGCCGCAGCTTTCATCATCGCGTCGAGCGGGTGGGTCATCAGCAGACTTCCGACAGGCGCGCCGAAGCCCGGCAATGCGAGAGGCGTGGATGGCGGGACTTCCGGAGATCAACCCGGCGGCCAAGGCGGGGCGGCCCCACCACCGCCGCAGAACCCTCGAAGGCCGCCAATCGGCGGCCCTTCTGTAACTGCGTCGGATCATCAAACCTGCCCGGCATGGGCATCCACTGTCTTGCGGCGAGGAGCCGCCGCTTTGCGCGACTTTGCCGGCCACCAGTTCGCACGGCCGATGAGCGCGGCGAGTGCCGGCACGGTGATCGTGCGCACCACGAAGGTGTCGATCAACAGGCCCGCCCCGATGATGAAACCGATCTGCACCATCGTGGAGACACTGCCGAACAGCAGGCCGAACATCGAGGCAGCGAAGATGATTCCGGCCGAGGTGATCACACCGCCCGTCGAATGGACGGCACGAATGATCCCCGAGCGGATGCCATTGCCGGACTCTTCACGGATTCGAGTGATCAACAGCAGGTTGTAGTCCGCACCGACGGCGACCAACACGATGAAGGCAATCGCGGGCACGTTCCAATAAATGTGCTGATGGCAAATGAACTGGAAGAAGACAACCCCCAATCCCAATGCCGACAGGTACGAGATCACCACGGAGGCAATGAGATACAGCGGCGCGACGATCGCGCGGAGCATCGCGATCAGGATGAGGAAGACAACGACCAGCGTCAAGACGATGATCAATCGAAGGTCATCGTCGTAATAGCTGCGAATGGTGCCGTACATCGCGGTGGTGCCGAGCATCGATATCGTCGCATCGGACAGTGTCGTGTTCGGCTGTGCGCCTCGCGTCGTATCCAGGATGGTCTGAACCTGGTCCATCGCCGCGGTGCTGAAGGGGTCGAACTTCGTCTCGACGAGGTAGCGCGCCGAATGCCCGTCGGGCGACATGAAGAACTTTGCGGCGTTCTTGAAGTCGTTCGTCGTCAGGACGTCGGGCGGAATGTACATGCCGGCCATGGAGGGTTGCGAGGCGTCCTGTTTGATCGTCAGCAATAGATCGGCCGCCTGTTTCAGCCCCAGGGCCATCTGCTTGTTCTTGTCGACGAGCGTCTGCACGCCGTCCGCCAATCGGGCGCTCCCCTCGGCAAGCGCACTGGCACCCTGCTGCATCCGCGCGATCGCGCCGGCGGGATCGTTGATGCCAACGAACCGCAGATTGGCGCCTGCTGATTGCAGGAGAGTGCTCAGGCGCTGCACGGTCGACTGCAGGCTTTGTGCGGACGCGGCCATTAGACCGTTCAAGGACCCGTCGTTGCTGGCCTGAATGAGTTGCTGAAGTTTGGCGCGGCCGTGGCTGCAGGTAGGGTCGGCGTCGCATTGCGGGTTGTTGCTCAAAGCGTTCAGCATCGGAGCGGCGGAGTTGACGAAGTTGTTGACGACTGTCATGTTGCTGCCGATGTTGCCGTAAGAACGCAAGGTTTCGAGGAGTTGGGCTGCTTGAGTTCCACCCAGTTCCTGCTGAACCTGGTTGAGCGTCGCCGTCAGCGCTGTCGTGGACTGGGCGGCTCCGTGTATCTGGTCACGAACGTTGGCGAGACTGTCCGCCAGTTGGCGGGCACCACTGCTCAGCGCGTCGAGATCGCTGGTATGGTTCGTGATCTGCACTGAGGCGTCTTCGAGCTTGGAGCCGATTTCACCGGCTTGATAACTGACCTTGGTCTGGTCGAGCGGC
>DATAPW010000026.1:0-3240 GCA_036265005.1 Acetobacteraceae bacterium | reverse complement strand
ACGAGCCCCACACCCGGCACCTGTGACAACTTTTGTGCCAGAATGCTCTCGGCGTAATCGTCCACCGTGGTGATGGGCAGCGAATCCGAGGTCAGTCCGAGCACCAGGATCGGCGCATCCGAAGGGTTGGTCTCGTGATAGGTCGGTGGCGACGGCAGATCCTTGGGCAGCTGGCCGGCCGCCGCATTGATGGCCGTCTGCACAAGCTGAGCCGCGGCGTTGATGTCGTCGTTCAGCGCGAACTGCAGTGTGATCTGGGTGTTGCCCAGCGAACTGGTCGACGTCATTTGTGTGAGATAGGGAATTTCGCCGAACTGCTTCTCGAGCGGCGTCGCGACCGAGGAAGCCATCGTCTGTGGATCGGCACCGGGCAATTGTGCCGTCACCTGGATGGTCGGAAAGGCAACATTCGGCAATGCGGCGACCGGCAACTGCTCGTAAGCCGTGGCGCCCAGCAGGACGATGGCGACCATCAGCAACGCGGTCGCGACGGGGCGCCGGATGAACGCAGCGGGGATGTTCATCACAGCATTCCCGCGGACGCTTCGGAGCTGTTCTGTACCTGCGGATCCCCTGCCGCAACCTCGGTGACCTTGATGCCGTTGCTGAGGCGATATTGGCCGGCCGTCACCACCGTGTCGCCGGCTTTGACGCCTTTTGCGATGAGCGCGCGGCCGTCGAGCGTCTGGGTCACCGTGACGGGGCGCTGCTGCACCGTGCCGTCCGGTTGGACGATGTAGACAAATGCACCGCTTTGGCCCTGCTGGAGGGCACTAAGCGGCACGGTAACGCCGTCGTGCTGGACCCGGGCGACCAGGCGGACGTTGACGAACTCCCCGGGCCAGAGTGCGCGGTTGGCATTCGGGAATGTCGCCTTGAGCTGCACCGTCCCCGAGCTTTGGTTGATCGTGTTGTCCACCAGCAGGAGCGTGCCTTCATCGAGCTTGGTCCGATCGTCCTGGCCATACGCTATCGCTTTGAGAGCGCCCCTGGCCATCGCTGCCTGCACCTCGGGAACGTCCGTCTGCGGCAGCGTAAATACCACCGAGATCGGCTGGATCTGCGTGATTGTCACGATTGGCGTGGTGGTACCGGGCTGGACGATATTGCCGATGTCCACATGCTTGATGCCGGTCACGCCGTCGATCGGCGAGGTAATCGTGGTGTAGCCGAGTTGTGTCTGTGCATTGAAGATCGCGGCCTTGTCGCCGGCAACCGAAGCCTCGAGCTGGGTCACCATGGAGGCCTGGTCGGTCACCTGCTGCGCCGATGCAAAGCCCGGTTTGAGCAATGGCGTATAGCGCCCGAGATTTATCTTCGCGTTGGTCAAATTCGCCTGGTCACGCGCCAGATTTGCTTCGGCCTGCTGCAACGCAGCCTGGAAGGGACGCGGATCGAGCTGGGCGATGAGGCTGCCCGGGTGCACGATCTGGCCTTCGACGAAGCCGATCTTGTCGATTGTGCCGGTCACCTGCGCATGCACGTCGACGACGTTGTACGCCACGACCGTACCGATGCCGGCCATGACGATTGGCACGTCGGAGGTCTGCAGCTTTTCCGCAACGATCGGGACGGCCGGCACGACCGTTTGAGGCTGCGGTGGCACCGATCGCGCCGCAAGGACATGCCAGGACATGAGGCCGCCGACACACACAGCGACGCCGAGGCAGATCACGATGGTGCGTTTATTCACGGGTTCCGCCTTCAGTCTGACGACCGGCCCAAATGGCTGGCCTACGTGCCCTTAAATCAGGCGCTGGCGTCATCATATCAGGCTACCGGTCCGAATTTCGCCATGTCATTCGCGAATGGCTAAAATCGGCCGCAAATCACTATATGAAGTGAGCAGCGGTCGCGCTTGATCGTGCTTGGTGTATCCAACTGTAAATACAGGGAGGCAGACTGTGCTGGCTCGACTTGCCCCGGCCGTTACAGCTGTGATGCTATTCTGTGGCGATGTTGTTGCAGCATCTGCCGGTGCCACACCGCCGGCTCCCCCGCCGCCGCTTATGGAAACTATCCCACCGCCCTCCGATGCCGCGGCCCAGGCGATGTATTGGCAGCCAGGTCGTTGGATCTGGAACGACCGTGACTGGCACTGGACGCCGGGCCAATACGTCAATCAACCCTTGCCTACGGCGGCATGGGAGCCCGGCCATTGGGTCGAGCAGCCAGGCGGCAAACCTGTGTGGGTCGGCGACACCTGGGGACGTTGAAATGCGCGACTTGATGCAGCGACCGCGGCCGCTCCAGTCTTGCATCATCGAGCCGTAACCAACACGATGCGGCGTGTGCAGGGAGTGCCGGGAACATCCGGCCTCCGCTGCATCATGCGGCGCATCGTTGTTCAGCCATCGCCGCCACCAGTCGCGTCTGGCTGCCACAGCGAGATTTCACCATGCGGGCCGTACTGCGTCTGGCCGGTCGGGTTCGGCCGCGTGCGCGTGGTGGCGTAGGTGGCAATTCCCGACCCGGCTTCGCCGGTGTTGGCGGGGTGCTGCTGCACCGCCTGGGCGCTGGCGGCCGGCATCGCAGGTGCGTCGAGGTAGCCACCTGACGACGTCGAGGCGAACGCGGCACCAGTCGAAAGCCCGAGCGCCATGGCGCCTGCGAACAGGATGGTCTTCATCGTAACTCACTCCCGTAATAGCAGACCGGTTCAGATGGCGGGACGGGGCGTATTCCGGTGAGCCGGCCTGGCCTGGGTGGACCCGTCATCGCCGCTGGATATTGGCACCCTGCTGCACCGCAGCATCCACCGGATCAGTCATCTGAGCATGCATCAGGTGGATGGAATTGCCGGCTCGCTCAGGCGCGCCCTGGTGGCCGGTGCGCCTCGCCGTCAGCACCTGGACGCGGTCCGACGGATCCGCTCGCGGCAAGCCGCCGCAGCCATTTGCGGTGATGCCGCCAGGCCCAGCCGGGCGTCACATAACCCCGCGTCATTGCCTGGAGCGAGCCCCTGACCCAGATCGCCGCATAGACATGGATGATCCAGACGATGATCGCCGCGGCGGCGGCAAGGCAATGCACCGCCACGGCAACCCGCTGCAGCTCGATGGTGGTGTAGGGCGAGAAATACACATCCCAGATCACGACGCCGGTGACGAACAGGATCGGCACCAGGAGTGCCATCGACCAGAAGACGAATTTCTGGCCGGCATTGAAGCGGTCGAGTTCGGGAACACCCTCCTCCTCATTCTGCAGCACGCGGCGGAAGACGCGCATCCAGGCGATATC
>DATAPW010000025.1:0-5839 GCA_036265005.1 Acetobacteraceae bacterium | reverse complement strand
CAGGGCATGTTTGGCGCCGCGCTCGCGCCGCTGTCACAGGCGACGATGCTGGACATCTATCCGTTCTCGCGTCGCGCCCAGGCGATGGCGATCTTCTCCATGGGCGTCACGATGGGCCCGATGGTCGGCCCGACGCTCGGCGGCTACCTGACGGACCTCTACTCCTGGCGCTGGGTGTTCTACGTCAACCTGCCGTTCGGCATCCTCGCCCTGGTCGGCATCACGCTGTTCATGCGCGAGACCCCGGCGCGGCCGCAGCTCACGTTCTCCTGGTACGGCTTCGCGATGCTGGGGCTCGCCGCCGGTTGCTTCCAGATGTTGCTGGACCGCGGCCAGGAACTCGACTGGTTCGGCTCGCGCGAGATCATCGTGGAGGCGGTGATCGCCGGCCTCGCCTTCTATCTGTTCGTCGTGCACATGTTCACCGCCGAGAAGCCGTTCCTGCCGCCCGGCCTGTTCAAAGACCGCAACTTCGCCTCGGCCATCATCATGATCTTCTGCGTGTCGTCGCTGATGCTGTCCACATCGGCACTGCTCGCGCCGTACCTGCAGAACCTGGCGGGCTATCCGGTCTATACCGCCGGCTGGGTGATGGCGCCGCGCGGGATCGGCATCATCGCCTCGATGTTCCTCGCCGCGCGCATGGGGATGCGGGTGGATCAACGCAAGATCATGGCGTTCGGCCTGCTGGGCCTCGGCTGGGTGCTCTACACCATGAGCAACTGGACGCCCGACGTGACTGCGGGCGATATGATGTTCACCATGATCCTGCAGGGTTTCACTGTCGGCCTGGTGTTCAACCCGATGACGGTGATGGCCTACACCACGCTGCCGCCGTCACTGCGCGGCGAGGCGACCTCGATGCAGTCCCTGGCCCGCAACATCGGCTCGGCGATCGGCATTTCGGTGACGTCCTTCACCCTGACGCGCAGCGTGCAGACCACCCATGCCGACATTGCCGCAGGTATCACGCCGTTCGACCGTGTGCTGCAGGGCAACGACACGGTCGCGCACATGCTGAACCCGGCGACGCGGCATGGCGCGGCGATGCTGGACCAGATGATCAACCACCAGGCGCAGATCATCGCCTACAACAACGACTTCCGGCTGATGACGCTGACGGTCATACCGCCGCTGTTGCTGCTGTTGCTGATGCGGAAGCACGAGCGACCGGTGGTCGCTGCGGCAGGGGATTGAGGGGAGGGCGGGGCTGATTGCGTTCATTTGTCATTGCGAGGAGAACAGCGACGCGGCAATCCCCATCCAGTTGTGCGCGCACAAACCTGACCGGGATTGCTTCGTTGCTGCGCATCTCGCAAGGACAGTGGGGTGGCGACTCCAGTCAGCCAGATGACGCTCTAACGGATACCATCATGGACCTGCTTGTTGCCCGGAGGATCATGTCCTAGCGTCCACACGTCACCGCCGGGAGCGGATCAGCGCCGACGCCAACGACGTCCGCTTGACGTTGCCCATGATCGTGCCGCTGACAGCGCAGCGCGCGATTGAACAAGGAGGACCCAAGATGGCAGGTGAATCAGCGCATTTCGGCTTGCGGCACAGGGCGCCGACACCCGCGATCAGGCCCTTCGAATTGCCGCAGCGGCTGCAAGCGATGGGCGAACGGGCGAAAGCGGCATTTGCCGAGCCGTTCCGCGGCATCGCGCCTGACGGCAAGCTCGCGTCCGGCGTGTTCTCGATCGAGAAGACCGGCATCTCGCTGGCGCCGGTGATGGAGGCAGCGCGCGCCTTCCTCGTCACGCTCACCGCGGCGCAGCGACACGCGGCGTCGTTTGCCATCGGCGACGAGGCATGGCGGATGTGGTGCAACATCCATCCGTGGGTGATGCGGCATGGCGTCTGTCTCGCCGATCTGGGTCACGACCAGCGCGAGGCCGCGCTCGCCCTGCTGCGGGAAAGCATGAGCGAGGCAGGATACCACAGCGCACGCGACGTGATGCGGCTCAACGAACACGCGCTGGAGATCACCGGCAAGCCGGAGGAATACAGCGAGTGGTTCTACTGGGTCAGCATCTTCGGCAATCCGTCGCCGGATGAGCCGTGGGGCTGGCAGATCGACGGCCACCACCTCAACCTGAATTGCTTCGTACTCGGCGATCAGCTTGTGTTGACGCCCGCGTTCATGGGGTCCGAACCGGTGCTCGCGCGTTTCGGCAAATATGCCGGCACGCGTGTCTTCGCGGCGGAAGAGGAGCAGGGGCACGCGCTGATGAGTGCGCTGTCGGTCGATGAACGCCGGCGCGCGACGGTGGGCAAGGACCTGCCGTCGGAGCTGTTCACAGCCGCGTTCCGCGACAACCAGCAGATCGATGCTGCCGGCATCCGCTATGGCGACCTTTCGGCGGAGGGACGCGAGCGCCTCGACTCGCTGCTTGGACTCTATACCGGTCGCCTGCGGCCCGGACACTCCAACGTGCGATATGCCGAGACGAAGCGTCATCTCGGCGAGACGCGATTCGCCTGGATCGGTCCGTTCGACGATGCGAGCCCATTCTACTATCGCATCCTGAGCCCGGTCATCCTCGTCGAGTTCGACCACCAATCCGGAATCGTCTACGACAATGACACGCCCTCGCGCGACCACATCCACACCGTGGTGCGCACACCCAACGGCAACGACTACGGCAGGGACCTGTTGCGCCAGCACTATGCCCAGCACACCCATTCGCATCCGGGGACGGGGCACCATCACCATCACCACGATCATGGCAGGGCTGCGTGATGGGACCGCTCGCAGGCATCAAGGTAGTTGAATTCGCCGGGATCGGACCGGCGCCGATGGCGGCGATGATGCTCGCCGAAATGGGCGCCACCGTGCTGCGCATCGACCGCGTGGTTGACGGCGGCCTTGGCATTCCGCTGGCCACGAGGTTCGAACTGCTGAAGCGCAGCCGGCACATCATCCAGCTCGACCTGAAGCACCCCCAGGCGGTCGCTCTGACACTGCACTTGATCGACCAGGCCGACGCGCTGATCGAAGGGTTCCGTCCGCAGGTCATGGAGCGTCTCGGCCTCGGCCCCGACATCTGCCTCGGCCGCAATCCACGCCTGGTGTTCGGCCGTGTGACCGGCTGGGGGCAGGAGGGGCCGCTGGCCCACGCGGCGGGGCACGACCTCAACTACATCGCGCTGACCGGCGCGCTGCACGCGATCGGCCGCGCCGGCGGGCCGCCGACGCCGCCGCTCAATCTTGTTGGCGATTTCGGCGGCGGCGCTTTGTATCTCGTGGTCGGTGTGCTCGCCGCCATCATCGAGGCGCGGCAGTCCGGCAAGGGCCAGGTGGTGGACGCCGCCATGGTGGACGGTGCGTCCTCGCTGATGACCTCGATCTATGGCGGCAAGGCGTCGGGCCGGCTGAGCGGTCCGCGCGGCACCAACGTCACCGACTCCGGCGCGTATTTCTACGAGGTCTATGAATGCGCCGACGGACGCTATGTGTCGGTGGCGGCGATCGAGGCCAAGTTTCACGCCGAGTTGCTGCGCCTGCTGGAGATCGATCCGTCGACGATGCCGCCGCAGATGGATCGAGAACGCTGGCCGGAGGTGAAGGCGCGCCTGGCCGAGCGTTTCCGCACCCGGACGCGCGATGAATGGTGCGCGCTGCTCGAAGGCAGCGATGCCTGCTTTGCGCCGGTGCTGTCGATGGACGAGGCGCCGGACCATCCGCACAACCGTGCCCGCGCCGCCTTCGTCGAGCTCGACGGTGTGCGCCAGCCGGCGCCGGCGCCGCGCTTCAGCCGTACGCAGCTGGCGCCGCCGACGCCGCCCGAAGCGCTCGGGGCAGCCGATCCGCGGGCTGTGCTGGCAGAGTGGGGCATCGACCCGGATGCCATCCAGGCGGCGCGGGACGCGGGGCTCCTGGGCTAGCTTCCAGGCGGTCCCGGCCGGCGATCATTCCGCTATAGTCGGTCACGCGATCGATTCGACGGGAGTGACAGCCGGATGAACCTGGATCCCACGCCGTGCAGCAGGCGACGGACGCAGCGTCTTGGCCTCGCCGGCGCGGCTTTGCTGCTCGGTGGGGCGGCTGACCAGGCGCCCTCGGTCACCGGCCAGTCGCCGGTGGCGGTCGGCGAATACCTGGTCGCGATCGGCGGCTGCAACGATTGCCACACGCCAGGCTGGAACCAGAACCCCGGCAACATTCCGCCGGCCCAGCGGCTTACCGGAAGCCCGGTCGGCTGGAACGGGCCATGGGGCACCTCGTACCCGACCAACCTGCGGCTGCTGCTGCAGGGCCTGACCGCGGATGCCTGGGTCCGCTACGTCGCGGTGATGCAGCCGCGGCCGCCGATGCCGTGGTTCAACATGCGCTCGATGAGCGAGGCCGACCAGCGGGCGATGTATGCCTATATCCGTAGCCTGGGGCCGGCCGGCCAGCCGGCGCCCGTGGCGCTGCCGCCGGGCGAGAAGCCGAAGACGCCATATCTCGACGCGCTGCCGCGGCCCCCGGGCTGACCACCGGCTGACCAGGGAACGCTTGCCTTGGCGACGGCCGCGCCCTACATTCTGTGGTCCGATCTGACCGTGGAATACAGCCTGTAGTGTCAGTGGCGCGTGCATAAGTTCATCGGAGACGCAGTCATGGATGGCATCACCCGCTCCGCCGACGAACACAAGGTGCAGTTCGACCTGCTCACCGAGAACCCGGTCTACAAGCCGTTCCGCTACCCATGGGCGTACGAGGCCTGGCTGATCCAGCAGCGCGTCCACTGGTTGCCGGAAGAGGTGCCGCTGGCCGACGACGTGAAGGACTGGCACCGCAATCTCAGCGACGGCGAGCGAAACCTGCTGAGCCAGATTTTTCGATTCTTCACCCAGGCCGACGTCGAAGTTAACAACTGCTATATGAAACATTACGCACGCGTATTCAAGCCGACCGAAGTGCTGATGATGCTGTCGGCGTTCTCCAACATCGAGACCATCCACATCGCCGCATACAGCCACCTGCTGGACACCATCGGCATGCCGGAACTCGAGTACCAGGCGTTCCTGAAATACAAGGAGATGAAGGACAAATACGACTTCATGCAGAGCTTCACGGTGGACTCGAAATACGAGATCGCCAAGACTCTCGCGGCGTTCGGCGCCTTCACCGAGGGCCTGCAGCTGTTCGCCTCGTTTGCCATCCTGCTGAATTTCCCACGGTTCGGGAAGATGAAGGGGATGGGCCAGATCATCACCTGGTCGGTGCGCGACGAGAGCCTGCATTGCGAATCGATCATCAAGCTGTTCCGCACCTTCGTTCAGGAGAACCCGGAAATCTGGACGGAGGAGTTGAAGCGGGACATCTACCTCACCTGTGCCACCATCGTGGACCACGATGACGCCTTCATCGACCTGGCGTTCGAGCAGGGCGCGGTCGAGGGCCTCACCGCGCGCGAGGTCAAGGAATACATCCGCTACATCGCCGATCGCCGGCTGATGCAGCTCGGGCTCAACCAGCTCTACCACATGACGAAGAACCCGCTGCCCTGGCTGGACGAAATGCTGAACGCGGTGGAGCACGCCAACTTCTTCGAGAACCGCGCCACCGAGTACAGCAAGGCGTCCACCACCGGGACCTGGGAGGAGGCGTTCGCCGATGTCGTCACGCGCGAATCGCCGGCCGAGGGCGGCACGGTCACGCCTGTCGCGTAGCACCTGTCGCCCAAACCGTGCTGGAGTGCGGGTGTCGTCGCAAATTCTGGATACGCTATCCCTTCCAAGACAAAAGTCTTGTTTCCGCGATTGATTTCCGGCATAATCCGTCAACGTCGCAACGTTGCCGCCGCCCAATTTCGGCGCTTTTGGGCAAGTTAACGTGGCCATTGCGCAG
>DATAPW010000024.1:0-6781 GCA_036265005.1 Acetobacteraceae bacterium | reverse complement strand
ATCTCCGGCGCGCCGGTGGCATTGGTGTATCGTTTGGTCATCGACATCGGTCTACTCCTCGCCGCTCGGGCCATCGCCTCTGGCACCGTGAGCTGCCGCTCGCCTTGATTGTTCTTGCGGTGATTCCTGCAGCATGCTGCGACTATCCGCGCCATGCGGATCGACGGATCACGCTGCAGAAGTTGATCCGCTCGAACGCCGGATCCTTGTCCGCCAGCACGTCGGCCTTCACGTTGCCGAAGGTGGTTTCAGGCTTGTGCCTGATGCCGTCATAAAACGCCTGGACAATGTCTTCCTTGAAGTGGTCGGTGCGCGGGTGCGCCTGCACGACCGCCTCGCGTTCGGCGTCGCTGTACTGGTCGTAAGCCAGCCCGAGCACGTCCATCTCGACGCCGGCGGTCAACAGCGCAACGACCGGATGCATGTGCTGGGGAATGCCCGGCGTCGTGTGCAGCGCGATCGCTGTCCACACCGTATCGATGTCCTGCAGCCCGATGCCACGGCTGCGCAGGAAGTCACGTGCGGCATTCGCACCGTCAACCTCGAAACGCTCGGTGAGACTGCTGTGCCGGTGGGTCAGCCCCATGTCGTGGAACATGGCGCCCGCGTAGAGCAGTTCGGCATCGAACCGCAGGTCGCGACGCCGGCCGGCGAGCGCCGCCCAGTAATAGACGCGGCTGGAATGGTGGAACAGCAGCGGCGATTCCGTGTCCCTGACCATTTCGGTTATTTCATGCGCCAGCCGGCTGTCCGGAACGGATATTCCATTGAGTGCGGGTTTCATTGCGATCTCCTGGGAACTTGCTTGCAAAATTCATATGCGGCGCGGCATTCTGTCTGCAATTGACGGGATACGTCTGATTCTGCCATTCTCCGTCGCGAAGGGCCACGCGATAGGTCAGACGCCGATAGGTCAGATGCCGATAGGTCAGACGCCGATGGGTCAGACGCCGATGGATCAGACAAGGACCAGGACGATCACCATCCTGGCCGTGCCGGGTGTGCAACTGCTCGACGTGTCCGGCCCGCTGGATGTCTTCGCCGAGGCGAACGTCCAGGCGGGCAGCAACTGCTACCGCCTGCATGTCGTCGCCAGCGCCCCCGGTGCTGTGGTCAGTTCCTCGGGAATACGACTGATGCCCGATCGGGCCATCGGGCAGGCGATGGATGAGCCGATCGATACATTGCTGGTTGCCGGCTGCCCGAATGCAGCCGACACACCGCCCGCGCCCGGCGTGATCGCGTGGCTGCGCCGGGTGGCGCCGTCAGCCCGGCGCTACGGCTCGGTGTGCAGCGGGGCATTCCTGCTGGCCCAGGCCGGGCTGCTCGACGGCAGGCGCGTGACCACCCATTGGGCTGTGGCGGACCGACTGGCCGACGCCTATCCGTCCATTACCGTTGACGCGGACGCCATCCATGTCCGCGACGGCCGGCTGCGCACCGCCGCCGGCGTCACCGCCGGGCTCGACCTCGCACTCGCCCTGGTCGAGGAAGACCTGGGGCGCGACATCGCCATGCAGGTGGCGGGACAGCTCGTGATGTTCTTCAAGCGTCCCGGCGGCCAGATGCAGTTCAGCCGCAGCGGCCGGTCGCTGCCGGCCGGCAGGTCGGTGCTGCAGGAGGCGCAGCGCTTCATCGCGGCAAACCCGTCGCTCGACCATGACGTGGCCAGCCTGGCGGCGCGGGCCGGGTTGAGCCCGCGGCACTTTGCCCGGCTGTTCCGCCACGAGGTGGGCATCACGCCAGCCGCCTGGGTGGAGGCTGCGCGCGTGGCGGCGGCGCGGCGCCTGCTGGAGGGTGGCCATGGCGCGCCGAAGCAGGTCGCGGTGCAATGCGGCTTCGCCAACGCCGATACGCTGCGCCGCGCCTTCGCACGTCATCTCGGCGTCACGCCTGCCACCTATCGCCGGCACTATGTGGGCGAGCCCGGCTGACGCCCTGCGTTGTCGCCTCCGCCGCAATTTTGTCCTTGGCTCCCCTGCCTCAACACGTCATGGTGCCGGCGTCCCAGCCACCCGGCGCGGGAGAGAGCGGAGTCCCTCCGCCGCCGAAGGCGCAACCGGCCCCCGGAAACGCTCAGGCAACAGGGACCGCGCCGGGATCAGGGATCTCTGGAAAGCCGGCAGGCACGCCACGTGTCTGCCGCACCGACGAGGTAAGGGCCGCACAGCGGCCTGAATCTTTCAGGTCCCGCGACAGAGGGGGGTCATCCAGGTCGGCAAGAATCGCCGACAGGTGACCCTTGTGGAGCGGACCAGTGATCGAGAACGCATTACCCGACGACCCCACTCAGCCAAAACTGAAGGCCACCCCACTTGATGCCTGGCATCGCGCGCAAGGCGCACGGATGGTGCCGTTCGCCGGCTATGCCATGCCGGTGCAGTACCAGGGCGTGCTGGCCGAACACCTGCACTGCCGCAGCCGCGCGGCGCTGTTCGACGTCTCCCACATGGGGCAGGCGACCCTCGCCGGCCCTGCCGTCGCCGCGGCGCTCGAACGGCTGGTGCCCGGCGACCTGCTCGGGCTCAAACCGGGCCGCCAGCGCTACACGCTGCTGACCAACGAATCGGGCGGCATCATCGACGACCTGATGGTGGCGAACCTCGGCAACGACCGGCTGTTCCTGGTGGTGAACGCCAGCCGCAAGGACGACGACTTCACCCACATCGCCGCCAACCTGCCGTCCGGTTTGCAACTGCATCCGCATGACGACCGTGCGCTGCTCGCCCTCCAGGGGCCCGCCGCAGCCACCGTGATCGGTCGCATCGGCCAGGAGGCAGCCGGGCAGCCATTCATGGGCGTGGCCTCGGTGCAGCTTGCCGGCATCGCGTGCCTGGTGTCCCGCTCCGGCTATACCGGCGAGGACGGCTTCGAGATCTCGGTCCGGGCCGACCTGGCCGAGGCATTGGCGCAGCGCCTGATCCAGGAGCCCGAGGTGGCGCCGGCCGGCCTGGGCGCGCGCGATTCGCTGCGGCTGGAGGCGGGTCTCTGCCTCTACGGCAACGACATCGACGAGTTGACCACGCCGGTGGAAGCCGGCCTGACCTGGGTGATCGGCAAGCGCCGGCGCACCGCATGGGACTTCCCCGGCGCCACCGTGATCCGCGACCAGCTCGACAACGGCGCGGTGCGCTACCGCGTCGGCATCCGACCCGACGGCCGCGCACCGGCCCGGGCACAGACCGACATCGTCGCCGACGACGGCACTGCGGCCGGCATCGTCACGTCGGGCGGCTTTTCACCCACGCTGAGCGCACCGATCGCCATGGGCTACGTACGCAAGGATCTTGTGGCCGATGGCAGTGCTCTGCACCTGATCGTTCGCGGCAAACCCCTGCCCGCACGCGTCGTGCCGATGCCGTTCGTTACCCATCGCTACGCCCGTTGAGAGGAAGCACCGCAATGGCAAAACCGCCCCCCGACATTCGCTACACCAAGGAACACGAATGGGTGCGCATGGATGGCGACATCGCCACCGTCGGCATCACCGACCACGCGCAGGAAGCTCTGGGCGACGTGGTGTTCGTCGAACTGCCGGAGATCGGCCGCGACGTCGCGGCGGATGAGGCCTGCGCCGTGGTCGAGAGCGTGAAGGCGGCATCCGACGTTTACGCTCCGCTCGCCGGCAAGGTGGTGGAAACCAACTCGACGATCATCGACGACCCGTCGATCGTGAACAGCGACGCCGAAGGCGAAGGCTGGTTCTTCCGCATCGAGATCGACGACACCGATGCCTACGACGCACTGATGGATGCTGCGGCCTACGACGATTACCTGGAGACCCTGGATTGATGGACGCACTGGCTGAGCTGGCCGCCCTGGAGGCGGCCGACGGATTTGTCGCGCGTCACATCGGTCCCTCGGACTCCGATATTGCCGCCATGCTGCATGCAGTCGGTGCGGCCACACTGGACGACCTGGCGGCGCGGACCGTGCCGCCGGCGATCCGCACCAACCAGGCGCTCGATCTGCCGCCGCCGATCGATGAGGCGGGGGTGATAGCCGAGTTGCGCGGGCTGGCGGCGAAGAATGTGCTGAAGAAGTCGCTGATCGGCATGGGCTATCATGGTACCCACACGCCGCCGGTGATCCTGCGGAACGTGATGGAAAATCCCGGCTGGTACACCGCCTACACGCCGTATCAGGCGGAGATCGCGCAGGGCCGGCTGGAGGCGCTGCTGAACTTCCAGACCATGATCTGCGACCTGACCGGCATGGAGATCGCCAACGCGTCGCTGCTGGATGAGGCAACCGCAGCGGCCGAAGCCATGGCGATGGCGCACGCCGTCAGCAAGACCCGGTCGGATGTGCTGGCGGTGGCGACCGACCTGCATCCGCAGACCCGCGCGGTGCTGGCGACACGGGCGCGGCCGATCGGCATCCGGATCGTCGATGTTGCGCCTGGCGACCTGGCGGCGATCGGCGCGGCGCAGCCGTTCGCCCTGGTGCTGCAATATCCCGGCACCACCGGCGCGGTGCGCGAGCTGTCGCCGGAGATCGCCGAGGCGCATGAGGTGGATGCGCTGGTCATCGTGTGCGCCGATCCGCTGGCGCTCGCAGTGCTGACGCCGCCCGGCGAAATGGGCGCGGATGTGGTGGTGGGTTCGTCGCAGCGCTTCGGCGTGCCGATGGGATTTGGCGGCCCGCATGCCGGCTACCTGGCAACGCGCGACGCCTACAAGCGGCACATGCCCGGCCGGCTGGTCGGCGTGTCGCTGGATGCCGCCGGCCAGCCGGCAATGCGCCTCGCCCTGCAGACGCGCGAGCAGCATATCCGGCGCGAGAAGGCGACATCGAACATCTGCACCTCGCAGGTGCTGCTGGCGGTGATCGCCGGCTGCTACGCGGTGTGGCACGGGCCGGAGGGACTGAAGCGCATCGCCCGCCGGGTGAACCTGCAGGCACGGCTGCTGGCCGATGCGGCGCAGCGAGGCGGCCACCGCCTGCTGCACGACGCATTCTTCGACACCATCGTCATCGAGACGGCAAACGCGGACGTGCTGATACAGGCCGCATCGGCGGAGGGCTTCAACCTGCGGCGCGTCAGCGACACGCGCGTCGGCATCGCGCTCGATGAAACGGTGACCCGCGAGGAGCTGGCGCGATTGGCCGCGGTGCTGGGCGGCAAGCTCGGCAGCGCTGCACCGTCCATTCCGGCTGAGCTGGTGCGCAACACGCCGTACCTCGAGCAGGTGGTGTTCAACGAACACCACTCCGAGCACGCGATGCTGCGCTACCTCAAGCACCTGGAGGACAAGGACATTGCGCTGAACCGCAGCATGATCCCGCTCGGTTCGTGCACCATGAAGCTGAATGCCGCGGCGGAGATGATCCCGATCACCCTGCCCGGCTTCACCGAGATCCATCCGTTCGCGCCGTCCGACCAGACGCAAGGCTACCTGGAGCTGATCACCCGCCTGACCGACTGGCTGAAGGCGATCACCGGCTTCGCCGCCGTGACGCTGCAGCCGAATGCCGGATCGCAGGGCGAGTATTCCGGGCTGCTGGCGATCCGCGCCTGGCACGAGGCGCGCGGCGAGGCGCATCGCAGCATCTGCCTGATCCCGTCGAGCGCGCACGGCACCAACCCGGCCAGCGCCGCCATGGCGGGATTGCAGGTCGTGGTGGTCGGCTGCGACCGCGACGGAAACATCGATGTGGCCGACCTGCGCGCCAAAGCCGACAAGCACGCCGACAAGCTGGCAGCGCTGATGGTGACCTACCCCAGCACGCATGGCGTGTTCGAGGCGGAAATTCGGGAAATCTGCGAGATCGTCCACGCGCATGGCGGCCAGGTCTACATGGATGGCGCCAACCTGAACGCGCAGGTCGGGCTGACCAGTCCGGCGCTGATCGGCGCCGATGTGTGCCATCTGAACCTGCACAAGACCTTCTGCATTCCGCATGGCGGCGGCGGGCCGGGTGTCGGGCCGATCGGCGTCGCCGCGCATCTCGCACCGCATCTGCCGAACCATCCGCTGCGCGCGGATGCCGGTCCGGCGAGCGGGGTCGGTCCGGTCGCGGCCGGACCGTTCGGCAGCGCGATGATCCTGCCGATCTCCTACGCGTATGTCCGCATGATGGGCGCCGCCGGCCTGAAGCGGGCGACCGAGGTGGCGATCCTGAACGCCAACTACATCGCAGGACGGCTGCGCGGGCATTATCCCGTGCTGTACACCGGACCGGGCGGCATGGTCGCGCATGAATGCATCATCGACTGCCGCGGCTTCCAGGCCGAGGCCGGCGTGATGGTGGAGGATATCGCCAAGCGGCTGATGGATTTCGGCTTCCACGCGCCGACGATGTCGTGGCCGGTGGCCGGCACGCTGATGATCGAGCCCACCGAGAGCGAGGGCAAGGCCGAACTCGACCGGTTCTGCGATGCGATGATCGCGATCCGCGCGGAGGTCGCCGCGATAGCCGCGGGCAGGCTGGACAAGGCCGACAATCCCCTGAAGCACGCGCCGCATACCGCGTCGGAAGTCATGGCGGATGTATGGACACATGGCTATTCGCGTGAGCAGGCGGCGTTCCCGCTGGCGTGGGTCGCGGCGGCCAAATACTGGCCGCCCGTGAAGCGCGTGGACAACGTCTACGGCGACCGCAACCTGATCTGCACCTGCGCGCCGCTGGAGGCGTATGCGGAGGCGGCGGAGTAAGCGCATTTATTGAAGATCTGAGGTGATGCTGTAACGAATCGCGCGAAGCGCAATATCTTGGCTTCTCCGTGGCCCTCAGACGTTCTCCCTGCTTCTCCGTGCTAAACCACTTTCTTGCATAG
>DATAPW010000023.1:0-53259 GCA_036265005.1 Acetobacteraceae bacterium | reverse complement strand
TGTTCATTGCGCACGACCTCGCGGCCGTCGCACATATGAGCCATACGATCGTGGTGATGTACCTCGGCAAGATCGTCGAGATGGGCGACGCGCTGACTCTCGCCCGCACCCCGAAGCATCCCTATACCGAGGCGCTGTTCTCCGCGGCGCTGCCGAGCCACCCGGACGAACGACGCGACGAGATCATCCTGCCGGGCGAGGTGCCGAGCCCACTGAACCCGCCTTCCGGTTGCCGCTTTCATCCGCGTTGTCCGCACGCCATGCCGCTCTGCGGCCAGCGGGAACCGGCGCTGACACGGATGCAAGAACGCTACGTCGCGTGCCACCTGTACGATGATGCGGCAGCACCAAATAGCAAATCTCATTGATGACGGCCGATGCGTCGCGCCGACTGTCACGGCCGGGCGTGTCCCGGCCATGACAGTGGGAACGATGAGTCGCTCTGTACGAGCGTTTATATTAGCGGCGCCGATCGGCAACCATTGCACCCCGAACTTGCCAACAGGTCCGACTGCCGTGTCGCGCAGTCACCGTGTCAGGTGGTCGCCGCGACGGTGCGTGGCTGATGCCGGCCAATCACCAGAACGCAGACCGTGCCGATCGCGGCGACGGCAGCGATCGGCATCAGGGCCAGCGGAAAGCTGCCGGTCTCCGCCTGGATCCAGCCGATCAGGTAGTTGAAGAAGAAGCCCGACAGGTTGCCGAGTGCGTTGATCTGCGCCAGGCCCGCTGCGGCGGAAGCGGCGCCAAGCCATTCCGAGGACAGAGCCCAGAACGGTCCCTTGCTGGCGTAGGTGCCGGCTGCGATCAGCGTGAGCAGCGGGATCATCGCCCACAGGCTGCTGATCGCGAAGAATGTCGCGATCAGTGCCAGTACCATCCAGCCCAACGGCAGGGCATTGTGCCAGACCCGTTCTCCGGAGCGGTCCGAGCTGCGTCCCCACAGGATCATCCAGACGGCGGCGATGCCGAATGGCACGGCGTTCAGCAGGCCGGTCTGCCAATTGGTCAGTCCGAACGACTTCACCAGTTGCGGCATCCACAGCGCCAGCGACGTGGATGCGCCAGCAGCACCGGAATACACCAGCGCCATGATCAGTACGTATTTGTTGGAGATCACCCGCCAGACGGACTCATGCGAGACGCGCGGCGCCCGACTGCGCTCCATCTGCAGTTTCGCGACCAGCCAACGCTGTTGCTCGGGTGCCAGCCACGACGCGTGCTCGGGCCGGTCGGTCAGCCAGACAAAAGAGGCTATGCCAAGCAATACGGCCGGCGCTGCTTCGAGCAGGAATATCCATTGCCAGCCGCCGAGACCGAAGATGCCATCCATGTAGAGGATTGCGCCGGACATCGGCGACCCAATGAGGCCGGCGACCGGAATCGCCACCATGAAGATGCCGACGATGATTGCGCGATAATGCGCCGGGTACCAATAGGTGATGTAGAGGATCACGCCCGGGAAGAAGCCGGCCTCGGCAGCGCCAAGCAGAAAGCGCAGTACCAGGAATGCAGTGGGTCCGCCGATCAGCGCAAACGCGGCCGAGCAGAGACCCCAGGTGATCATGATGCGTGCAATCCAGGTACGCGCGCCGAACCGCTCCAGCGCAAGGTTGCTGGGCACCTCAAGGATGAAATAGCCGATGAAGAAAATGCCGGCGCCGAGACCATAGGTCTTGGGGTCGATGCCGACCGCCTTGTTCATCTGCAACGAAGCGAAGCCGACATTTACCCGGTCGATGTAGCAGATCAGGTAGGCCAGAAGCAGGAACGGCATCAGGCGCCAGGACACGCGCCGCATCGTGACGGCTTCAATATTTGCCTCGGTAATTCCAGTTCTCATCATCGTTTCCTCTGTTACATTCCTGTCACGGTAGCATCGCTCTGCGCAGGCAGCAGGAGGCGTTGGCCGCATGTCTGGATTGCGTGTTGGTGCGATAACAGGGTCGCGACCTACCGGGCCGGCAAGGCGTTCAACGCGTCCTTCACCAGTTTGGCGTCTTCGCCATCCGCCGGCAGCGCGCTCAGCAGCTTGGTCCAGGAGCGCCGCGCCTCATCAAGATGACCGTCATGGGCGGCGTCGAGTCCGAGGTACCACAATACTTCCGGCTGGTCCGGTGCCGTCGCCGCGACCTGGCGCAACAGAGCGATCGCCGGCGGCGGCAGCTTCTGGTTCGGTCGCCAATTGGCAATCATCGCCTGAAATGCCTGCAACTTGATGCTGCTGTCGTCCGGTCTCAGCTTCACTGCACGATCGAGAGCGTCCACCGATTTGTCGGTCTCGCCCAGCACCGCATACGCGCGGCCCAGCCGCAGCCAGCCATCCAGATCGTCTGGAGCGTTCTGCAGGCGGGCGGCAAGCTTCGCCACCATGCCGCTGATCATGTCCTTGCGGTCGGCTTCCGGCATCTGCGCGGCCGCCGCAACCTGATCTGCATTCGGACCAGGCTGCGATGCGGCGCCCTGAGGCAATGGCGGCGCCGGAATGCCGCCGGCTTTTGCCGCTTCGGCTATCCCGCGTGCGATCGCATCGCGCATCGGCGCGTCGGCCGGAATGTCGGCAGCAAGCGCCAACCACTTTTCGATGGCCTGTTTTTCCTCGCCGGCCTGACCGTCGGCCAATGCAAGGTAATAGCGTGCCACGTCATTCCTGGCATCGCCGGCGAGCGCTGACCTGAAGGCATCCTCGGCAGCGGGCGGCACGATGCCATCCGCCGCCAGTACCAGCATCTCGCCATAGCCGGCGTATACATTGGGCGCCTTCTGCCCCAGGTCGATCGCGTGACGATATGCCGCACTTGCCTTCTGCCAGTCGCCCAGTATCGATTCAGTACGCGCGTACAATACCCAGCCTTCCGCATTCGATGGATCGGACAGTAATTTCTGCTCCAGGCGTCGCGCGGCCTGTTGCATGGCAAGATGCTGGCTGTCGGGCGGCGTCCGTTGTGCGACACGCTCGATGAATGGCGCGTCCGGCAGTGCCGGTGCACCAAATTGGTAGTACAGTCCGGTCGCACCGACAACCACTGCCAGTGCGACGAGGATGGCCGCTCGTGGGCTCCGTGCGGACCATGTCTTGCCGGCAGGCGACGCGACATCGACGCCGAGCAGTCGGCGTTGGATCTCCAGGCGCGCCGATGCGGCTTCCGTCGTGTCCAGTACACCGCGTGCCAGGTCGCGCTCCACTTCCTTGAGTTGATCGCGATACACGACTCGGTCGAAATATCCACGGTCGACAACACCCGGAACGCCGCGCAGCAGCGGCAGGCAAACGATCGCAACAGCCGCCAGCGCGACGGCGGCGAACAGCAGGGTCATCAGCATCAGCGGTCGGCCTCGTGCAGCAAGGCATCGAGGCGGTTCTGTTCCTGCGCGTCGAGAGGTGCATCGATCGACGTGCTGACTCGACGACTCCGCAGCCAGAACAGGACGGCGATGAAGCCGAGTACCAAAAGCGCCCCAGGTCCGAACCACAGAATGTAAGTTGCCGGCAGCAACGGTGGCTTCAGCAGCACGAATTCGCCATAGCGCGCGACGATTGCCTGCCGTGCCTGCGTGTCGCTGTCCCCGGTGAGCAAGAGCTGGCGCAACAGGACGCGAATGTCGTGGGCGAGTCCGGCGTTGGAATCTTCGATCGATTCATTCTGGCAGACCAGGCAGCGCAACGTCGTGCCAATTGCCACGGCGCGGGCTTCCAGTGCCGGGTCGGCCAGGCGTTCATTGGGTTCGACTGCGAGCAGGTGAACGGTCGGCGCGAGCAGCAGGAAAGCGACTAAAACGGATTTGGCGAGCCATGAGGGGACAGCACGACCAGTCATGACTTGCGCAATGCCTTCAGCAGCGGCAGCAGCTCCTTGTCCACCTGCTCCGCCGTCAGTGGGCCGACGAAGCGCTTGCGGATGTGGCCGTCGCTGTCGAGCACATAGGTTTCCGGCACGCCGTAGACACCAAAATCGAGGCCGACGCGGCCGTCGCGGTCCAGGCCGACGCGCCGGTAAGGATCGCCGAACTGTGCCAGGAGTTTCGCTGCATCCTCGGGCTGGTCCTTATAGTCTATGCCGTACAGCGGCACGTGTTCGCGATTTGCCAGCGCCATCAGCAAGGGATGTTCCACCCGGCAGGGCACGCACCATGAGGCAAAGAAATTGATCAACACCGGGCCGCCCTTCAATGCGTCGCGGGCAAGCCCCTCGTCCTTCAGACCCGCGAGGTCGAATTGCGGCGCCTCCCGGTCGATCATTGCCGAGGGCAGGACGTGCGGATCGTAATCCGGTCGCAGCGAGCGGGCAAAGAATCCGCCCAACACCAGGAACAACAGCAGCGGCAGCAGATATAGCGCACGACGCATCGCGTCATTCACCTGCGGCAGGCTGCAAGGCAGGCGCCATTCGGCGGGCGCGCGCGCCGACACCGACACGCCAGCGGCGATCGCTCAGGCTGACCATGCCGCCGAATGCCATGAACATTGCGCCGATCCAGATCCACGGTACCAGTGGCTTCCAATACACCCGCAGCGTCCAGTTGCCCGCTTCGTCGCCGTCACCCAGTGCGACGTAGAGGTCGGACAGAAAATTGGTGCGGATTGCCGTCATGGCCGTGGTCTGCTGCTGCAACGGGAAGAAGCGCCGTTCCGGATGCACCAGCGCCACCAATGCGCCGTCGCGGCGAATTTCCACAGAGGCCTGATCGGCGGTGTAGTTCGGACCGGGCACTCGCGCAACACCGGCAAAGCGCAGCTCGTATCCGGCGATCTGCACAACGCTGCCGGCATGTACCGTGTCGATCGCCTCGACGTCGAACGCCGATGCGGAAAACCCGGCAACCGACACCGCCAGGCCGAAATGCGCGAAACTCATGCCGTAGGCCGCACGCGGGAGATGCATCGCACGGCGCAGACTGTCGGCGAACCCGACGCGGAACAGCTTTATCCGGTCGGCCCATTCAACCAGCACCGCCATGCCGGTCCAGGCGGCGAGTCCGAAGCCCAGCACAGCGAGGATCGGACCGCCATGCGTGACATAGAACGCCACCAGGATGGCGACGACGGCGGCGGCATAGGCGGCCCAGACCCGTTGCAATGCCCCGAGCAGATCACCGCGCTTCCATGACAGCAGCGGGCCGATGCCGACCGCCAGAATCATCGGCACCATCAGCGGCACGAAGGTGCGATTGAAGAATGGGAAGCCGACCGACAATTTCGGTCCGCCAACCGCGTCGAGGAACAGCGGATACAGCGTGCCGAGAAAGACCGTGGCGCAGCCGCACGATAGAATCAGGTTGTTCAGCACCAGCGCACCCTCGCGGGAGATCGGTGCGAACAGGCCGCCGCCCTTCAGCGCGGGTGCGCGGAAAGCGTAGAGCGTCAGCGAACCGCCGATCGCCACCGCCAGCAGCAGCAGGATGAAGGCGCCGCGCTCCGGGTCGGTGGCGAAGGCGTGGACGGACGTGAGCACGCCTGACCGGACCAGGAATGTGCCGACCAGCGACAGGGAGAAGGTTATGATCGCCAGCAGGATGGTCCAGCTCTTCATCGTGTTGCGCTTTTCCACGACGATTGAGGAATGTATCAGCGCGGTGCCGACCAGCCATGGCATGAAACTGGCGTTCTCCACCGGATCCCAGAACCACCAGCCGCCCCAGCCCAACGTGTAGTAGGCCCACCAGCTACCCATCGCGATGCCGATGGTGAGTGCGCACCACGACGCCAGAGTCCAAGGCCTTACCCAGCGTGCCCATGCGGCATCGACCCGGCCTTCGATCAGCGCGGCGACAGCAAAGGCGAAGCCGACGGAGAAACCGACATAGCCGAGGTAGAGGAATGGCGGATGAAACGCGAGGCCAGGATCCTGCAGTACCGGATTGAGCCCCCTGCCGTTTGGCGGCGGCGGCCAGGTGCGCAGGAACGGGTTCGAGGTCAGCAGGATGAACAGCAGGAAGCCGGTGGCAATCATGCCCTGCACGGCGAGCACGCGCGCGCGGAGGGCAGGGGGCAGGTTGCCCGAAAACAGCGCCAACGCCGCGCTGCACACGCCGAGCATGAAGACCCACAGGACCATCGATCCCTCGTGGTTCCCCCACACGCCGCTGATCTGGTACAGCAATGGCTTGTCGGTGTGGCTGTTCTCGGCGACGTTGATCACCGAGAAATCGTTGGTGACGTAGGCGTGCATCAACGCCGCCATCGCCATTGCCACCAGTGCGAACTGCACCAGCGCCGCAGTCCGCGCGACCTCCATCCAGGCGAGGTTGCCGCGCGCCGCCCCGACCAGCGGCACGACCGCCTGCACCACGGCCACGCAGAGCGCGAGTATCAGCGCGAAATGGCCCAGTTCGGTGATCATGCGTGTTCCGTTATGGCCTGGCCTGCGCCGATTATCGCGACCACGGGACCGCCGTCACGCGGCGGCGCGACGCGCGTCCGGCAGGATGGTGGACAGCGCGTCCACCAGCGACGCCATCATCGCGTCGGTATGCAGCGGGGTCGGGGTGAAGCGCAGCCGTTCTTCGCCAAGAGGCACGGTAGGATAGTTGATCGGCGTGGCGTACATGCCGCGTTCGTGCAGCAGGCGGTGACTGACCTCCTTGCACAACCTGGCCTCACCAATATGCAGCGGAACGATGTGGCTGGACGATTCGATGCGCGGCAGGCCGGCGGCATCGAAACGGCGCTTCAGCGCATCGGCGCGTTCGAACAGCCGGGCGCGGCGTGCGTGGTCGGCCTTGACGTGGCGGACGCTTGCCAGCGCGGCGGCGGCGGTCATCGGCGGCAGCGATGTGGTGAAGATGAAGCCGGGCGCCACCGAGCGGATGTAGTCGATAATGTCGGTGTCGCCGGCAATATAGCCGCCGTGGCAGCCGAATGCCTTGGCCAGCGTCCCCTCGATGATGTCGATCCGGTGCGCGGTGCCGTCGCGCTCCGAGACGCCGCCGCCGTTCGGGCCGTACATACCGACGGCATGCACCTCATCCAGGTAGGTCATCGCATCGTGGCGTGCAGCGAGGTCGCAGATCGCGCCAATTGGCGCAATATCCGCGTCCATTGAATAGACCGATTCAAACGCGATCAGCTTTGGCACCCCAACCGGTGCAGCATGCAGCTTCGCCTCGAGGTCGGCCAGGTCGTTGTGGCGGAAGATCTGGCAGATGCCCTTCGACCCCTTGATCCCGGCAATCATCGACGCGTGGTTCTTGGCGTCGGAGTAAACGTGCCACGGGCGGTCCGGGCCGGCCGGCAGGCTGTTCAGGATGGTGGAGAGTGCCGCCTGATTGGAGACGAACCCGGAGGTGAACAGCAGCGCCGCCGGCTTGCCGTGCAGTGCGGCGAGTTCCGCCTCGAGCGCATCATGCGCCGGGCTGGTGCCGCTGATGTTGCGCGTGCCGCCGGCCCCGGCACCCATTGCGCGGGCCGCCTGGCAGGCTGCATCCACCACGACGGGATGGCCGCCCATGCCGAGGTAGTCGTTCGACGACCAGACCAGGACCTCGGTGCCATCGGCGCGGCGGTAATATGGGAAACGCTCTGCCTGCTTTTGCAAGGCGGTGAATTCGCGATAGCGCCCCTGCGCGCGGATCGCGTCCAATGATTGCCGGCAATAGGTATGAAATCCTGCCATGTCTGGGCTACCTCCGGTCCGGCAAGCCGGTCCACCCTATTAGGCGGTCCGCGCGTCCGAGCAAACAGCTTGCCCGATTAAGGCTCTGTTAACGTAATCGGCTGACACATCCTTGATATGGATCACTGCGGTCCGGTGTCGACGGCTTTCGACGTCACCGGCAGTCCGGTTGGTCCGGAGCGAGTTAAAAAAATCGTCACCTGCCAAAGAGGCCCACTGAGCGATGGCGGGAGGCCAGCACATCGGTGTTGATCCCCCTGAAAATCACACGCGACCAGCCGCTGCAGCGGCAGCTCTACGACCAGCTACTCGACCTGATCGTATCCTCCCGGCTGACGGCAGGAACTCGTATGCCGTCCACGCGCATGCTGGCAGACCAGTTCTCCGTTTCCCGCACGACCGTCCTGCTGACCTATGAACGACTGATCGCCGAGGGTCGGTTGGAGTCACGGCCGGCCGCCGGCACCTTCGTGGCTCGTCGGCCCAAAATCACGGCTAGGGCGTCCGTCTCGCCATCCCATTGCCGGGACTCGCCTACCGCGGCGCGCGCCATAACCGAGCCGCGGGTCGGCTGTCCGGATCCAGCGCTGTTTCCTGTTGGCCGTTGGCGCGCCGTTACCCGAAACGCGCTGGACCGGCTTGGCGCGTAGCTTGCCGGAGAGCATGCCGGGGGACACCCAAGGCTGCGCGCGGCGATTGCCGACTGGTTGTCTGCCTCGCGTGGGCTCGCTGTCGGGGCGGAGCAGATCGTACTGGTTAACGGTCGTCAGCAGGCCCTGCACGTTGTGGGGCACCTGCTGCTGCAACCTGGCGCGCGGGCTGTGGTGGAAGATCCGTGCGACATGCAGGCCGTGACCGCATTTGCCGCCGCGGACCTGGTGCGCATCCCTGTCGATTGCGACGGGATGTGCACCGATCTCCTGCCGGAGGGCCGTGCGGCCTTGGTGCAGGTCACGCCGGAGCATCAGCGTCCACTCGGCGTCACCCTCTCCGCGATGCGGCGGGACGCCATGCTTCGATGGGCCGAGCGAAGTGGCGCGATGGTGGTCGAGGAGGACTGCGAAGGGGAGTTGCGCTACCGCGGAATGGAGGTCCCACCGCTGATGAGCCTGGACCAGTCCGAGCGGGTCATCATGATCGGCGGCTTCTGTAGCTCGCTGGGTCCCTGGCTCACCCTCGGCTATATGGTGGTGCCCCACCGGTTGATCGGCGCCGCACTCGCCGCACGGCGCCAGATCGACAACAGTCCGCGCTGGCTGGAGGAGACAGCGCTGGCCGAGTTCCTGGTCAGCGGCGGTTACGCGCGACATGTTCACCGGTTGGGCAAGGCCTATGCGAGCCGACGTGATGCACTCACGACCGCGCTGCGACGCCATTTCGGCGATGCCACGCCGATCTGGGGCGGCGGTGCAGGCCTGCACCTGACGTGGTTTCCGCCGACCGGATATGGCTCACCGGCTGCGCTCGCCGACCTCGCCCGCCAGGGTGGTCTCGAGGCAGCGGTGCCCGGGGGCGATCGCAGGCTTAGCGATTCTGCCGTGCGGGCAGTCCTGCTCGGTTTCGGCTCGCTGGCCGAACAGCAGATAGAATCGCGGGTAAGCCGGTTTGCCGAGTCGTTGGCGGCCGGTTGGCCTGGCACGGTCTTTTCGGCTGGCTGATCGGTACCACCGCCGGCACGGGCGCCGCCAAGCCAACCGCACTCACCAGTGCTATAATATTACGCCAACCACGCGACTGACTGCCAACTTTGCCTATGGCGTGCAACTGCAGAACGACGCGTTCCAGCCTGGGATCGGCAACACCAATATCGCGTCGCCGACGCTGTCGCGTTCCGGCTTCGACGGCCTGGTCCAGACGACATTCGGCAATCTTGCACTGACCATGCAGCCGCTGCCGAAGCTGGACGTACGGCTTGCCTGTAAGATCGACAATCGTGACAACCAGAGCCCGCGAAACCTCTACCTGGCTTATCCGGTCAGCGCCGCCAACACGTCGTTCAGCTACGACAACCTGCCGTTCAGCTACGAGCACCAGATCGTCACTGCGGAAGCCAGCCATCGTATTCTGCCGCAAACCAAGGTGACGCTGAACGAAACGCTCGATTCAACCTATCGGACCTACGCGAATGCTTCGCCGGTGACGTCCAATAGGATCACCGCGAAGGTACGCAGCGAGATGCTCGATGGCGTATTCGGCGCGCTGAGCTATGGCCAACAGGATCGCGTGGCCCTCAATTACCAGACCAATGCGTGGTGGTCGCTGGCGAATGTGGCCGGCGGCAACGCTGAACCGGCCAACCGCGTGATGTCCTTCGATGCATCGCGCAAGCACGACGAAGTCAAGGCCTTGCTGGATGCGTCTCCCCACCGACAACGTCGGCGCGTCTCTGGTGGCCAAGTTCTCCAACGGCACTGATCCCAATGGCACCTATGGACTGTGCAACAACTCACGACGTCGGTCAGCGCACACGCCTATTAGAGCGACCAGCAGATCTTTTATGACCAGAGCAGCGTGTACGAGAGCAGCACCACATCGGCGATCAATACCAGCCCAACGGGCACCGGCTACATCGTGCTCTGGATCAGCCACGACCACCGATTCGGTGCAAACCTTCGGAGCCAACCTGGACTGGCAGGCGATCGAGGACGTGCTCAAGTTCAGTCGTGATTACAAATTTGCCTATGGCGACACTGCTTATGCGTTTGGCGAGGGTGTCGTGGCGTTCAGTGGCGCGATCACGTCACCCACCTTCGCGCCATCCGTCAACATGCAGCCACTGCCTGATGTGAAGTCCATGCTGAGCGCGATGCAGCGTGCATGGCGAGTACAATTTCCGGCCAGACAAGGATTTCATGTAAACGCGGAGATCAGTACCTGAAGCGGAGAGCGGCTCCGACCCTACCGGTCGTTTCTCTTCAGTTGCTGGATGCTCATCGAACAGGCAGGCGCCGTCTGCGGAATGAGCATCCTTGGCGCCCTGGCAGGCAGGGCGGGGCAACCCGGTTAAGTCGTGGCAACGCGGCACGAAACGTGCAAGATACCCGAACGGGCGGGGCGGTCCGATCGGGAGCAATGGATGGGACAAGACGGCGTTCTGGCAGCGTACGACCCGGGCAGTTGGTTCTGCGAGATGCTCCGGCCTGGCCAGCCGTCAAACCCCGCCTTGTCGCTGTTGCTGGATCGCCTTCGCCAACTGCCGATCGACGCCTTGCGGCACCGGGCCGCCGATGCGGAACGCGACCTGCTGGAGCGCGGCATTACCTTCACCGTCTATTCCGACGCCACGGCGATCGACCGCATCCTGCCTTTCGACCTGGTTCCGCGTGTGATCACCGCCGAGGAGTGGCGCATCCTGGAAGCCGGCGTGATCCAGCGCGTGCGGGCACTGAACCTGTTTCTGCACGACGTCTACCACGAGCGGAAGATCCTCGCCGACGGCGTCGTTCCGCGGGAACTTGTGCTGGGCAACTCCGGGTACTGCCAGGCGATGATCGGCTTCGACCCACCATTCGGCACTTATGTGCATGTCTGCGGTACCGATATCATCCGCGACGAGACGGGACGCTTTCTGGTGCTGGAGGACAATGCCCGCACCCCGTCCGGCGTCGCCTACGTGGTGGAGAATCGCCACATGTCGCTGCGCGTCGTGTCCGACCTGATGGCCGGGCTGCACGTACGTGGTGTGGACGAATACGGACTCCGCCTGCACCGAGCGATGACCGACATCGCGCCGGCCGGTGTGATGGATCCGCAAGTGGTGCTGCTGTCGCCTGGCATTTTCAACTCCGCCTATTTCGAGCATGTCTTCCTGGCGCGCGAGATGGGCGTTCCGCTGGTCGAGGGGCAGGACCTGTTGGTCGAGGATGGCTGCGTCTGGATGCGCACCACTGCTGGGCTGGCGCCGGTGCACACCATTTACCGGCGGCTGAACGACGATTTCCTCGACCCCGATGCATTTCGTCCCGACAGTGCACTGGGGGTTCGCGGCCTGATGGAGGCCTGGCGCCGGGGCGCGGTGGCTATCGCCAATGCGGTCGGCACGGGTGTCGCAGACGACAAGGCGATCTATGCCTACATGCCGCGCATCATCCGCTACTACCTGTCCGAGGACGCGATCCTGCCGAACGTTGACACGCGCATATGCGCCGAGCCGGATGGACTTTTGTATACACTGGATCATCTGCACGAACTGGTGGTGAAGCCCGTCGCGGAATCCGGTGGCTACGGCCTGCTGATAGGCCCGCATGCAGCCAGGGCCGAACTGGAGGAATTCCGCCACCGGCTAAAGGACAATCCGACGAATTATATCAGCCAGCCGATGGTGAAACTGTCGGTCAGCCCGACGCTGTGCGACGACGGCGTCAACGCTCGGCACATCGATCTGCGGCCCTTTGCGGTGACCGGGCGCGATACCTGGGTGCTGCCGGGCGGCCTGACACGTGTGGCGCTGCGGCCCGGCTCCCTGGTGGTCAATTCATCGCAAGGCGGCGGGTCCAAGGATACCTGGGTACTGGCATGAGCGATGCGGTATCCGTCAGCAAGCATCTGATCGCGCGCCATGCCGGCAGTGCGCTCTGGCTGGCGCGTTATATGGAGCGGATCGAGAACACGGCGCGCCTGCTCGACGTCACCAAGACCTTCGCCAACGAGGGGGATGCAGACCGCAACTGGCTGTCGCTGCTGCGGATCAACGGCGACGGCGCGGCATTCTTCGCCGAACATGACCATGCCGACGCAACCAGCGTCTCGCGATTTTATCTGCTGGACACGACCAATTCCACGTCTGTTCAGACGGCGATCGCCTGCGCGCGCGAGAATGCCCGCACGCTGCGTGCACTGATCTCCACCGAGATGTGGCTGCAGCTCAACGTGTTCCACGGTCGTATCCGCACGCTGGGCGAGGCGGATGTGGCGCCGGAAAGTCTGTCGACGGTCTGCGCCATGCTGAAGGAGGGCGTCCAGGCGCACGGCGGCATCACCGAGGGCACGTTCTATCGGGACCAATGCTGGCACTTCTACATGCTGGGCCGGCACCTGGAGCGTACCGATCAGATCACCCGGTTGATCGATACGAAGTTCAATGCATTGTTGCCGTCGGCCGCTACCGATGCCGTGATCGACGCCGGCGAATGGAACGCATTGCTGCGTGCTGCTGCGGGCTACCATGCATATCGCCGCGAATATCCGCATGGCTACGTGCCGCGGGAGGTGGCCGGGTTCCTGTTGCTGAATGGTGCATTCCCCCGATCGGCCGGGCTGAACGTGGCTCAGCTGGACTGGCACCTGAACCAGTTACGCATCCGATATCACCTGCGCGGCTGCGTGCCGGCACTGGAACGGCTGGACGATCTGCAATCGATGCTGGGCAACCAGACGATCGATGAAATCCTTGCCTATGGGCTGTCACCGTTCCTCGACGCGGTCCAACGCGAGGTTGCGGCATTGCATGGCGATATCATGAGTGGCCTCTGCGGCGAGTGACCGGCGCCTTGATCGCAATCGCGACCTGCTCATAGCATTAAGCCTGGCTTGATGCTTGGGAGGAGCCGATGTCCTTGAGCCCCACCGGCACCGGGATCGGACAGTCGGTCCGTCGCCGGGAAGACCTGCGCCTGCTGACGGGCCAGGGGCGGTATAGCGACGACGTCAATGCTGCGGGCCAGGCGTTCGCGGTCATGGTCCGCTCGCCGCACGCGCATGCGCACATTCGCTCGATCGACACCGAGACAGCGAGTGCCGCGCCTGGGGTGCTTGCGGTGCTGACCGGTCGTGATCTGCTGTCGGATGGATTGCAGCCGATACCGCACGCGGTGCGGATGGGCAGCCCCGCCGACATCCAGCTCGAGAACAAGGATGGATCCGAGCCCTACATCCCGCCGCACTTTCCGATCACCGCCGACGAGGTGCGCCACATTGGCGAGATCGTCGCCATGGTTGTCGCCACCAGTGCCGCCGCGGCGAAGGATGCCGCGGAACTGGTGGCAGTGGACTACGCGATGCTCGGCGCGGTGACCCAGGCACGCAATGCCGTCGCGCCGAGCGCCGTACGGGTACGTAGCGACTCCGCGACCAATGTCTGCCTGGACGCCGAAGTCGGTGATGCGCGCGCCACCGCGGCTGCCTTCGCATCGGCGGCGCATGTCGTGTCGTTCAGCACATGGGTGCAGCGCATCGCCGGCGTCACCATGGAACCGCGCGCGGCGGTTGGTGGATATGACCCATCGACCGGCCAATACACGCTGCATGCCGGCGCCGGCGGCGCAGTACGCCCTCGGCATGACATGGCTGTGGTGCTGGGCGTCGCTGACGAACAGGTGCGCATGGTGATGCACGACGTCGGCGGCAATTTCGGCACCCGTGGCGCCTCCAATCCGGAATTCGCCTTGGTCTGTTGGGCGGCGCGCCGGGTCGGGCGACCGGTGAAATGGACCTGCGAGCGCAGCGAGGCGTTTCTCTGCGACTATCAGGCGCGCGACCTGACCTGCGATGCGGAGCTGGCATTGGACGCGGCAGGGAATTTCCTGGCGCTGCGCGGCGACAACATGGTCAATAACGGTGCGTATCCGATCGCCTTCGGCCCGCTGCAGAAGGGCGTCGAGATCATGAGCAGCATCTACCACATCCCGGCCGTGCATTTCCGTGCGCGCGCCGTGCTGACCAATACCGCCTCGACGCGACCCTATCGAAGCTCCGGCCGACCGGAGGCGATGTTCGTCATGGAACGGTTGATCGATCTGGCGGCGCGGCAATGTGGCTTTGATCGCGTCGAGCTGCGCCGGCGCAACCTGGTGGCTGAAACCGCCATGCCGTATCGCAATCCGTTCGGCATGGTCTACGACAGCGGTGCCTATCACGAGGTGATGGATCGCGTGGTGAGGCTCGGCGGGTGGTCCGGCTTTCCGGCGCGCCGAGTTGAGGCGAAGGCACGCGGCAAATATCGCGGCATTGGCATGGCGAATTACGTCGATACCGCAACCGGCGTGCCGCGCGAGCGGGCCGAGATCACCGTGCAGCCGGAAGGCGCCGTGGAGGTGGTTATCGGCACTGTTTCCAGTGGCCAGGGTCATGAAACCAGTTTTGCCCAACTGGTCGGCGAATGGCTTGGCGTACCGATCGACAGTGTGCTGCTGGTCACCGGCGACACGGATCGCGTCTCGGTCGGCGGCGGCTCGCATTCGGGGCGCGCGCTGCGACTGGGCAGCATCGTGATGCTCCGCGCATCCGAGGCGATCATCGCCAAGGGCATGCGAATTGCCAGCCACGTGCTGGAAGTTGGCGCAGCAGACCTGGAATTCTCCGCCGGCCGGTTCACGGTGACAGGCACCGATCGCTCCATCGGTATTTTCGAAGTTGCCGCAGCGGCGGCGCAGCGCAACGACCTGCCGGACGATCTGCGCGGCAAGCTGGACGCGGTCGGCGACGAGACGATACCGCTGGCCGCATTTCCCTATGGCTGTCACGTGTGCGAAGTCGAGGTCGATCCGGATACCGGTGTTGTTGAAATCGTGCGCTATTCGGCGGTGGACGACGTGGGGCGTGCCGTCAATCCAATGATCGTGCATGGCCAGGTGCAGGGCGGGATCACGCATGGCATAGGGCAGGCCTTGATGGAACACTGCTGCTACGATCCTGAGTCAGGCCAGTTGCTGTCGGGCTCGTTCATGGATTACGCCATCGCGCGCGCGAGCAACGTGCCATTCTTCACCACCGAGCTCAGTGAGGTGCCATCGCCGACACATCCACTCGGCATCCGACCGGCCGGTGAGGGTGGCACAACGCCGGCACTGGGCGCCGTTGTCAACGCCATCGTCGATGCACTGGCCGAGTTTGGTGTGTCGCACATTGAAATGCCGGCCACGCCGGAACGCGTCTGGCGTGCCATCCGCTCAGCCGCGCACTAGCGGGAAGGAGACAGCATGCAGGCCTGGTATCATTGCGAGAACACCTATCCGTTCGTCCCGCAGGAAGTGCTGGATCGCGCCGACTCGGTGCGTGGCAGCCTGCCGAACAAGTACTGTGATCCGAAGATCGCCGCTGATCTGTTCCATGAATGCCTGGACGAACATCTGCTGTGCGACGATCTCGGTGTGAACATCGTCTCGATCGAGCATCACGCGGGCATCAACAGCCTGTACGGCGCCAGCCCGTTGATCCTTGGCATCATCGCGCGGCAGACCAGCAAGGTTCGCATTCTGAGCCAGGGCACCTTGATCACTGTGCGCCGTGATCCAGTACGTGTGGCCGAGGAGTACGCGATGGCCGACGTGATCTCGCGCGGCCGGTTGGAGATCGGCTTCGTCAAGTCGGGCGACAGCGAGATGTTGTCCGGCAATGCAAATCCCGTCGGTATCGTCGAGCGGTTTTGGGAGGCGATCGATCTGATCCGGAAGACGCTGACCAGCCATGAAGGCCCGTTCAGTTGGGAGGGCAAGCACTTTACGCATCGCCACGTGAACATTTGGCCGCCGTGTTATCAGCGTCCGCATCCGCCGCTATGGGCAGCGACCGGCGATCCGGAAACATCGGCGGAGCTCGGTCGGCGCGGTATGGTCAACGCGCTTGTGCTGCGCGGGACGGAAGGCACCAAGCGTGCCTGGGCCGCCTACCGGCAGGCGCGTGTGGAGGCCGGGCTGCCGGCGCCAGGCCTGGATCGTTTCGCCTACACGGCGTTCGTGTATGTCGGCGATACGGACGAGGAGGGCGTGCGCGTCGGCAGCAAGCTGCTGTGGTTCCTCAACACCAGCCTGAAACAGGCGCCGCAATTTTCAAAGTTTTTGCCTGGCCGCACACCGCCGGAGCTGGCGCCCAGGCTCTACCGCACCGGCGCGCAGGCGGCGGCTCGGCCGGCCGACGCGCTGTTGGGCATGACGGCCGAACAGGCAATCGCGCAGAAGCTGATGTTTGCCGGGAAGCCGGACACGGTCTACCAGCAGATCATGGATTGCTATGCGGAACTGGACGGATTCGGCCATCTGATCTTTATCGGCCGCTCGGGCTTTTTAACGCATGTGGAAGCCGAGAAGAGCATCCGGCTGTTCGCCACCGAGGTATTGCCGCGCCTGCCGCAAGTGCAGCCAGCGGTCGCAGCATGATCGCCAATGCGCTGACGATCGCCGGTTCCGACCCGAGCGGAGGCGCGGGCATTCAGGCGGACCTGAAGACGTTTTCCGCGCTGGGCGCGTATGGGATGTCGGTGATCACGGCACTGACGGCGCAGAATACGCGTGGCGTGCGGTCATTTCAGGTTGTGGATCCGGCATTCGTTGGTGATCAGATCGATGCAATCTTCGCAGACGTCCGCGTAGACGCCGTGAAAATTGGCATGGTGGCAACCGCTGGCGTGGCAACGGTGATCGCTGAACGGTTGCGCCATCATGCGGCGAAAAATATTGTGCTGGACCCGGTGATGGTGGCCAAAAGTGGCGACAGGCTGCTGCAAGAGGATGCTATCGCCGCGGTCCGCGATCGACTGATCCCACTGGCGCAGGTGATCACACCCAATTTGCCTGAGGCGGCCGTTCTGGTTGCCGGCCCGATGCCGACCTCGCTCGCCGACATGCGCAGGACGCTGCGCGATCTGTATCGACTTGGATCGCAATTCGTGCTGCTCAAAGGTGGTCATCTGACCGGCGATGACAGCACCGACCTGTTGTTCGACGGTCAAATGGTGACGGAACTTGCAGGCCGCCGCATCGCCACCAAGAATACGCACGGCACGGGATGCACGCTGTCTGCAGCCATTGCGGCATTGTTGCCGCGCCTCGGCATGGTGGACGCTGCACGACAGGCGAAGGCGTATCTCTCGGGCGCCCTGGCTGCGAGCGATCGCCTGACCGTTGGCAGCGGCCACGGGCCAGTGCATCACTTCCATGCACTCTGGGCGAAGGATACTGCGAAATGACGTCATTCTCCGAGACAGCCTGGCAGCGCACTTCCCGCCTGCGTGCGGCGATCGACGAACTGAAGTTCAACACTGAACTGGCAGCCGGCACGCTCAGCCGCGAGCGTTTCCAAGGCTACATTGTGCAGGATGCGATATATCTGGGGCAGTATTCGCGGGTGCTTGCCATCGCCGGTGCGAAAGGCCCCGACGCGACGACGCTGCGCGCATTCGGGTCATGTGCATTGGAGGCGGTTGCGGTGGAGCAGGCGCTGCATGAGCGCTACCTGACCGAGTTCGGGGTCGATCCCGCGCGGCTGTCGGACGCAGAGCCGTCGCCCGACTGTCTGGGCTACACAAGCTTCCTGCTAGCGACGGCTTATCATGATCCTTGGGAGGTTCTGATTGCAGCGCTGCTGCCGTGCTTCTGGATATACTGGGATGTAGGCAGCAGAATCGCGAAACGTTCCGCCGTCGATAACCCATACCGCGCCTGGATCGATACCTACGCGGACGAGGGGTTCGGCGAAGCGGTGCGTAGCGTGATCGGCATCACCGATCGTGCGGCGGCGGCGACAACGCCGGCAATTCGGTCGCGCATGATGACCGCATTCATTCGTTGCACGCAACACGAGTGGCTGTTCTGGGACGGCGCCTATCAACAGCGTGGCTGGCCGGTTGCCGATTAGGCGGCTGCATCCTCGCGAATCATCGCAGCACCCTTTTCGGCGATCATGATGGTGGGTGCATTGGTGTTGCCGGTGGTCAGCGTCGGCATCACCGACGCATCGATAACCCGCAAGCCGCCCATGCCGTGCACGCGCAACCGGGCGTCGACAACAGCACCGGGACCTTCGCCCATCCGACAGGTGCCGACAGGGTGGTAAATTGTCGTGCCGAAGCGCTGCGCGTAGTCCGCCAGGGCATCATCCGAAAGGACGGCGGCTCCCGGCAAGGTTTCCTCGACGCTATGCTGGGCCAGCGCAGGCGAAGCGAAGATCTGCCGCGTGATTCGCACCCCGGCATACAGCACGCGCTGATCGTTCGGGTCCGATAGATAGTTCGGCGCGATGATCGGCGCCGCGAACGGATCAGCAGAGCGCGCCATGATCGTGCCTCGGCTATCCGGGCGAACCGGGCATACCGCGACGGTCATCCCTGGCACGCGTTCCAAATGGCCGAACCGTGCCGCGTCGTAGCTTGCCGGCGTGAACAGCAGTTGCAGGTCAGGGCTGGCAAGTCCTTCCCGGGATCGGCAGAACACCTGAGCGCTGGTCACGCCAAATGTCAGGGCGCCCCGGCCGGTGGTCGCAAAGCGCATGGCTTCCGCCGCCAGACGCATGCCGTGAGCAAGCTGGTTGATCGACACCGCGTTCTTCACTCGATGCGACACGCGCACCACGTAGTGGTCCTGCAGGTTGCCGCCCACGCCGGACAGATCATGCACCACCGGCACGCCGATCGCTTGCAGATGGTCCGCCGGACCGATACCGGAAATCTGCAGCAACTGCGGCGAATTGACTGCGCCGCCGCACAGGATGATTTCGCGCGTTGCACGAATTTCGCGCTCCTGTCCACGCTGGCGAAATGCGACCCCGACGCAACGTTTGCCCTCGAGCAGCAGGCGTGTTGCCAAGGCGTCAGTCTCGACGCGCAGATTCGCACGTCCCTTGGCTTCGGCGAGAAAGGTCTGCGCGGTCGAACCGCGGAAGCGGCCTTTACGTGTCATTTGCGAATAGCCGACACCTTCTTGCATCCTGCCATTCAAATCGTGGCTGAAGGCAAAGCCTGCCTGCTTCGCGGCTTCGACAAAGCGATGCGTCAGGGGCAAAATGGTTCGATAGTCCTCGACCTTCAGCGGGCCGCCTTTGCCGCGAAACTCCGCATCGCCACCCTGCACATAATGTTCTGACTTGCGGAAATACGGCAGCACATCGTCGAAGCTCCACCCCCGGCAACCCATCTGCGCCCAGCCGTCGAAATCGGCTGGATTGCCGCGCACGTACAGCATGCCGTTGATCGAACTCGATCCACCAAGCACCTTGCCACGTGGCCAGTGGATCGGCCGGTTCGCGGTGCCTGGTCCAGCGTCAGCGCTAAAGTTCCAGTTCACCACAGGATGGTGCAGCAGTTTCAGCACGCCGGCGGGAATGTGGATCATCGGATGCCAGTCGCGCGGGCCGGCCTCGAGCAGCGTCACCTGCGCACCGGTCTCGCTCAGCCGGGCGGCGACGACGCAGCCGGCCGAACCGGCTCCGATCACCACATAGTCCGCGTCCGTCGCCATCATGCCCGTACCACGCCGATCCAGCGTGCGAACTGCGTCAGCTTGGCTTTGAGGACCTGCCACAACAGCAAATGTGCAGAGAGAGGTACCGGCGCGGCCTGTAGTGTCGCAGCCTGTTGCGGTGCCGGTGTATCGGAGGCGAATTCTTCCGCCGCACGACGGGCGAAATCCTGCATGATGACATTCGCGACGGCGATGCCGCCAGTACGGGCAAAATCCGCCAGGACACCACCCAGTTCCGCATCCGAGGTGATCGCAACGATTGTCGTTGGCGTTGCTGCCGCCGGATCGTCGCGCAGCGCAAATGCAACCTTCACGCCGATCCGTGCTGCCCGCATATCTGCGGTGCCACGGCCATGTAGCGATCCGGTCCTTGCGGCGAAATCGAACTCGCAGGTCACGCGACCTTTGAAGTTGATCTTCTTCGGCCCGAACGCCACCACCATGGCGCCCGGCCAGGCACCATCCTCGGTCTGCGGTTCCAGGACCGCGCCCGGCATGCAGCGCGCCATGCGCGGCACGTCGGCGAAGCGACGGATCACCTCTTCCGCCTTGCCGGGGACCCTGAACTCACCCTCGAAGTGCATCGTTTATCCGACCGGGCGCAGCAGCGGGGCGTGGCTCTCACGGCCGAAATGTACCTTGGCGTACGGTTCGGTCGGCGTGGTCGGCGAAACGCGCGCGTCGATCAGGAACAGACCGCCCTTGCGCAGGCCCTCGGCAATCGCGTCACCAAGCTCCGATGAGTCTCGCAGCAGAACGCCATCACCGCCAAATGCTTTGGCCAGGGCTACGAAATTTGGCGACTCCCATTGCGCCAGTTTCTCGTCGAAGCCCTTCGCCACCAGCTTGTGCACTTCCGCGCCGTAGCCGGCGTCGTTCCACACCACCAGCACCATTTGCATCTTGTGGCGGACGATTGTTTCCAACTCCTGGATGTTGAACATCAGGCTGCCGTCGCCCTCGACCGTGACGTGTTGACGACCGGGATTGCCCGCGCCAGTGCCGATCGCTACGCCGATCCCTTGGCCCACCGCGCCAAAGCCGTAGGAGTACTGGATTTCGACGCCCTCCCGCAGCGGCGAGTACATCGCGACCCATGAGAAGAAATGGCCGGCACCGCAGGTGAACAGTGCGCCCTTCGGCAGGGCAGCGCCCAAATTCCATGCAAGGGCACGAGGATCCAGGCCGTCGTGCGGCGCATCGAACCGGTGCGGCGGGGCATCGAGTACCGCCTTGGTTGCCGCGGTGCGCAGCCCTTCTTTGCGAACCTGACGTGCTTCCAGCGCCTCGTTGATGGCAGCGACCGCCTTGCGTCCATCACCTTGCACATACAAGCCGGGAATCACGCCGATCTCCTCCGGCATCGGCTTGATGTCGATGCGGGCGACCTCAGCCGATGGGAACAGCAGTCCGCCTTCGGTCGTGTAATAGCCAAGCTCAGCGCCTACGCCGAGTACGAAATCGGCATCAGCCAGCAGTTGCTCCGACGGCGCCGATGCGAACGCGCCCGCAATGCCGATGTCCCAGGGATGTCCGGCAAAATAGCCTTTACCCTGTAGCGATGTGGCAAGCAGGGCACCGACGCGGTCCGCCAGCTTGATGATCTCGTCCTTCGCGCCCGACGCCCTGGCACCACGGCCGGCGATGATCACCGGACGCTCCGCGGCGATCAGCTTCTCGATCACCGGGGCCAGCAGGTCGGCGCTGGGTGTTTCCATCCGGGGCGCCAGGAAATCGGTGGACGGGCGATATTCGTAGTCCCAATCGAAGGATTCCTCCTGCAGACCCATCGGCAAGTTCAGCACGATCGGTCCACGGCCCGTGCGCGCGGCATAAAATGCCTCGGCAATCTCTTCTGCCATATTGTCCAGGCTGGAGATGGTGAAGAATCGCGCGCTGCTCGCTTCGGCGAACCGCCGCTGATCCATCGACTGGGTCTTGTTCTTGGCCCCAGCCTCAATCTCGCCGGCGATCAGCACGAGCGGCGTCTTGCCACGATAGGCTGCGATGAGTGATGTGCCGCATTGCGTCAGGCCAGGCCCGCAGGTCACCATCGCCACGCCGATCTTGCCGGTGGTGCGGCTGTAGCCATCAGCCATCGACACCGCCATGGACTCGTGACGCGCATTGTACGGCTTGACCGAGGGATTGCGGCACAGGGCACCCCACAGCCACATATTGCCGTCGCCCATCAGGCCAAAGAAATCCGTGACGCCTTCAGCAATGAGTGACTGCGCAATCGCTTCATAGGCTTGCATTGTATCGTTTTCCCCTGATCAGTCGGCCGCACCCGCAAGCGCTGCGGCCGCGGATTTGTGGCCGCGTTGGTGAAAGTAGTTCGCGCGATAGAATTCGAGTACCAGGTCGCGGTACACTGCCTTCGGATAGCGCGGTGGGTTGTCGGCGGATACGCAACTCGGCAGGCATTCGATCGTGCATTCCGGGTTTGGGCTATGGAAATACGCGATCGAGTAGCGATCGGTCCCGGATTCATTGATCACGCCATGCGGCGTGGACAGGAACCGGTCGTTCGACCAGCGCCGCATGATGTTGCCGAGGTTGACCAGGAATGTTCCCGGAATCACCGGCGGAGGGAACCACTCGCCGGTCGGCAAACGGATGGCCAGCCCAGGCACGTCGGTGCGCGCCAGTGCGGTCATGAAGCTGTTGTCGGTGTGCGGCGCGGTACCGAAGGTGTTTTCGCTCATGTCCTCCTGCGGCGGATAGTGCAGGAAGCGCAGATTGGCGTGGCCTTCATTGGCGAAATATGGCGCGAAGAAATCCTCCGGCATGTCGAGCGCCACCGCGAAGGCCGGCAGCATGCGGTCACACATGCCGCGCAATGCCTGAAAATACCCCATCATGTCCTCGCGCAATCCCGGCAGTCCATCGGGCCACTGGTTGCGCCCACGCAGCGGAATGCCTGCACGGACCTCTGGATGATCCGGACCGCGGTCGTGACTGATGAAGAAACTCTCGTTCTGGTTGGGCTTCGTCGCCTTGTGCACCTGCGACGCGGCCTGCACCGAGGCGTTCATCGGCATGTAGCCGATGTTGTTCTCGTTCAGCCGCAGCCTCAGCTTTTGCTCCAGCGGCAGCGCATGGAAGCGGTGCGAGGCGGCGAAGCCACGATCGATCACCTCCTGTGGCACGCCGTGGTTCAGCACGTAGAGGAAACCGATATTCTCGCAGGCACGGCGTACGTCTCGCGCTAGGCGCTCCAGCGCGCCCGGTTCGCCGGCGAAATATGGGCCGTAGTCGATGACCGGGATCTTCGCCGCGGCTTCGGCGAAATCCTTGATCGCATGTTGGTTGAACAGATGCATGAGATACTCCCGCCACTGGCCTGCCGCCACTATAGGATGACCATCGCCACGCTGCCAATTTAACCCCAGAGCCACCAGCGCGGAGTTCACAACCACCCCGGATCGTCATTCTCGCGGTCATGAGAATGACGGTCGGGAGCGCCAATTACGATGGTGATTCGTGGATTTGACCCCGCATGGCCCGTTCACTACGGTCCATGTGCGCAAATAAGCACTTGGGAGGAAGTATGCGCCGGACCATCGCGCTGTGGATTGCCTTTGCGCTTGCATGGTCTGGCGCCACATCCGCACAGGCGAAGGAGCTCACCCACGTTACGCTGGTGCAGAGCAGCCTCAGCTTCAACTTCGTGCCGCTGATGGTCGCCCAGACGGCAGGCTATTTCCAAGACGAAGGCATCGCGCTCGATGTGGTGCTCGCGGGTGGCGGTCCGAAGGCGATGACCGGGCTGGTGGGGGGCGGCGGCCAGTTCTCTGCCTCGGTGCTGTTCGATGGCATCATGGCGCATCGGCGCGGACTGGACGATGTGCGTGCGCTCGCGACGCTGTCATTGTTCCAGGGACCGCTGGCAGTGAACGCTGACATCGCCAAGCAGCGCGGACTGACACTGGACAAGCCGCTGAAGGATCGGCTGCAGGCGATGAAGGGGCTGCGGATTGGCATCACCACGCCCGGCGCCACGTCCGATCTTTTCATGCGCTTCCTGTTCCGCAGTGTCGGCATGGACCCCGACCACGACCTGGAGATTGTGCCACTCGGCGGCGTCAGCAATCAGGTTGCGGCCATCAGGGGCGCCCGGGTTGATGGATGTTCATGCCTGCCGCCGGTCGATGTGCTGACAAATCGCGAGGGGCTGACGGTCGATGTTATCGATCGGCTGAAGGACATTCCACAACTCGCAGGCGTGAGCTACGGGATGCTTTATGGCCTGGCCTCTTATAACAAGGCCCATCCCGAGATCACGACTGCCATGGCCCGCGCCATCACCCGCGCGACACTGCTGATCGGGCGCGATCCGGATGCTGCGAAGCGCGCGACGCGGCCGTTCCTGAAGGAGATGGATGACGGGACTTTTGAAGCGGCCTGGCATACCTATCTGCCGGCCTTCCCCACCAGCCCGGACATCACCGAGGTCAGCTACGCGAAGGAATTAGAATTCGAAAAATCCGTGCTGCCGGCGAACAACAATGCTGCGGTGCCATACGCCGACGCGGTTGATGCATCATTTGTGCGCAAGGCCATGCAGGAACTGGCGCATTGAGCGACGAACCACTGATCGAGTACCGCAATGTCGGCCGCAGGTTCCTCAGCCGCGCCGGCGCTGTGATTGCATGCGAGCAGGTCAACCTAACCGTGCAGCAAGGCGAGTTCCTCGCGGTGGTCGGCCCGAGCGGCTGCGGCAAGTCAACGCTGCTGAACATGGCGGCGGGACTGCTGGCGCCATCTGCCGGCCAGGTGTTCTATCGCGGCGCACCGGTACGAAGTCCCAACACCGATGTCGGTTACCTGACGCAGCGCGACACGCTGCTGCCCTGGCGCACGGTGGAGGACAACGTGGCGATCGCGCTGGAGCTGCGGGGCGAATCGCGGGCCGACCGCCATCGCACGGCGCATGCCTGGCTGGACCGCGTGGGCCTGTCCGGGTTCGAGAAGTCCTATCCCGCGCAGTTGTCCGGCGGCATGCGGCGGCGGGCCTGCCTGGCGCGCACGCTGGCCTACGAGCCGGAAACCATCCTGATGGACGAACCATTCGGCGCGCTGGATGCGCAGCTTCGCCTGGTGATGCACGACGAACTGCTGAAGCTGTGGACCGGCACACGCAAGACCATCGTCTTTGTCACCCATGACCTTGCCGAGGCGCTGACGCTGGCGGATCGTGTGGCGGTCTTCTCGGCGCGACCTGGCCGCATCCGTGCGGTCGAGACAGTCGCTCTGCCGCGGCCGCGCGATGTGTTCCGTATCCGCTTCGACCCGCATTTCGGTGAACTGCACGATCGGCTATGGTCGTATCTCGAAGCCAGCGTCCGTGGCGATGTCAGGGTGAACTGAGCGATGTCCGACGCCGATGCCACGCCAGGTGCGGTCCCGCTCGAACTGCGGGAGCCCGAGCTTGGCGATGAGCGGCCGGTGGCGCGCAATGAATGGCTGACGGTGTGGGCGTGGCGCCTCGGCATCATCATCGTCGGGCTGGGATTCTGGGAGTACGCCAGTGGCCGCCTGATCAAGCCGTTCTGGATCTCCAGCCCGTCGGTAATCTGGCGTCAGCTTGGTGAGTGGATCGCCACCGGCGAGCTTTGGCTGCATGTCGAAGTAACGCTGACCGAGACGGTGATGGGCTTTGCATTTGGTGCAGTCTCAGGCGTCGCCGTCGGGCTGGCGCTTGGCCTCAACCGAAGGCTGGCGGCTGTACTTGATCCGTTCATTGTCGCATTCTACAGCCTGCCGAAGATCGCGCTGGCGCCATTGTTCATCCTGTGGTTTGGCGTCGGCCTGACGTCGAAGGTGGTGCTGGCGACCTTCGTCGTGTTCTTCCTGGTGTTCTACAATACCTACGCCGGGACGTTGGCAGTGGAAGCCGAACTGGTGGACGTATTGCGGCTGATGGGCGCGCGGCGAAGCCAGATTGTCCGCAAGGTCATCCTGCCGTCGGCACTGATCTGGATATTCACCGGCATGAAGAGTTCCGTCCCGTACGCTCTGATCGGTGCGGTGGTGGGCGAGATGATGGCGTCGAACAAGGGACTTGGCTATCTTATCGAAGCGGCGGCGGGACAGTACGATACCGGTGGCGTGTTCGCGGCGCTGTTCGTGCTGATGATCATCGCCACCGGGCTGCATGAACTGCTGAAGCAGAGCGAACGGTTTTTGTTGCGGTGGAGGGAGGAGGGACATGGTTGAGATCGCCATCTGCCGGGTCTCGCCCGATCTCGACATGCACTTTCAGGTCGATGACTTCACCGATCCATGGCGTGAGCCGCAGACGATCCTGATGCTGCATGGCAATGCAGAGAGCGGGCTTGCCTGGTATGCATGGGTACCCAGACTGGCGCGACACTTCCGCGTCGTGCGTCCCGACATGCGCGGCTTCGGCAAATCCACCGCGATGTCGCGCGATTATCCGTGGACCATGGATCGGCTCGCCGCGGACTTTTGCGCGTTGATGGATCATATCGGGGTGGAGCACTTTCACCTGGTTGGCGCCAAGATCGGCGGCACGATTGCCCGCGCCTTCGCCGCACGCCGGCCCGAGCGGATCATCACGTTGACCGTCGTCGGTACGCCGCCGCCATTGCGCATCGGCGCTGCCGAGAGGGTGCCGGACCTGATTCGCGACTTCGAAACGCATGGTGTCGAGTATTGGGCGCGACAGAATATGGGCAGCCGGCTCGGCAGCGCATTCCCGCCGGAAGGGGCCGAGTGGTGGTCCAAGTTCATGGGCCGCACCGCGGTTTCGACCCAGCTCGGCTTCATGGGCACGATCGCCTGCGCCGACATCCGCGCCGACCTGCCGAAGATCGCCTGCCCGACGCTGGTTATCACAACAGAGCAAAGCGGACTCGGCTCGGTTGACGAAATGCGAGCCTGGCAGCAGCAGATTCCGGATTCAGAGCTGCTGGTGCTGCCCGGCAATTCCTACCATGTTGCCGCGACGCATGCCGACCGCGCGGCCGAGGCGACCCTGGACTTCATTGCGCGGCGAAGCGGTTAGATGATGGTGGAGGTGTAGCCATGGTTGAAATCCGTCGCATGGGCCCACAGATCGGCGTCGAAGTGACCGGCGTCGATGTGAAGACCCTGGATGACGCGGGATTCGCGCCAATCTATCAGGCGTGGCTTGACCATAACGTCATGGTGGTGCGCGACCAGGATCTGACGATTGAGGAATTCCTCCGCTACAGCCGCCGCCTGGGCGTGGTGGTGCCGCATCCGTCCAAGAGTACGCGACATCCGGAAATTCCCGAAATCACGCTGCTCGGGTTCAACAAATTCGACGCCGATGGCAAGCTGAACGAGACGATCTATCGGCGTGGCGCCGAGGGGTGGCACACCGACGGGGCGTACGATGCGGAGCCTTTCAAGGCCACACAGCTTTACGCGCTGGCGATTCCCAGCATCGGCGGCGACACGCTGTTTGCCAGCGGATATGCCGCGTACCAGGCGTTGCCGCAGCGCCTGAAGCAACGGTTGGACGGCGTGATGGGTGCGTTCACCTATGGCGGCCGCAAGAAGAAGCGGGAACTGCTGAACGAGGAGGATCGCGACTGGCAGCCGGTGTTCCATCCGCTCATTCGTACGCACTCGGAAACCGGGCGAAAGTCGTTGTATTTCGATCCCGGCAAGATCGAATCGATCCAGGGCGCCGGCCCGCAGGAGAGCGACGAGTTGATCGAGGAACTTACCGGTTACATGATCCAGCCGGACGGCGAATACCGCCACAAGTGGCGGGTCGGCGACATCGTTATCTGGGACAATCGCTGCTCATATCATCGTGCGGCGGGCGATTATCCGCCGCACGAGGACCGCACCCACTGGCGCGTTTCGATCAAGGAACGCGTGGCGGAGGGAAGGCTGGCGGCGGAGTAGCGGGACCGCTTCACCCCCACCCCGACCCTCCTCCGCTCCGCGGGAGAGGGTCCGGGTGGGGCGGCGCCCGTTTTACCTTGCCACCGTCTCCTGCGGCGGGAAGTTGCACTCCACCGCGATGCCGTCCGGATCGTAGTAGAACAACTGCGTCATGTTCAGCCGCGGCAGCACGCGCTCGTCGAACTTGATGCCGTGGCCACTCAGATTGGCCTTCATGTCCTGCAGCCCTTCGCAGGAGAATGCGATATGGTCCAGCCGCCCGGTCTTCGCGGGATCCCCGGAGGCATCCGGAATGGGCTCGTTCTCCGGACGAGGTCCGATCAGATGCACTGTCGGCACGCCGCCGCAATACAGCCAATAGCCCGGGAAGCCGAGTGGAGGGCGATCGCCCACCGACAGGCCGACGACGTCGGTGTAAAAGTTCTTGGTGGCCTCCAGGTCGCGCGCCAGGATCGTATAGTGGTTGAGTGACATCGCGGGCATGCTGTTCCTCCGTCAGAACTGGTTTTCCGGCTCCATGCCGAACAGAATCTGGCCGACCGACTCGTAGTGCAATTGCCGTCCCTGCGACTGCTGCGCGACGGTGTGGATGTCGCGCAGACGCTGCTCGAACGGCTGCTCCTCGAAGACGGCCATCGATCCGGTGGCATGATACAACGTATTGACGATCTCGCGCGACTGCTGGATCGCCCAGGTCGAGGCCAGCCGGATCATCGCCCGGTCTTCGGGGGTTTGCGCGCCGGTGGCTTCGACATGCTGCCAGGCCTGCTCCCAGGTGGTGTGCAGGAAAGCGCGTGCCGACCGCCACCGCGCCTCGCATTGTGCGAGCTGTGACTGCACCACGTTGTTCTCGCGCATCGGGCGTGATGCGCCGCGCGATACCTTGTTGGCCGGCAGGTCCAGGAAGTCGTTGATCGTGGCGCGCGCGATCCCCAGCCCCACTCCGGCGAATCCGCAGGAATACAGTTGGTTGCTGGTGAAACGATACAGCAGCCCCTGCTCGCGCCGTTCCGCCGGTGCGTCCCGATAGGTCGAGAAACTCTGAGGTACGAACAGGTCCTTTACCACGTACTCGTTGCTGGCAGTCCCCCGCAGACCGATCGTGTGCCAGATGTCGTGCATCTCCACACTGGACTTGGGGAACAGCATGGTTCGCACCTTGCCGGTCCCGGCGACAGTCATGTGCGCGCCGAGCCAGCTCGCGTGATGGCAGCCGCTGGCGAAGCGCCACTTGCCGCTGATGCGGTAGCCGCCGTCGACCGGCACCGCCTCGTACGGCGCGCCCGGTGGACCCCATGCCAATATCCCGGTTGGCGGCCCGAACATCTCGCGGGCGATTTCCGGATCCAGATACGCGGCCGTCGTCGAGCAGCCGTTGTTCTGGCCGACGCACCAGGCGGCGGAGGCATTGGCCTGCGCCAGTGCCTCGGTCACCTGGGTGAACAATACCGGCCGCAACTCCGCGCCGCCGAGGAAGCGCGGCTGCAGCATGCGGAAGAAACCGCCTTCGATGAGCGCGGAGACAACCCGTTCCGGCAATTCGCGTCGTTGCTCGATTTCGTCGCCGGCTTCCGTCAGCAGCGGCGCAAGGTCGCGTGCGCGTTGGATGAAATCGATGTCGCTCATTTGCGCGTCTCCACGGCAAGCCCAACCGAAGTCGGTGCTGCATCCTCACTCAGGTCGCCGTCGATCGCCGAGATCGAACGGCGACCGGTCTCAAAGCCGAACAGCGCGAACGCCATGCCGCACAGCACCAGCCAGGCTGCGAAGTACAGGAAGGACGGTGTGATCGCGGCCAGCGTCGCCTTGGGTTCGATCACGTTGGACGTGCCGACGATCAGCGCCAGCCCAAGTGGGCCGATGATCTTGCCGATGCCGCCAAATCCATAGGCCGACCCCATGCCGGTGGCGCGCAGCCGGGTTGGCCACACCTCTGCCATGTATGGCCCGATCAAAGCGAAGCCGCCGTCGTAGAAGAAGTCGCCGACCACGATCAGCAGCCAGAACAGCGAGACGCCGCCGACGAACTCATTATGCCAGATGCCTGCCGCAGCGACGCATGCGGCGGCGCCGAAGCCACATAGCATGCCGGTGTTGCGGCGGCCGAACAGGTCGGCCAGGAAGGCGAAGCTGACACGACCGGCAATGCCGGCGAGCTTCACCCAGATGAACAGATATGCAGCATAGGCCGGCGTCACACCAAGCTGCAGGACGAAGAGCGTCGGCGCCCACAGGCCGATGCCGTAGGAAGCGGTCTGCGCACCGATACTGGCCATCCACGACACAGCCATGCTGCGGGGATAGCGGAACAATTCGATCCATTTGGTTTTTGCCGGAACCTCGACCTGGATCGGCAGCGGCAGCGAGTCGGCCGGGACCTGCAATGCCCAGGCGAGCGAGCGACGGGATTCCTCGCGCCGGCCTTGGCTCAACAACCAGTGCGGTGATTCGGGTACCCAGGCGCGCACCAGCAGCGTGAACAACGCCGGTGCCAGTCCGACCACGAACAGCCCGCGCCAACCGATCTCGGGCGATAGAAACGCGGCAATGCCGGAAGCCAACATCACGCCAAGGGGGATGCAGGCGGTCACCAGGCCGCCGATCGCGCCGCGCCAGCGGGCCGGCACGAATTCCTGCACCAGCGGCAGGTCTACGACATACAGGCCGCCGACGCCGAAGCCGACGAAGAAACGAAAAGTCGACAGGAACACCCAGCCATTTTCCGGGGTCAGCGCCAGGATGCCGCTGGCCACCGAGAAATTCAGCACAGTTGCCATGAAGACCTTGCGCCGTCCGATCACGTCGGCAAGCCGGCCCCAGATGAAGGCTCCCAGGATCGCGCCAACGCCGGACGACAGCAGGATGATCGCCGACTCGCCGAACGTCAGGTTCCACGGCTTGATGATGAACGCCAGGACGAAGCCGATCAGGAAGTAGTCGAAGAATTCCAGCATATCGCCAATGATCGCGGCGCCGATGATCTTGATCTGGTTGTGGGTCAGCGAGCGCGCCTGATCCAACCGCTCAAACATGCCGAAACTCCTCCGTGGGCACCGCCATGTGAGCGCTGCGCCTTCGTTGCAAACGGTACCCTATGTCTTACGTCGCGTCACGCCGCAGGTCGTTGCTCCATTGATTCGAGCATTGCGGCGATGTGCGCACCGGTGGCCGCGTCGGTGGCTCGCAGCGGCGGGCGGACGTTGCGCCAGATCGGTTCGCCGGTGACCGCCGCCAATGCCGCCTTCAGCGTGGGGATGCTGTCGATCGGCGCGCATGCCTGTTCGATGGCCTGCTGCGCGCCGGGCTCGTGGAACAGCCGGCGTACCAGTGCAGGCACGAGGTTCGCCATGCCGCAGATCGTTCCCTGGCCGCCGGCCGCGACGGCGCGTCCAATCAACACCTCGGCTCCCACCAGGGCAGCGACGTCCGGCGCCGCGGCACGGAACCCGAGGAATGCTTCGAAGTCGCCGCTGCTGTCCTTCACGCCCGACACGGTCGCGCCGTAGCGCGTGCGCAGCCGGCCGAGTACCGCCGCTGGAACCGGCACTCCACAGACCTGCGGGATGTGATACAGGCACGCGCTGAGCCGTGCGTCCGCCACACCGTCCAACACAGCGGCGAACGCGTCCTCGATGCCTTCGCCTGACATGCCGGCGAAGTAGTAGGGTGGCAGCAACAGCGTTCGCGTGATGCCAAGACTGAGCATGCCCTTGGTTAGGGCGACCGTGTCGGCGATTGCGGGACAACCGGTGCCCATGCCCAGTCGCGCCGGGTCGACGCCCGCGCGCAACACCGCCTCGGCGGCGGCAAGTCGTTCGGCGATGGAGAACGAGGGCCCTTCGCCACAACTGCCGAACAGTACCAGGCCGTCGCATCCCCAACGCACCAGGCGCTGTGCGTGGTGAGCCAACGCTGCATGGTCGATCGCACCGGCAGTGTCGGTCGGCGTGGTCGCCGCAGCCCACAATCCGGTGATGGCGTCTGGCATCGTCGTCTCCTGAGGCAATTTGCTGAGCCGTACCCTGCCACCGAACCGCAATTGCGGCCATCCCCACGGCTGCGTAGGCTCGTCGGTTGCATCGCCCAGGAGCCGCACATGCTGCGAGGCATCCATCCGTTGCTGTCACCCGATCTGCTGCACGCCCTGGCCAGCATGGGGCATGGTGATCGCGTCGCGGTGGTCGATGCGAACTTCCCCGCGCTCAGCCATGCCAGACGGCTGGTCGCCTTGCCCGGCACCACCGCCCCCGCCGTGCTCGAAGCGATCCTGTCGGTGTTGCCGGTCGATGATTTCGAGCCGCATCCGGTGTCCGTGATGCAGGTGGTCGGCGACCCGGCGATGCTGCCCGAGACGGTGCGCGAGTTTGCCGGCATTCTCGCCCGCAACGATCTGCCGAGGCCGGTCGGGCTGGAACGGCACGCGTTCTACCAGGCCGCGGCCGCGGCATTTGTCGTGGTGCAGACCGGCGAGCGGCGGTTCTACGGCAACATCCTGCTGACCAAGGGCGTCGTGCCGGCTGACGCCCCTGCATGATCCGGGTCGACGCGCATCATCATGTCTGGCGTATAGCGCGCGGTGACTACGGCTGGCTGACACCGGATCTGCCGATCCATCGCGATTACACATTGGATGACCTGCGCCCACTGCTCGGCGACATCACCGCAACCGTGCTGGTTCAGGCAGCGCCGACGGAAGCCGAAACGGCATTCATGCTATCGGTCGCGCGCAGTTCGTCGGGGCTGGTGCGCGGGGTGGTCGGCTGGACCGACCTGTCGCATGCCGATGCGCCGGATCGCATTGGGGCCATGGCAGCCGAGCCCCTGTTGAAGGGGCTCCGACCGATGCTGCAGGACATCCCGGACACCGAGTGGATTCTGCGCCGTGACGTGCAGCCGGCAATCCGGGCCATGACCGATGCCGGATTGCGCTTCGAGGCCCTTGTGCAGCCGCGCCACCTGCCGATCCTGGCGGAGTTTTGCACTCGCCACCCGGAACTCCGGCTGGTGATCAACCATGGCGCCAAGCCAGCCATTGCGGCAGGCGGCTGGCAGCCGTGGGCGGACGACATTGCCCGGATAGCCCGGGAGACGCAGGCCTTGTGCAAGCTGTCCGGCCTGCTCACGGAGGCTGCGCAGAATTCGCAAGTCATCGACATTCGCCGTTACGCGGATCATCTCATTGTATGCTTCGGTCCCGACCGTTTGATTTGGGGAAGCGATTGGCCGGTGGTGAACCTGGCTGGTGGATACATGCGCTGGCGAGAGGGGGCCAGGGAACTGCTCGCCGGGCTCCCCGGAAATCACCAGGATGCAATCCTGGGTGGCACTGCTCAGAAATTCTATAATTTCTCACAGGAGGGCGCGAGAGACGACTAGCGGGATTCGTGCGAATAACGTTATGCTGCGGCCAGGTAAGGGGCATAAGAATGACCGATTCGACTGACGAGGTCCTCGGACTGACCGCTCAGATTGTGTCCGCGCACGTGCGACACAATGCTGTATCACCTGATGCACTGCCTGGCTTGATCCAGGAAGTATACAGGACCCTGACGAATGTTGGGAAACAGCCGACGCAAGCAGAAAAACCGACTCCAGCCGTACCGGTCAAGCAATCAGTCAGGCAAGACCGGATCATCTGTCTGGAGGACGGCAAGAGTTTCTCTATGCTGAAACGGCATCTGATGACCGACCACAAGCTGACGCCGCAACAATATCGCGAGAAATGGGAACTGCCGCGCGACTATCCCATGGTCGCGCCGAACTACGCCCAGACACGCTCCACTCTGGCCAAAAAGATCGGGCTTGGGCGGAAGGCTGCTGCCAGGCCCGCCAAGCGCGCCGCCGGCCGCAGGAAGCGCGGCGGAGGTTGAGCCTGCCCGCTCGTCGCGATGGACTGATCCGGATTACATCGTCCATAGCGATTGACGAGCGGGCGATCAGCGAAAGTTTCGTCCGTGCGTCGGGACCCGGCGGGCAGAACGTCAACAAGGTCTCGACGGCGGTGCAGCTGCGGTTCGATCCAGCCGCCTCCGGGCTGCCGGATGACGTGCAAATGCGATTGCGTCAACTCGCCGGCAAGCGGTTCACGCAACAGGGAACACTGCTGATCGCGGCGCAGCGGCATCGGACCCAGGAGCGCAATCGGCAGGCTGCGTTGGATACGCTGCTGCGATTGATCGAGCGTGCAGTGGAACCACCCACGCCACGGGTCGCCACCCGGCCGACGGCGGCTTCCAGGCGACGCAGGTTGCAGGCCAAGACGCACCGCGCCCGGGTCAAGCAGGCCAGAACCGCACCGGCCGCAGACGAGTGAATTGCCGACGCAACCTCTTACGGACAGGTCCAACCGGCCAACACATCGCCAGGGAATCTGTGGCATGCTGCCCCGGTCATCGGATGAGAGGCGGCACATGTTCCAGGATGCCCACGGGTTGGACGTTACAGCCGCAACGGCCGTTGCGGTGCAGGCGTTCGATCACGCGTTGATGGGCTATGTGAGCTATCGCGCCGACATCCCGCAACGCATGGCAGCTTTGTTCGAAGCCGATCCGGAATTCGGCCTGGCGCATTGTCTGAAGGGCTACTTCGCAATGCTGTCATACAAGCAGGCAGCCGTGCCGATAGCTGAAGCTGCCGCTGCGGATGCACGGCGCTTCACCGAACGGGCGACGCCGCGGGAACGCGCGCATATCGCGGCCCTGCAGCTATGGATCGACGGCACACCGGATCGTGCGGCGGCGGTCTGGCAGCAGATACTGGACGACCATCCGCGCGACGTGTTGGCATTCCGCCTGGCACACTTCGTCAACTTCTGGCTGGGACGGCCGGATATCATGCTGGCGTCGGTGCTGGGCGTCGAACGCCATTGGAGCGGCGATCTGCCGGGCTATGGCGCCATCCTTGGATGCCGCTGCTTCGCGCATGAGGAGTGTGGCTACTACACCGAGGCGGAAGCCGCTGGCCGCGCGGCCATCGATCGCGACCCCGGCGATCTGTGGGCGGCGCACGGCGTGGCGCATGTGCTCGAGATGCAAGGCCGCCGCAGCGAGGGCATCAACTGGATCGACGGTCTGCGGCGCAACTGGGAGGATGCGAACAATCTGCGCCATCATCTGTTCTGGCACGCCGCGATGTACCATCTGGAACGCGGCGAACCGGATCGCGTGCTGGCGCTGTACGACGCCGACTTTCGCAATCAGGCGTCGAAGCTGACCCAGTCGCAGCCCGATCTGTACATCGACGTGCAGAATGCCGCATCGATGTTGTTCCGCTTGCAACGCCACGGAGTCAATGTGGGCGATCGGTGGGTGGAACTGGCCGACAAGGCGGAGGCACGGATCGGCGATTGCCTGTCCGCCTTCACCTTGCCGCATTGGATGATGGCCCTGACAGCCACCGGGCGCTATGCAGCCGCCGCGCGCATGCTGGATGCAATGCGCGCCTTCGCACAGGGACCCGGCACCATTGCAGCGCTGATCGCCGACTATGCGATCCCGATCTGTACTGCTGTGCTGGCGCATGCGAAGGGCGAGCATGCGCGCGCCGTTGCGGTCATGCGGCCGGCACTGGGCGGCATGCACCGGTTGGGTGGCAGTCACGCCCAGCAGGACGTCCTGGAGCAATTCTTCCTGGATGCCGCATTGCAGGCGGGCCAGGCCGATGATGCGCGACTGCTGTTGGAACGTGTCGCGGCGCGGTACCCACTGCCCCTGCGGCGCCGCGCCGGTTACGCAACGGCCGCAGACCAATTCGGCTTCTGAGCGACCATACGAACGATGGGCGGCGCATACCACTTCGGCACTGCGGCTGCACGCATGACGGGGGGGTTGCTGCCGATCCTGCTCGTCCCGCTGCTCGCCTCGCCGGTCTCTGCTGACGCACCCCTGGTCGGCACGGCCGCTTATGGCGACTGGCATTCCGACGTCCCTGGCGCCGTGCGGCATTTCACGCCGAATGCAATGCCGCCGCCTTACACAACGCAGTCCGCGCAGCGCGCGCCTTCCGTGGTGCCACGGCCGGCGGGAGCGATGCTGCACGTGCTGCCGGGTTTCGCGGTCGAGCAGTTCGCTACGGGATTGGACGACCCGCGCGTTCTGCGTGCTGCGCCCGGCGGCGATGTATTCGTCGCCGAGAGCCATGCAGGCCGTGTCCGCATTCTGCGGGTTGCGTCAGGCGCAGCCTCGCGGCCTCAGTCATACGTGTTTGCCGATGGCATGTCTTATCCGTTCGGCATCGCCTTCTGGCCGCCGGGACCTGACCCTCGCTTCGTGTATGTGGCCGAGACCGGTCGGGTCTTACGGTTCGCCTATCAGGCAGGCGATTTTCGGGCACGCGGCAGGCCGGAGGTGATCGTGCCGCATCTGCCGGTCGGCGGACACGCGACGCGCGACCTGGTGTTTTCGCGTGACGGGCACACGATGTTCGTATCGGTCGGCTCCGCCAGCAACATTGGAACCGCTGGCGAGGAGGAGCGCGCCGATGTGCTGGCGTTCGATCCGGATGGCGGCAACCGGCGCATCTTCGCCAGCGGCTTGCGCAACTGCACGGCCGAGGCGGTCTCGCCGGTGACCGGCGCGCTGTGGTGCGTGGTGAACGAGCGCGACGGGCTGGGCGATGATCTGCCGCCGGACTATGCCACGTCAGTGCGGCAGGACGCGTTTTTCGGCTGGCCCTGGTACTATATCGGCAACCATGAGGACCCGCGGCTGAAGGGCCAGCGTCCCGATCTGGCCGGTCGCGTGTCGCTGCCGGATGTGCTGTTCCAACCGCATTCGGCGCCTCTCGGCATCACCTTCTACGACGGCGCCCAGTTCCCTGCCGAGTACCGCGGCGATGCATTCGTGACGTTCCGCGGTTCCTGGAACCGCGGACGACGCACTGGCTACAAGGTGGTCCGGCTACGCTTCGCAGACGGCAGGCCAACCGGCGAATACGAGGATTTCCTGACCGGTTTCGTCGCCTCGGATCAGGCGGTATGGGCACGACCGGTCGGGATCGCAGTGGCGCAGGACGGGTCGTTGCTGGTCGGCGAAGACGGCAACAGTACAATCTGGCGCATCGCCTATCGAGGAGGAAACCGATGAGCACCACGCGTGCGCCCAGGCAGCAGGCGCCACACCTCACCTGCGACTGTCATTTCCATATTTTCGGGCCGTATGACCGGTATCCGCTCGATGCCGGGCGAACCTATACGCCACCGGCCGCGCTGGTGCCGCAATACCTGGCAATGGCCGACGCTGTCGGCATCGGCCGCATGGTCGTCGTACAGGCCAGCGTCTATGGCACGCAGAACGAGGTGACGCTGGACGCTGTGCAGCAGTTCGGACTGCATCGCGCGCGAGCGGTCGCGGTGATCGACGACAGCTTCGATGATGCGGTGCTGCGGAGGATGCACGAACGCGGCGTGCGAGGCGTGCGGTTCAACATGGTGTCCGGCAACGGCACGCCGGAGGATCAGTTGGACGCGCTGGCACGCCGGCTGGTTCCGCTGGGCTGGCACATTCAGATCTACGCCGAGGGGGATAAGCTGGCGGACGTGGCGCCTCGTCTGGCGCTGCTGCCGGTTGACGTGGTGATCGATCACTCCGGTGGCGTAAGGGCGGCTCTCGGCACCGCCCATCCCCAGTTCCAGGCTCTGCTGCGACTGCTGGACAGCGGGCGGGCCTGGGTCAAGGTGTGCAGCTATCGCGCTTCGTCGGCCGGGCAGCCGTGGAGCGATGTTGCGCCGAACGTGAAGGCGCTGGTTGCCGCCGCACCGGAGCGTTGCGTATGGGGCACCGACTGGCCGCACCCGCAGATGGACCCGACGCCCGAGGCTGGATTGCTGTTCGACCAGTTTGTCGAGTGGGTGCCGGACGCCGCAGTTCGGCAGCGGGTCCTGGTGGACAACGCGGCCAAGCTGTACGGCTTCTGATGGCGCGCGCCTGCTTGTCATCAAACTGTCGCTGAATCGCCGTGCACGGTTCATGATTGGCCGCGTATCAGCGCCGCCAGACCAACCGGTGAAGCCTGTGAGCGCGACTGCATTTCCTATTGCCGCCGGCAGCGGCGCCATCGCCCGGCCGCGCCCGCGGCGACTGCGGGGGCTGGCCGCTTATGCGCTGCTATTGCCGTCCGGCGTGTTCCTGGGGGCCTTCACCTATTGGCCAGTGCTGCAGGTTGCCATCGGTTCGCTGTCCGTGCAGGCATTCGGCGGTGCAGCGCATTGGGGGTTTGGCAACTATGCACGCCTGTTCGCCGATCCGCATTTTGCCGGCGCGGTGCGGAACAACCTGGTCTATGCAGTCGGCACCATTGTCCCGAGCCTGACCCTCGCGCTGCTGTTCGCGCTGAGCCTGCGCGAAAGCACGAGACTCACCGCGCTGTTGCGTACCCTAATTGTGCTGCCGCTATTGATCCCATTGGTCGCGGCGGCATCGCTGTTCATTTTCATCTTCCTGCCGGGAGCCGGGCTGCTCGACTATTACCTCGCCCGGTTCGGCGCCGCAGAGACCAATTGGCTGGGTAATCCGTCTTTGGCGTTGGGCTCGATCATCGCCATCACTGTTTGGAAGAACACCGGCTACTACATGCTGTTCTTCCTCGCCGGCCTGGCCGGTATTCCACAGGAACTGCTGGACGCGGCGAAGATCGATGGCGCCAACACGGTGCAGCGATTCCTGCGCATCACCTTGCCGCTGCTGTGTCCGACCCTCACCTTCGTCCTGGTGATCGCCGTGCTCAACGTGCTGACCCAGGTGGACCATGTCATCGTCATGACGCAGGGCGGTCCATCGGATTCGACCTCGCTGCTGCTGTATTACATCTACCAGCAGGCGCATCAGAACTACGATATCGGTCTGGCATCCGCTGCCACCGTTGTCAGCGTGGCGTTCCTGTTCACATTGTCGGTTGTCTCGCTGCGCACCCTCGACCGCGGGATCCACTATGAGGCGTGACGCAGGCCTGCTGGTGACGGTGTTGCTGTGCGGCGCTGCGCTGCTATGGGCCATTCCGTTCGCCTGGATGGCGGTCGCCAGCCTGCGTCCCGGCGGTGCCGGCAACGCCGACATCGCGTCGCTGTTTCCCGCGGGTCCGCTCAGCATGGCCAATTTCGCCGAGGCATGGGCGTCAGGGCATTTCCCGCTGTGGTACGTCAATACTGTTGTGCTTTGCGGCGGGATTCTTGGCGTCCAGTGCGTCACCATCAGCCTGGCCGGCTACGCGTTCGCCCGATTGCGCTTCCGCTACCGCGAGACATTGTTCCATTTGTTCCTGCTGCAACTGATGCTGGTGCCTCCCATCCTGATCGTGCCCAACATGACGACGCTGGTGGCGCTGCATCTTTACGACACGCTGCCAGGAGTCATGGCTCCGTATTTCGCATCGGCGTTCGGCGTTTTCCTGATGCGGCAGACCTTTCGCACCATTCCGCGCGAATACGAGGAAGCGGCACTGGTGGATGGCGCGTCGCGCCTGTCAATCATCTTCCGCGTCCTGCTGCCGCTGGCGCGGCCCGGTCTCGTCGCGTTCGCCATCGTGTCGGTGACGGCGCACTGGAACGAGTTCCTGTGGCCGCTGATGGCGACGTCCTCGCCATCGACGCAGGTGCTCACCGTGGGTTTGGCCTCGTTCACGTCGGGTGCCGAAGCAGGGTCGGAATGGGGCGTCATCGCCGCCGGCACGTTCTTTGTCGCCGCACCATTGCTGGTGATCTTCGTGGTGTTCCAGCGCCAGTTTGTGTCCAGCTTCACGCTGTCCGGGATCAAATAGGGGAAGCTTCATGCGTATTGCTCGGTTGTCAATTTTCCCGCGCCGTTGGGAATCCGCGTCCGCACGAAATGCCGCGCACGCCGTGATGCCCGCGTTCGCGAGGATGACAATGATGGCGGCAGTGGGCCGGGTGGCGATCGTGGCGCTTGCGCTGTCTGTTGGCAGCGCGCAGGCGGCGACCGATATCGACCTGTTCTTTCCTGTGCCGGTACAGGGCAAGCTCGCCAACGAAATGCAGCGTCTGATCGAGCAGTTCGACAAGGACCACGCCGACATCCATGTCACCGCCGTCTACACCGGCAGCTACGACGACACGAACCTGAAGACCCGCGCGGCGATTCAGGCGGGACGACCGCCGGCCGCAGTCATCATGAGCGCCAATTTCATCCGCGAATATGCGATCAACAACGACGCGATCGCGCTCGACGATCTGATCGCCAAGGACGGCCAGACATCGGCACAGTTCATGGACCAGTTCTGGCCGGCACTGAAGCTGAATGCCACCGAGCAGGGCCGCGTCTATGGCGTGCCGTTCCAGAATTCCACGCCGCTGCTGTACTACAGCGTCGATGCGTTCAAGGATGCCGGCCTCGATCCCGACAAGCCGCCGGTCACCTGGCAGGACTGGGTGGACGATTTGCGCAAGGTCGCCAGGCATGACGGCAGCAGCACGACGCGCTGGGGCGTGATGTTTCCCGGCACCTACGACTACCTCGGCTGGATCACCAGCGGCCTCGCGATGTCGAACGGTGGCGAGTACTACAATACGGGTTATGGCGGCGAGGTGTACTACACCCAGCCGAGCACGGTCGGTGCGGTGCGCCTGATCGACGCGTTTGTGCACAAATGGCACGTGATGCCCGAGGGCGTGACCGACGCCAATGCAGTGACCACGGCATTCTTCCAGGGCCGCACGGCGATGATGATCCTTTCGACCGGGTCACTGTCGTTCGTGCGGGAGAACATGAAGACGCCGTACCGCACCGCGTTCCTGCCACGCAGCCTGGTGAATGCGGCGCCGATCGGTGGCGCCAGCCTGATCATTCCGCGTGGCAATTCACCCGAGCGACAGGCGGCGGCCTGGACGCTGATCAAATGGCTGGTCAGTCCGGAGACCGCCGGCGGCTGGAGTCGCTTCACCGGCTACTTCGCTCCGCGCATCGCTGCCTATGACCTGCCGGAGATGAAGGATTACCTGGCGAAATTTCCCGACGCGAAGGTGGCGCTCGATCAGCTTGCCTACGCGCGGGGTTGGTTCGCCACCTACAACACCGTGGGGGTGCGCAAGGCGTTGGAGGATGGCGTGCAGGCAGTGTTGTCCGGCAAGGCGACACCGGAGGCGGCCATGGAGGCCGCGCAGAAGCAGGCGGACGCGCTGATGAAGCCGTATGTGGAGCAGACAGCGCTGAAGCTGCCGGAGTAGGCGCGCGCGCCTGCGCCTTGATGCCAACACGGAGCGCCGGCGGCCCGCTGCCTCATGAAATCGTACGTGGAACAAATGGCCGGGAACCTGCCAGAATAGCCGTCCCATATAGCCGTGCCACACCGAGGGAGCGTTCCATGCTGATCTGCCAACTCACCGACCTGCATGTGCGGCCGGTGGGCAAGTCGTCGAGCCGCATATCCGAGACCAATATGTTCACCGAACGGGCGTTCCGGGCCGTTGCGCGCCTCGATCCCAGGCCGGACGTGGTGGTGATCACCGGCGACCTGACCGAATGCGGCCTTGATGCCGAATATGCCAACCTGCTCGCGATGCTGCGCCGCTGGCTGCCGATGCCGGTGTTCGTCATCCCGGGCAACCATGATCGGCGCGACAATTTTCGCGCCGGACTGCGTCACCTGCCGGGCGTGATCACGGACCCGCACTACGTCCAGTACGCCGTCGAAGACCATCCGGTTCGGCTGGTCATGCTGGATACGCTCGTGCCGGGTGCCGGCCACGGCGAGCTGCGCGCCGATCAGCTGGAATTCCTCGACCGTACCCTTGCCGCGGCGCCCGACAAGCCGACGATGATCGGCATGCACCATCCCCCGTTCGTTTGCGGCATTTCCCACATCGACCGCATCAATCTGCGCAATTCGGAGCAGTTCACCGCTATTATTGCCAGGCACAGGCAGGTTGAACGGATCATCTGTGGCCACCACCACCGGCCAATCGTCGCCCGGGTGGCGCACGCCATTGCGTCGATTTCGCCTTCCGTAGGCCACCAGGTCGAAATGTCGCTGAAACCGGAAGACGCCGGCGGATTCGTGTTGGAGCCGCCGGCATTTCAGCTCCATCTGTGGTCAGCGGCCGCCGGTATTGTCTCGCATACTGTCTATGTCGAGGACTTTCCCGGGCCATTTCCTTTCCTGACCGATCCGGATTATCCGGGCGCAAGCTAAATCACGGTTTTGTGTCATTTGCCTTGCCGGATATGCATACCCCGACACTGCAACACGCTTGCAACCATGTCCGCGCCGCCCAGGTGGGAAAGAAGGGCAAGAAACGGCACTTTCGCCGCTAGCGCGAGAAACATCTGGAAACTACAACTATAAGACGTTTGGACGGGGATATGGTGTTGGGGCACGGGCTTGGGGAAGGGCTGAGAATTGTCCAGGCAGCGTTGCTGCCGGCATTTCTGCTGGCCCTGGCAGTTTCAGGTATCCTCGTCACGGCTGGCTGGCGAAGACGGCGTGACATACTGGTGCGCCAGAGTCAGCGCAGTCCGTCCAGCCGGTTCGAACTCGGTCAGACCCCGTTCACGTCCGGTTTGCTGGATGTCGCGACAGAGGTTGGCGCGGTGCTGGCCCAGTGCGAATCCCTCGCGGCGGAGCGTCTGGTCGATCTCGAACTGGCAGTGCAGCCTGGTCTCGCGGTGCGCACGGATGCGCGCGTTCTGCGGGAAATCCTGAACGACCTCGTGGTGCATGCGGTCGAGCAGTCGCCGTGCGGCCGCGTGTTGCTGGGAGCGGCGCAGGTCGGCAACCGCGTGCAGGTCACTGTCTCGGACGCCGGGTCGGGTGCCGACCGGGCTGCACAGGCCAGTTGGCTGCGTCCGGCGGAGCGGCTCGCGGCCCTGCAAGGCGCAACCCTGGACGTCGATGCCAGGATCGGCGAGGGCACCACGGTCGTCCTGCGACTGCCGACGAGCGGGACGGTTCGGCGAGCGGCGACAAAAGCCCCTGCCGCGGACCCGGCCAGTGTGTGGACCTCGCCGCAAGACTCGCGGGAGACCAGTGGCGCCGCACGCTAGGACCATGAGCGGCTTTATCGCCGGTCGATGAGATTTCGCAGAACCGGTGGAATAATCGCCGCATGGCTGCGTCTGCCTCGCTGGCTGGTGTAACCAGCGGAGCGCGAGCCAGAAATGTGCAGCGCGGTCGCCGATATCGAGGCGTGCATCCCGGCATTGCGCCTTCACGCGTCAGCATTGCTGCGCGACCGGCAGGATGTCGACGACCTCGTGCGGGCCTGCCTCGCCCGGTCGCTGGAGGTGACAAGGCCAGCCAGCGACCACGAGGGCATACGGTTGTGGCTGCTTGCCATCATGTACGGCCAGCTCGCCAGTCGCTCCTGGCGCGCCCGACTGCGGCGCGCCGGCAGGCAGGGTGGCGGGGACGGGCCGGATGCACTGCGCGATCTCGGCCAGCTGGCTGAACGCCAGCGTGCGGTCCTGCTGCTGGTGACGATCGAGGACCTGGCTTACGCAGAAGTGGCGCGGGTCCTGGGAATATCGGTTACAGAAGTGATGTCCTTGTTGGCGGATAGTCGGGAGAGATTGCGACGGCTCGGTACTGACGCAGCGTCGACCGAGCGGCGGAGGATGGAATGACGGCGGCGGAACGGCCGATCTCGGAAGACGAACTGCACGCCTACGTGGATGAGCGCCTCGATCGGGTGCGGCGTCAGGAGGTCGAACATTACCTGGATGCCCAGCCCGAACAGGCGCGGCGGGTTGCGGCATATCGCGCGCAGCGCGATGGCCTGCGCGCGGCGCTTGCCTCGCGCGCTGCCGAGCCGGTTCCGCCGGAGCTGAACCTCAGTCGATTGCTGGAGGCGCGGCTGCGGCAACGCCACGGCTGGTGGCGGTTAGCGGCGTCGGTGATCCTGTGCCTGTGCCTGGGCGGTGCGGCGGGGTGGTACCTTGGTTTGCCCGCGCAGCCGACGCGCACGGAAGTCGCGGTCGCCCTCCTGCAACAGCAGGCGATGGCCAGCCACACGGTTTACGCCAGCGACAAGCGCCACCCGATCGAGGTCGTGGCTGCCGAGAAGGACCACCTGACCCAGTGGCTGTCGAACCGGCTGCACAGAAGCATTGTGCCGCCCGACCTGAGTTCGACCGGCTACCGGCTGCTCGGCGGCCGTCTGCTGGCGACCGAACATGGCGGCGCCGCTGCGCTGTTCGTCTACGACGATGCACAGGGCAATCGATTGAGCGTGTTGATGCGTCCGATGGCGCCGGAGCTCCACGCGACGCGGTCCGACTACAGCCAGGGCACGACGAATGCCTGCATGTGGATCGTCAAGGGCATCGGCTTTGCGGTGGTGGGAGCGGCACCCGATCGGACGCTGGACCAGATAGCCGATCAGATCAGCCGACAGGTAACCGAGGCGGGCTGACACGCCAGCCGGCGTGCGCGCTGCTCCCTTGCAACGACAGCTGAGGCAGCGTCCGACGCCCCGCTTGCAGCGCAACGGTCGTATGGCGCTATAGTTTCCCGCCGGCGACGGTCGAGGGGGAACATCATGGCACGAATTGGCTGGCGCACTGCGCAAAGCGCGTTGCTGCTGTGCTGTCTGTTGGTGTTGGCGGGCGCCACCGATCCACCAGCCGTTCCGGGTCATGTGCTGGATGAAGCACGCCAGGCTGGCCGCAATGCAGCATCGCTGCCGGCCGCCACGGAAGACTACTTCCACGACATGGATGGCGGCATCGCGCTGCAGAAGGACCCGGCCACAGGCCTCGATCCTGTGGTCGGCCGCAACATGTGGCTGGTGTGGAGCGGCGGCGACGACCGGTTCTGGGACAAGATGACCGACTATACGTTCGGCGCGTTCGATCTGCTGAAGATCATTGCCTACGACCCAGGGAAGCCGATCGATCGAGCCAAGCGCTGGAAGGATCTCGGCCTGATCAACGAGCCTTGCTTCGACGCGCCGACAGCCCCTGACCCGAATCGCTTCGGTCTGCTGCTGGATGTACGCAAGCCCGGGTGCCCTGCCGATCCGTTTGAGAACGAGGCCAAATACCCGGGCGTACGGATCGGCGCGCGCGGCAACACGGTGCCCGTCGGCTCGCTGTACGGCTATGCCAGCGGGATCGTCGGACTGCGGCTGTTCCCCAATCCGGCGTTCGACGAAGCAGCGAAAGCGAAGTGGGACGCCGGCGCGTACTTCAAGGGCGATCAGAACCTGGTCCGGCCCTACCGCGTCGGCATGTCGTGCGGCTTTTGCCATGTCGGGCCGAGCCCGGTGCATCCGCCAGCCGATCCGGCAAACCCGCAATTCGCCGATCTCAGTTCGACCGTAGGCGCGCAGTACATGTGGGTGGACAGGCTGTTCGTCTATCGCGCCAATCCGGACAACTTTATGTTCCAGCTGGTGCACACCTATCGGCCGGGCGCGATGGATACGTCGCTGGTATCCACCGACAACATCAACAATCCGCGCACGATGAATGCGGTCTACAGCCTGGGGCCCCGGCTTGCCGAGGCGTTGCGTTGGGGCCATGAGACACTGGCCGGCGGCCAGCTCAACAACAAGCAGTTCAACGACTACCTCAGCAGCGGGACGCTGACGAAGTTCTTCCAGAAGCCGAATACCGCGTGGTCGCCCCGCGTGCTGAAGGATGGCTCGGATTCGGTAGGTGCGCTGGGTGCGCTGAACCGGGTGTACTTGAATATCGGCCTGTTCAGCGAGGAATGGCTGCTGCATTTTCGTCCGGTGGTCGGCGGCAAGCCAATTTCTCCGATTCCGATCGCCACGGCCGAGAAGAATTCCAGCTACTGGCAGGCGACCGAGGCTGCCACGCCGCACACCGCATGGTTCTTCCTGCAGGCTGCGAAACCCGACAAGCTGAAGGATGCCCCGGGTGGTGCGAAATACCTGACCGGTGATGCCTCGGTGCTGAATCGCGGCAAGGCGGTGTTTGCCGAGACCTGTGCGCGCTGCCACTCCAGCAAGCAGCCGAAGTCGGTGGTTGGCCTGGATCCGTCCGGCTGCGCGGGCCCCAATTACCTGCAGTGCTGGAACAAGTACTGGGCGTGGACGAAGACCGACGAATACAAGCGGCAGATGGACGCGATCGTGAGCGCGCCTGATTTCCTCGAGGACAATTTCCTGTCCACCGAAGAGCGAGTACCTGTGACGCTGCTGCAAACCAATGCATGCAGCCCGCTGGCCACCAACGCACTGGCCGGCAATATCTGGGACAACTTCTCGTCGCAGTCGTACAAGACGCTGCCTTCGGTCGGCACGATCACGGTGCACGACCCGTTCACCGGCAAGCCGTGGCAGTATCGGATGCCGGCGGGCGGACGAGGCTACACGCGACCGCCGTCGCTGATCAGCCTGTGGTCCACCGCGCCATTCTTGCTCAACAACACTGTGGGCGAGGAAGCGTTCAAGCAGGATCCGTCGGTCGATGCCCGCATGGCGGTTTTCCAGGCGTCGATCGAGCAGATGTTGTGGCCGGAGAAACGCAAGCACGATCAGCAGTTCAGTACGTCCGGCGATCCGGTCTATACCATCGATCGCACGACCACGCGAAGCGGGATCAGCATACCGGCGGCCTATATGCCGGACGCGCTGCGACTGGTTTCACCGCGGCTGCACCGCCTGATGCCGAATTTGTTCGACGCCGATGGCGGCATCACGATCGGCCCGTTCCCCAAGGGACTGCCGGTTAACGTGCTCTCCAACCTGCAGCCGCTGCCGGAAAGCAGCAACCCGATCGAGGTTCTGCGACACACCGAGCAGCTGGCGCAGCTGCTGGTCGATCTGAAGCTTTATCTGGCTACGTTGCCGGCGAATGCGACAGACGAGCAGATGGTCAGCGATATTGGCAAGAGGATGGGGCCGGCGCTGCTGGCGCTGAACAAATGCCCGGACTTCGAAGTGAATCGTGGCCACTATTTCGGTACTGGGCAGATCAGCGGTGAACCCGCGCTGAGTGACAGCGACAAGCTCGCGCTGATCGAGTTCCTGAAGACTTTCTAGCGTACGCCGCACATGCCGGCTTCGCTCGAGGAGTGCGATTACGTCATCGTCGGCTCCGGTGCCGGCGGTGGTACGCTGGCGGCACGGCTGGCGGAAGCCGGCATGCACGTCGTGGTACTGGAGGCCGGTGGCGATCCGCGCGATGGTCCGGGCCTGCCCGAGGACTACGACGTGCCGGCATTCCATCCGCTGGCCTCGGAAAACCCGGCCATGAGCTGGGATTTCTTCGTGCAGCATTATGCCGATGAAGCGCGCCGGCGCCGCGACTGGAAGCTGCAGCCCGACGGAATCTTTTATCCGCGCGCCGGAACACTGGGCGGCTGCACCGCGCACAACGCGATGATCCTGATGCCGCCGCATGATGAGGACTGGGACGGCATAGCGGCGTTGACCGGCGATGCGTCATGGCAGGCGAAGCGCATGCGCCGCTATTTCCGGAAACTCGAGAAATGCCGGTATCGGCCGGTATGGCGGGTGTTGTCGTGGCTTGGGCTCGACCGGACCGGTCATGGTTGGAACGGCTGGCTGCCCACCGAATGCGCGATGCCCTGGCAGGTGTTCGAGGATCGCCGGCTGCTGGAAACGCTGGCCGATTCCGCGCATACGGTCTTGCGCGGGACGCCGCGCCTGCCGCGTGCCCTCCGACGACTCCTGCGGTTTCGCCTCGATCCGAACGATCAGCGGCTGCTGCATCGCAATGGCGACGGATTGTGCTTCACGCCGCTTTCCACTGATGGTCACCGGCGCACTGGAACGCGCGAGCGGCTGCTGGATGTAGCGTCGTGCCATCGTGACTGCCTGCGGATCGAGTTGAATGCACTGGCAACGCGGGTGCTGTTCGATGCGGATAATCGTGCCATCGGCGTCGAGTACCAAAAGGGGGAACGGCTGTATCGCGCGCACCCGCGGCACGCTGACGCTCCGGGCGAGGTGCGTACGATCCATGCCAGGCGCGAGGTGGTCCTGGCGGGCGGTGCATTCAACACGCCGCAATTGCTGATGCTGTCGGGTATCGGGCCATCTGCGACGCTGGATCGCCATGGCATCGATGTGCGGGTGGACCTGCCGGGAGTCGGTCGCAATCTGCAGGATCGCTACGAGGTCGGCGTGGTCAACCGGATGGCGAAGCCATGGCGCGTGCTGGAGGGCGCGGATTTCACGCGGGGCGACAGGCTGTTCGGCGAATGGTCGCAATACCGGACCGGCATGTACGTATCGAACGGCGCCGCCCTGGCGGTATCCTTGCGATCACAACCAGATCGGCCGGTGCCCGACCTGTTCTGCATGGCGTTGCTGGCCCGCTTCAGGGGATATGTTCCGGGATACTCGCGCGATACACTGGGGCATCACGACTATTTCACCTGGGCGGTGCTGAAGGCCCACACCAACAACCGTGCCGGCGAGGTCACGCTGCGGTCGAACGACCCGCGCGACATGCCGCTGGTGGATTTTCACTACTTCGAGGAAGGCAGCGACCCGGCGGGCGAAGACCTGAAATCCGTGGTGACCGCGCTCCGCTTCGTGCGAAAGATGACGGCGACGTTGAAGCAGTGCGGCATGATCGAGGCGGAGGAGTCGCCGGGCGAAGACGTGCAGGAGGACGCGCAGTTCGCCGACTATGTGCGGAACAATGCCTGGGGCCACCATGCGTCCTGTACCTGTGCGATCGGTCCGCGAGAAGCGAACGGCGTGCTCGACAGCCGGCTCCGCGTGCACGGCACCGAGCGGCTGCGCGTGGTCGATGCCTCGGTCTTCCCGCGCATCCCGGGTTTCTTCATCGCAGGTGCGATCTACATGGTTGGCGAGAAGGCGGCTGACATGATCCTGGAGGATGCATAAGCATTCCGCGCCACGAGGATCCGGCCTAATGCGCCGCACTCGCCAGATACCGCAACGCCCGCACACCCGGCAGGAAGAAATACGCGCCGCCACGCACCGTGATGAAGTTCGGCATCCCGTCGATGCGCCGACACACACCGTTCGGCTGCGGGAGGGTGAAGCCATCGGTGGCCTGGCCTGGCGGCAATGCCGTGCGGTTGCCGAGCAATGGATCGGCCTCACCGCTCATGCCGTCGAATTTCGCACTCATCACCCACGCGTTCTGGATGAATTCGAACTGCCGCGCGATGTTGGCGTTCAGGCAAATGAAATGCAGGCCGCTCTGCGGATCGGCGGCGTCCGGCTGCGCCGCTGCGTCGGGCGCCAGGACGGCACCAAATTCACGGCCCCGCCGCATGATGCGATGGAAGCGACTGGCGGCGATGAGATCCTCGCTGAGATCCTGGTGGCCGAATCCCAGAGTTCGAATGAGCTTGGCGATCAGACCCTGGCGTCCACCAGGCATGTCGCCGGTGCGTGGGTTGGCCCGGCGAACATGTGCGCCGAACGGGCAGCGCAATCCGTCGCCGTCGGCATCGTAGGTGAACTGGTTGCGCGTGACGTCCACCGGGTCGGGTCCGACACCGCGAATGGAGTGCGTGGCTGGCGGAACCAGCGCATCGCCCGACATCTGCCTTCCCACCATCGCCTGTGCCAGCGCGATCCGCCCTGCGCCATCGTCAGCCTGTGCCGCGATGAAGCGCCAAAATCCCCTGACGTCCTGGGCAAGCTCGCGGAACACCAGATAGCTGCCATTGCGCCCCAGGTCGCACCGCAACGGATCATCCTCGGCGACAGGCAGCAACTGAGCGCCGTCGAGTCGCGGATCAAGCAATGGCCGGTCGGTATACAAGCCGTACTCGTTCCGATAGCCCAGCAGGAACTCGCCGGCGGTGAGCAGATTGCCGTAGTCGAGATCGGCATCCGTGCCAGGCTGGCGTTCGCCGGACCAATCCAGCTCTGGCTGGCTGACGCCGTCGGTAAAGCCAAACGGCTCCTTGCCGCCCATGTCACTCGTCTGCAGCGTGTCGAGCACGGTGAACCCTGCGCCCAGACCCGTGGCTTCCACCTGCCGGCGCCACGCTGCAAGATCCGTCTCGGCATACAGCATCAGCAGGACATGCGGCTCGCGTGCGCCGCCCCAGCGCCATTGCGACGGCGCGCTGGCGCCGACGTCGCCGAGGCGACGCGAGCGTCCTTCCTCACCGGCCATGCCGGACACGAATTCGGCGGAAAAGCCGGCCACGACGTTTTCGGCCACGCCGAGTGCGCGCAGTCCGGCGGCCGTCAATGCGATGTGCATTGCCGTGGAGATGTGCTGCTGCAGGTGTGTGACAGTGGTCACCGGCGCAGCCGTGAGCCAGGACCGCGCCGCTGCCGCATCGGTGACGTGCAGCAGCAGGAAGCAGGCCTCCGTCAAGCTGCCATAGCCTGACCAAAGCAGGCCCTGGATGTCGGCTGATTCGGGTTTGGAGGATGTCATGTTGCTGTTCAGATCAATGCGAGCCAGCGTCGTGCTTCTTCGTCGGTCATCGTGCTGCGCTCCAGCCCTTCGCGGATTTGCATGTTGCGAGCGAGGTCCGCCGTGGTCAGGCCAGGATAGGCCTTGTACCAGACCTGCGTTGGGACCTGATGCCGCCGCAGGTAATACTTGAACGTCTGCTCCTCCTGCGCGCCGCCGCACAGCAGGAATCGGGTTCGTGGCCAGCCGATGCCGTTGCTGAACACCAGGTTGAGCCCGAAGGCGACTTTGTTGATGAAGTCGTCCATGTAGCTGTCCAGGCTGCCATCGTAGTTGCTGCAGAACAGCAGGCGGCGCCGGTTGTCCATGAACACCCAGCGTGCGAAATGGATCGTGCCGACACGCGCCAGGCGTCCGTGCGTGTAGATCTGCCGCGTACTGAAGTTCAGCACCCAGAACACGAAGATCAGCGTCGAGAGCCGGAAGAACCCGGGCTTCACGCTGCCGAAAGCGGAAAACTGGTTGGTGACATCATGATCTTCCAGCACGCTGAGCGACGCCACGTGGTCTGGCGTCGGGCGTGGTGCGATGACCGCATCCGTCGTCTCGCGCTGGCGCAGCTTCCACAGGAAGAACGGCGCATAGAGCAGCAGGAACGGAGACAGCAGCAACAGGGCCAGCGGAACGCCGATCAGGTTGCCGATCTGGCTCGCGCGCCAGAGGATTGGCGTTGCCGCCGGCGGGCTCAGTGGCGGTCCGGTCTGTCGCACCGAATCGGCCAGTATCTGGTGGATGGTCTCGGGCGGCCTGTCGGTGAGAATCGCGGCGTCGCGCGCGCAGCGCTCGCGCAGCGCGGCATGCAGTGCCGCCTCCTCGCGAATCTGCTGCACCGTGCGGCCCACCCAATTGATGTACTGTGCCGCGGGTGTGGCTGAATGCGCGCCCATCCATGCCAGCAGGTCACCGTTGAAGTCCACGCAATGCGCGAAGATCCGCGCAAGTCCGGCACCCGCTAGCGCGGCGAACTCCGCCAACATCGCCTCGGATGTGCCATCACAGTCGCCGAGAAACACCAGCCACACCGGCGCATCGGGGAACGTTTCGCCGTACTGTGCGAGATCGTCCAGCGTCTGGTCGTGCAGGATGACGAAGCGTGCCACATGCAGCCGTTCGAACCGGGCGAATGGCACCAACGCGTTGTTTGGATCGACCACGCCGGCGCTGAGGTTCATGGTCGCGAGCAGTGCACGCAGCGCATCCTCGCGATCGGGCGCGATCGGGGCGGCCACCATGAAATTGGACTGCGGCGTCATGCCGCGTGTTGCGCCGTCAGAACTGCAGCGAGAAATCGATCAGGCGCTTCTTGTCCCAGTAGACCTTGCCAAGATACAGACCGGTCGGCTGGATCAGGCGGATTTCGTCGCGAACCCAATGCGCGACCAACGACGTCTCGGAATAGTCCAGGACGATGCACTCCTTGCCGTCCAGCCAGCTTGGGGCCTTGTAGACCTTCGCGATGATGGCGTTCAGGCCGAACGGCCCTATGCGGTTGCGCAGCAGTCCCGCCTTGGAGTCGAACACCTTGCCCTGCCAGGCGAACACGGTGACGAATTTGGCGATATCCGGGCTGAAGTTGGTTCCGGGTGCAACGATCGCGGTGCCGTCCGCCTGTCCATCCGGGATCGGTCCAGGCTCGCTCGCGGTGAACAGAGCATCGAGCTCCGCCTGCGACATACGGAGCAATTGGGGCACGTCGTACGGCATGATGGCCTCCCCTCCAATTTGCCGCAGTTTACGCTTGCAACGATCTACTCTGCAATCGTTGGTTGCTCTCGATGGCCGCCAGGTTCGCGTCGCCAGTACAATATGCCGTGGGGGAGACATCCCGACGCCAGGCTTCTTGCAGGCATTGCCGTAGCTACGCCCGCTGCAGCGCCCTGTTGGAGTCCTCGAACAACCGACGGGCCTTCGCGACATCGTAGGGCTGTTCATGCAGTGTCTCGGCATCCCACTCGCTGCGTTCCTGCTTGAGGAAGTCGCCGCCATAGACGTGGATTGCCCCGGTCAACCGCGGGATCGGATTGGTCACCGAGTGGATGATGTCCGGCCCCATCGGCGTGCAGTCGCCGCGGCACAGCGACCTCGCCCCGGCAGCCTCGATCGCGCGATCCGCATCGGCCGGCAGCCTGCGCCAGTAGATGTTGTCCTCACGGCCGGTATAGATGCCGATCACCGCCCACATCCGGTGGTCATGCGGCATGATCGTCATGCCCGGTCCCCAGATCAGGTTCAGCACCGTGAGATTGGGCGCGCGGTAGATCACGTTGATCCCCGCCCGCTGCGGTTCGCCCAGTGCCGCGATCACCGCCCCCGGGTCGCTGACCGCACGGGCCACCACGTCGCGCACCAGTTTGTGGCTGGAGTCCTGCGCCACCGCCTCCTGGCATTCGGTAAAAAACCGGTCGAGGTCGAGCATCGGCTTTCTCCCTGGGTGTCGGTCCGTGGAAGGATCATAGCCTATTCCTGGTCAGGCAGAGCAAGAAACTGCATTGGCGGCGGTGGACAGCCGGCGGACCAGGGCCCGGATCAGCGCATTCGCTGTGCCGAAGACCGCTACAAAGAACGCGATGACAACGACGAACAACAGCACGCGGTCGCCAACCGCATGCAGGCGTTCGGCCTGCCGCATCGTCACCGCCACCGCCTCGGACACACCGATTGCCGCGCCAAAGCCGGATGACATCACAACGACGACAAATCCCCGCAGCATGTTGGGCAGGAACAGCAGTGCGCGTCCGCGCTCATTCCGGTCCAGGTGCTGCAGCGCCCTGTAGAAGTTCTCCGCAACATAGGAGGTCATGTAGGTGGCCTGCGCCAGGACCACGGCCACCAACCCGGCGACCGGCCAGCCGAACAGCGACAGGTCGCGCGGCAACGCGCCCAGCACGAAGAACATGACGACGTACACCGGGGCTGCCTGCAGCAGCCTGACGCATGGCCAAACGAAGCGGCGCGACCACGGCAGTTTGCTGCGCAGCAGGGCCATCGGCAGACCGGCGGCCAGGCCGATCACCACCGCGCCGAACGCGACCTCCAGGTTCACCAGGAACCCGGACAGCAGCACCGGCGTGAAGTCGTGCAGCAGCCCGATCATGCGCGACGTTCCACGGTGATCGCCAATCGTGTCTCGGCCACGGACAGCAGGAAGATCACCGCCAGCACCAGGCCGGTATAGAACACCAGCAGGACCACGTACACCGCGGCGCGGTCGCG
>DATAPW010000022.1:0-4809 GCA_036265005.1 Acetobacteraceae bacterium | reverse complement strand
CCCAGCACCATGAGGACAAACCAAAGCGGCCATGCGCCGATGCTAAAAGGGGAAGGGGGACCAATGACCAAAGCCGAACTCATTGCCGCCATCGCGGACGCGCCCGATGATGCAGTGGTCACCATCAACATCAATGATGGCTTGATGCTCTATGCCACGATCGAAGCTGATACCCTGATCGAAGGCCACAGAACCCATATCGTGCTGTCTGTCACCGTGCCGCCCGATGAACTCCCTTAGCCGACCGCGCCCATGCCAACCAAATGTAGGGGCCACCATCCCTTCCGGCCAGGCAGGTCGATCACCAGTCCATGCCGATCCGTGGCTGCCTCTGCGGCTCGACGCGCGAGGGCGTCCTGCATTCATCGCCCTGGGGCTGCCGGGCGGGTTAGGCAGCGGTGCGTCGATGGCTTCGGCCTGGGGGGCGTCCTGGGACGCCTGGACGCGCTTGTGGCGCGGCTTGGCAGGCGAGCGGCCGGACGCGGGCGGGGCGCGGCTGGCGGCATCGCCGCCGGTGGTGGTTGCTGCCAGGGGATGCCGTGATGCTGTCCCAGCAGCTTACGCAGGGCGGACCGGCTCAGATGTCGACCACGCGGAAGTCGGTCGAGCAGATTGGCCAATTCGGCGGCTATACGACTGCGCTCTTGGGGTTTGCCCATGTCGGTGGTGGCACCGAACGTAGGTTGGGACGGTGCATGGGTGGATTCGGCGGACGCAGGCTACGGCAACAAACGTTGCCGCCTGATCGTCATGCCGCCGCGTTGCACACAAACGCCGTCGCGTTGCAGGACGTTCACTACCTCGTCCTGAAAGGTGTCGATGCTTTCTGGCGGCGCGCCATAGCGTGGCGTCCACGGCCCAAGATCAGCAGGAAGGCCCGTGCCATCCTTGTCCAGCGCGAAGCCGTAAAGCGTTGTGTCCTTGGCGGATGCGAATCGGTAGACTTGCATATCGACAACCTAGTTTGGCATAGACCATGCCGTCTAGCGGTGAGTGATGTTTGTTCCTTCGCTTGGAATTCGTTACGCCTCCGCGTTGTCGGTTGCCTGACGAGATTGCGCGAAAAGAGTGGTCTGGAACGGATGGATTTGAGGTGAATCCTGGTCTGCTTCGTGTTCAACGGCGGGGAACCTGTCCGAGATACTCAAACCGCCGCTCGCCTTGCGCTGTATCTGACAATCTGTCGAGAAGCATCGGGTCGAGCGAATGCCGAAAGACGGGAAGGCCCGCTCTGGCATTCTCCAGCGTTTCGGCTGCCCAAGCCTCGCGATCGCGGAAAAACAGGAAGCCGAACTTCACTGTATTACCCGAACTGTCTGACGGGAAAAACACGCGAGGGTGGTTGTTGTCGAAATCCATTTGAGGTCTCCTACGATTGGGGCCTGCCATAGCTGATGTCCGTCACACCCCAGGCTGAGACGCACAGCGAAAGCGGACATTGGCATTCCCCGCTGCAAAGATCCCACCGCCAGCGGTCAGACCGAAAGCAGCAGGAATCGCATGATGTGACGGCATTACAACGAAGCGGCGGTCGTTGCTAGGTGATTTCAGCTACCACGGGTCTCCGCTGGCGCCCAACCTGCTGGCTCGGCAATTCACCGCACTGGCGCCGGATCGCGTCTGGCTGGCGGATATCACCTACATTCCGACTGCTGAGGGCTAGCTCTACTAGGCCGAAGTTTACACCTTGCATGACTTGAATGCTGAGTCATTTCTGGCGGTTGTTGCCGGATGGCCTTTGATTTTGTGTCCATGTAGGGATTCCCAAATCGGCGGCGATGTGATCCGATTCGGGGATGTTCATCGAAACCGTGCCCAACCGGACCTCGCCGCCTGCGGTGCTGCTGCGGGAGAGCTACCGTGACGAGCAGGGTCGCGCGCAGAAGCGCACGCTGGCTAACCTGAGCAAGCTGCCGGGCGACATTGTCGACGGGCTGAAGGCGCTGCTCAAGGGCGGCACGGTGATCGGCACCGGCCCCGATGAGATGCGGATCGCGCGGTCGCTGCCGCACGGCCACGTGGCGGCGGTGCTGGGAACGCTGCGCAGGATCGCGCTCGACCGGCTGATCCTGAGCACGGCGAAGGACGCGGCGTCGCGTCGGCATTGCGATTTGGTGGTGGCGATGATCGTGGACCGGCTGATTGCGCCACGGTCCAAACTTGGGTTCGTGCGCGCGGTGGACGAGGAGACCGCGACCACCAGCTTGGGCGCGGTGCTGCGGCTGGGAGCGGTGAAGGAGCGCGAGGCATACGAGGCGCTGGACTGGCTGCTCGCACGGCAGGAGCGCATCGAGAACGGCCTGGCACGACGGCATCTGCGAGATGGCGTGCTGGTGCTCTACGATGTCAGTTCGTCGTATTTCGAGGGCCGCTGTTGTCCGCTGGCACAGCACGGCTACAGATACGATGGGGCTGGATAGCGGCCCGCCCCCTGGCAGAGTGAGGTCGCTGAACCCACCACTCTGGAGACCGCTGTGCGAGCCACCGATCCGCGACCCGAAGAGCAGACCGCCATCCACACCAACCTTGGTGCGATTTTCGTTTCGCTGGAACTGAGTCGTTCCACCTGGCTGATCACATCGCTGTCTCCCGGGGGCGGGGAGACGATGTCGAAATATTCAGTCCGCGGTGGTGATGTCACCGGCCTGATGGAGCGTCTTTCGGTCTTGCAGGACAAGGCAGAGAGGCGGACCGGTCGGCGTGTTCCGATCGTGACCATCCAGGAGGCGGGATTGGACGGGTTCTGGATCCACCGGACATTGGAGGGAGAAGGGATCGAAAGCCACGTTGTCGATGCCGCCTCGATTGCGACGTCGCGTCGGTGCCGCCGGGCGAAGACTGACCGGATCGACGGAGAAGCCCTGGTTCGCACCCTGCTGGCTTACAAGCGAGGCGAACCCCGTGTCTGCGCGATGGTCCGGGTTCCTACACCTGAGGAAGAAGATCGGCGACGTCTCTCACGCGAGCGCAAGACGTTGACGGCCGAGCGAGTTGCGCATGTGAACAGGATCAAAGGGCTGCTGTTCACACATGGTGTCGAATACGAACCGGCACATCGCAATCGGAGGGCGCGGCTGGAAGAATTGCGGACACGTGATGGTGGACTATTGCCCACCCATTTGAAGCGACAGATCAGCCGCGAGCTCGATCGGCTCGAGCTGATTCTGGATCAGATCAAGGCCCTCGAGGTCGAGCGAAACGCCTTACTCGCGCCGGCGGAACTCGAGGTTCCCACGCCAGCGAAGATGCTGCTGGACCTGAAAGGGATCGGGGCGGAGTTCGCGACGGTTCTATGGACCGAAGGATTGTTCCGGCAATTTGACAACCGTCGGCAGGTCGCCGCGTATGCCGGATTGGCACCGACGCCATGGCAAAGCGGGACGATCGACCGGGAACAGGGTGTTGGCAAATCTGGCAACCCGCGGCTGCGAACGACCATGCTTCAACTCGCGTGGCTGTGGCTGCGGCACCAGCCGGACTCGGCGCTTAGTCGCTGGTTCCATGGCCGTGTCGAGCGCAATGGCGGCCGGTTCCGCAAGACGATGATCACCGCGCTCGCCCGCAAGCTTCTCGTTGCACTTTGGAAGTATGCCACGGCGGGTGTCGTGATCGAAGGAGCGACAATGCGAACCGCCCGCTGATAGCACGCAGCCTTCTTCCCCATCTACCGAGATCTGATCAGTCTCGGCAGATCCAGGTGGGCGACCGGGTTCGCGACATGGCCTGAACAGCCGCGCTACAGATTGGTCTCGCCCACCTGAGCCTTGCCCGTCGCAAGCGGGATTGTGGTTCCGTCGTGATGCACGGCGACCGTATGTGAGTTGGACACGCGCACGGCAACGAGCGCGGGTCGCGTAACAGGCTCAGACCTCGGATCTGAAGGGCACCGGAGAAAGTTATAGATGGCACCATGAGCTGAAACCTATTGACGAAAAATCCCCCATGTGAGCCGCGACCGTCGCGGTGATCGGCCGCAGATCGTCTATGGTCTGCTCTGCACGCGGGCCGGGCTGCCGGTTGCGGTCGAGGTGTTTGAGGGCAATGTGGCCGATCCGGCGACGCTGAGCGCGCAGCTCACCAAGCTCAAGCGGCGCTTCGGTCTCAGCCGCGTGGTGCTGATCGGTGACCGCGGGATGATAACTTCGGCGCGGATCGGCGCGGACCTCAGACCGGCTGGCCTGGATTGGATCACCTGCCTGCGTGCGCCAGCCATCCAGGCGCTGGCCACCGAGACGGGGCCGTTGCAACTGTCGCTGTTCGATGAGCGCGATCTGGCCGAGATCAGCGCGCCCGAGATGTTTCCTGGTGAACGGCTGATCGTCTGTCGCAACCGCGAGCTCGCTGGCGAACGGCAGCGCAAGCGCGAGGAGCTGCTGATCGCGACCGAGCGCGATCTGGCACGCATCCAGGCGCACGTGCGGCGTAGGCACGCGCCGCTGCGCGGAGCGGCGGCGATCGGTATGGCGGTTGGCGCGGTCGTCAACAACCGCAAGGTCGGCAAGCACTTCACCATTGAGATTGATGACAGCCATCTCACCGTCCGGCGACGGGCCGCACAGATCGAACAGGAAGCCCGCCTCGACGGCATCTATGTGATTCGCACGTCCGTGCCGGCCGAGCAGCTCGATACCAAAGAAGCGGTTCAGGCCTACAAAGACCTATCGCGGGTCGAACGGGCCTTCCGCAGCCTGAAGACCATCGATCTCGATATCCGTCCAATCCGCCACTGGACCGCTGACCGCGTGCGAGCCCACGTCTTCCTCTGCATGCTCGCCTACCACGTCGAGTGGCACCTGCGCGACACGCTGG
>DATAPW010000021.1:0-21384 GCA_036265005.1 Acetobacteraceae bacterium | reverse complement strand
GGTCCAGCGACGCTTCGGCAGCCCCTGGAGTTGGCGTAATCCACGTCGGCGGCAGGCGGTTCTTCAAGCCGGCTTCGACGTGACCGATCATCATCGCGGACCATTCGGCGACACTGCGGTCGAATGCCAGGCGCCAGCGGTCCTGCTGAAGTTGATCGCGGCTCCACTGACAGGCGTTCCAGTTCGTGGCCGGCACGTCAGCCGGATCGGCAAGAAAATGGAATCGCACGTCGATGATGTCGCGGCGATTGGCCACCCGAAACCCCGCAGTGACGGTGGTCGCCGGCAGGATCAGCCCGCGCTGGGCCGCGACCGCATTGGCCTGGCGCCACGCCGCCGGCAACGCAGTGTCGCGGTTCCAGATGGTATGGGTCACGAAGAAGCACGCGGCATCCCAGCCGGCGCGGCTGCGGACCACGGTGAGCACGAGGTCACTGCGCTGGCAGTCCGCGGCAACGCCCCAACCGTCGTCCACCGCCATGTCGTTGACGTTGATCTCCGCCATCGCATCGAGCGCGCCGCGCGGCGAGATGCGCAACAGCACGACATTCCAGATCGTGCCGTAGCTGCCGAGATCCTTGCCTGGCGTGACCGCGCCGGGTGCGCGGCCGGCGACAATCCAGTTGCCCTCCGGCAGGGGCACCTGCTTGCCGGCGATGGCAAGCACCGGCGGTGCGCGGTCGCCCGGCGCAAGTTCAGCGCGCGCGGCCGATGTGAACAGTATCGCCAGCACCAGCAGCCCGACGACGCTTCTCATGATGTCGCGCCGGCCGGCTTGTCAGTATCGCCGATATGGATCAGCACAGGCCAGGCAGATGTGTGCCGCGTTGCCTGGCCGGTCGCGCGATCCCAGCTCGCCTGCGTCGCCGCATAGACAAACGTATGTGCGACATGTTCGGTCAACGCGATCGCAACGGCGAGCGGGGCACTTTGGGTCACGCCATAAGCCGTCACCAGATTGATCAGCGGCGTGCTGAGTCGGTAATACCAGCCATCCACCGACACCGGCTCCGGTTCGGCGCTGCGCGGCCGCTCGTTTTGTGCGGCCTGCTGCTGGGACAAGGCGTCCGCTGCCGAGATCGCGCCGTCGCCCTGCAATGCTTCGAGCTCGAGCAGCCTGCTGTCGAGTGTCGGCGTATCGCTGAGCAAGGCGGCGCGCAGCGGCCCATCGAACGGCGGACCGGTCAGTTGGTTCGCCAGCCCCTTTTCGAACTCGGGCGCGAACCGCGTGGCCCACGCGAACAGAATGCGCTGCGCGTCATCCTGTCCGGGGAAGCCGGCGGGATCGAAATGCAGCCGGGCATCGACGAAGTCCTGCCGGTCGCTGACGACGAATGCCGCGGTCAGCATGGTCTCGTCGCATTGCCAATGACGGCTGGCGATGAAGCCGAGCGCCTGCTGCCAGGCTGGTGGACCGCCGGCGATATGTGACGTGGCGACGGATACGCAGGCGGCATCCAGCCGGCTGTGATAGCGGTCCAATCGGAAATCGGCGGCAGCCGCGTCGCACGGATGCGGTGCGTCCCAGCCATCGCTCAGTGCAATCTCATTGGTGTTGAACTCGGCGATCGCGGTCACCCGGTCGCCGCTGCGCTGGATCAGCACTGCGGAACGCACAACGCCGAACGGCCCGGCTGCGTCTTGCGGCTGGGTCTGCACGCCCATGCCGGCGACGATCCATTCACCGCGCGGCAAGGGAAGCTGCTTGTCGGCCAATGGGAGAATTCCCTGCACCGTCTCGCCGGGCTCGGCGGCCCATGCGGGCAGCATGCCGCCTGCAAGTGCCAGCAACAGGACGACGGCGGCCAGGCATTTGTCAGTCAGCCGCATTCTCGAACTCCCGTCCGAGAGACACCCGCAGCTTCACGCGATCGGCTGCCGCGAGCGGCGCGAGGCCACGGCGCGGCAACTTGCCCAATGGACCGATCGTCGCTTCAGCGAGCAGCGGCCCGGCGATCCCGGCAACCGTCCGCGCTGTCTCCGGCGATATCACCGTGAGCAGATACACCGGGAGCGCCGCGCGATAGCGACCATCGGCGATGCTGGCGAAGCTCGGGGTGACCCCGTCCAGTGGCAGTGCGGTCTCCAGGTCCGGCTCGGCGAGCAATACGGCCACGCCGACCAGGGCCAGCGCTGCGTTGCCCTGGCCGCGCAGCCACGCGGTCACCGTAGGCCTGTCGGCGGCATGCGTGACCGCATTGTCGGTGCGCAATGTGGTGCAGATCGCCATACGCTTGAGCGGGTCTGCCGGCAGCATCGCTCCGGCGCGCACCGCACATCCTTCGTACAGGATGACGTCACTGACGATCCGGCTTTCGATGGAACCGGAGGGCGGCAGCAGGATGCGGATCGGCGCATCGGGCAGGCTGGCATCCAGATCACGCCAGCGCGCAACACGATTGGCGATGAACTCGCCGTCCGGCGCCGCCACGTCGCGAACCAGGGCACGATAAAGCAGCTCGGGCGTCAGGGCGAAGTTCGCGCCGCTGGTCATCGCGATCACGGCGCGGCGGCCGATCAGTGCTTCGACAAGTTTGCCGTCCTTGGCGGCGGCGCAGTCGTCGCGCTGCCGCCGCGACAATGCGTGCGATACCAGCGCCAGCCTGGTTGGCGTGCCCGATCGTGCCGCACAGAACTGGCCTTGCAGATCGGCGCGCGACGTGGTGGCCCAGGTCTGGCCGGTAACCTCATTCGGCCGCAGGTCCGCCAGATCGTCCTGCACCAACAGCATCGGCTGTGCGGCGGCAACGCAGGGCCACGCGGGCGCGAACAACGCGACGATCAACCACAGGCCAGCCATCCGCGGCCACGATTTCACTCCGCCTCGCGCTCCGTCACAAAGTCCTGCGCGCGCATCAGCCGGTCGATGTCGTGTTCCTCGCGTGCCAGGTCGCGCATTGCCGGCGTATCGATCGGATGCTGCGCCCAGAAGGCATCCTGGTAGACCACGTCGTACCAGTTCTGCGCCGCATTGATGCCCATGTCGAAGGTAAGTCCGGCGACGAAGGTGCCGACAACGATCGCGGCCGTCAGGCTCAACGGACCCATGGCGATGTCCCCTTCATTGGCTCAGAACGTATCATAGGCAAGCTGGGCATTGCCGGCGATGACGCGGGTCAGGGCGCTTTCGCCGAACATCTGGAATAGCAGCGGCGTCGTGAAGGTATCCAGCAGCGTCGAGCTGATCAGCCCGCCAAAGATCGCGATCGCCACCGGATGCAGGATCTCGGTCCCCGCGATCTCCGACGCGAACAGCAACGGCACCAATGCGAGGCCCGCCGACAGCGCCGTCATCAGCACGGGCATCAGCCTCTCGGCGCTGCCGCGCAGCACCAGCGCACGATCCACCGGCATGCCTTCGTGCAGATGCAGGTTGATGAAGTGGCTGACCTTCAGCAGCGAATTGCGCACTGCCACGCCGGTCACCGCGATGAAGCCGATGATCGCCGCCAGGTTCAGGTCCTGGCCGGTGATCCAGACCGCAGCCACGCTGCCGACCAGTGCGAGCGGTATGTTGCCCATGATGATCAGGCACAGCACGACAGAACGAAAGCGCTGCTGCAGCACGGTGAAGATCAGCAGGATCGAGATCGGCGTCAGGATGGACAGCATCTGCCGTCCGCGCTCGCCCTCGCGGAAGTCGCCCTCGAGGCTGGTGCGGTAGCCGATCGGCCAATGCGCCTGTGCGATCAGTTCGCGCAGCACCTGCACGACCTTCGCCGTGTCGTAATGCCGATCCAGGTTCGCGGTGACGGCAATGCGCCGGATGCCGTCTTCATGCAGGATGTTGCTCGGTCCCGTCGTGATGGTCACGTCCGCGAATGACGACAGCGGCACCGCACCGGACGGCGTATCGATGTACAGCATGCGCAATGCGGTCGGCGTGCGGTCCGCGTCGCCGAGGCGGATCACCACATCGAAGCGGCGGCCGTTCTCGATCACCTGCGAGGCGGTTCGACCATTGGAGAAGCTTTCCAGGACCTGGGTGATCTGCGCCGGCGTGATGCCGAACAGCTTGGCCCGCGCGTAGTCCACCGCGATGCGTGCCTGCGGCGAGAAGGTCTGCTGCTCGACCACCAGGTCGTCGAGGCCCTTGGTGTTCCAACGGAACTGGTCGCGCATGTGCATTGCCAGGGTGCGCAGCGTGGGCAGGTCGGGACCGTAGATCTTGAAGACGATGTCGCCCTTGACGCCCTGGTCCTCGGACTGCATGCGCTCCTTGAGGAATTGCGTCACGTTCAGGTCGCCCGAGAAGATCGACATCCGGTTGCGGATGTCGGCCATCACCTCCTGCAGGTTCCGGCCGTGATCCAGCCGGATCTTCAGCGGCATCTCGTTGTCGTTCACCGGATCGATGTCGGAATCCATTTCGTAATGGCCGCTGCGGCGCGACATCGCCTTCACTTCCGGCACCTGCATAAGGATCTGCTCGGCCATGTGGCCAACGCGGAACGAGTCGGTCAGTGAAACGTCCGGGTTCAGCAGCAGGGTGACGTAGATGTTGCCCTCGTTGAAGTCGGGCAGGAAGGAGCGCGGCAGGAACGGCACCGACGCCGCGGCCGACAGCACGGCGATGCCGGCAATCGCCAGCACGATGCGTCCATGATCCAGCACCCAGCGCAGCGCCCGGTCGTTGCGCCGCTTCATCCAGCGTGCGAAACGTCCGCCGTGTTCGCCCTGCAGCGACTTCATCCGCGGCAGCAGGTAGGACGCCAGCGCCGGCGTCACGGTGACCGACACCACCAGGCTGGCGAAGATCGACACGATATACGCGGTGGCCAGCGGACCGAACATGCGGCCCTGGATGCCGGGCATGGTGAACAGCGGCACGAACACCAGCAGGATGATGACGGTCGCATAGACGATGCCGGAGCGGACCTCCTGCGAGGCGCGGGCGATCACCTTCATCGCCGGTTCGGGGCGCGCAAGCTTCCGGTTCTCGCCCAGCCGGCGCAGGATGTTCTCGACGTCCACCACCGAATCGTCCACCAGCTCGCCGATGGCGATCGCGATGCCACCCAGCGTCATGGTATTGAGCGTCGCCCCCAGCAGGTGGAACGCGATCACGCTGACCACCAGCGAGATCGGAATCGCCAGCAGCGAAATCGCCGTCGGACGCAGGCTCGCCAGGAACACGATCAGCACGATGGACACGATGATGATCGCGTCGCGCAGCATGTGGCCGACGTTGCTGATCGCCTCCTTGATCATGTCGGCCTGATTGTACGAAATCTGGCCAAGCCTGATGCCGGCCGGCGCGGTCTTCTGCATCTCATCGAGCAGGGCGGTGATGCGGTCGGCGACCGCTACGGTGTTGGCCTGCGGTTGCTTGAGCACCTCGAGGTTCACCGAGGGTTCGCCGTTGAACGCGCCGTCGCCGCGCTTCACCTTGGCGGCGAATGCCACGTCGCCGATCTGGCCGAGCGATATCGGCACGCCCTCGCGATAGGCCACGACAACGTTGCGCATGTCGTCGAGGCTGGCCGGCTTGCCGATGTTGCGTACCGTGTATTCCGTGCCATGCACATCCGAGAAACCACCCGTGGTGTTGGTGCCGAATGATTTCAGGGTGGTTTCAAGCTGATCGATGGTGACATCCATCTGGCGCATCAGCATCGGATTCGGCGTGAACCGGTAAGTGCGCACTTCGCCGCCGATCGGGAACACCTGCGAGACGCCCTCGGCGGCAAGCATGCGCGGGCGCAACACCCAGTCGACGTATTCGCGCAACGCCATCGGACTGGCGCCGCCGGTGACGCCCATGTGCATGACCAGGCCGGTCGCCGCCGACATCGGCGCCATCACCGGCGTCACGTTGTCGGGCAACTGATCGCGCACCAGGCTCAACCGTTCGGCGACGACCTGGCGGTTGCGATACGGATCGGTGCCCCACTCGAACAGCACCTGGATGTAGTTCGCCGCGTTGGCCGAGCGGCTTCTCACGCTGGTCACGCCCGGCATGCCGCTGAGTGCCATCTCGATCGGCATGGTGACGAGGTGTTCCATTTCCTCGGCGCCAAGCCCTGGGGCATCGACATTGATGATGACCGAAGGCTGGCGGATTTCCGGCAGCAGGTCGATCGGCATGTCTCGCGCCAGGTATGCGCCCCAGGCGACCAAAACGGCGGCCGCAATCAGCACGAATACCCGATGGCGCAGGCTGAAGCCGACAATTGCCTGGAACACGGGTCCGGTCTCAGCCGGAGTGGCGGAACAGCAGGCGCCTCATGCCGCGTGTGCGGTGCCGACCGGCGCGGTGGTCGCGCGCTTCCGACTGCCGCGCAGCCACAGCATGCACAGCACGGTGGCGACCGCGCCGATGCTGCCGGAGACGACGGCCACCGCGATCTTCGGCGCCGGGCTCACCGTTGCGTTGACCGCAGCGCTGTCCGGCACATCGTTGTAGATGATTTCCGCGGGTACATCGCCGCTGCCGGCCGATGAACGCAGGGACACCATGAAGGCGTCCTGCATGTGGCCCTTGCGTTCGAGCGGCCCGACGAACAGGCCCTCGGTTGCCTTGTTCAGCGTGAGGGGCGCGCGGTGCATTTCGATCGAGCCGCCTTCCGCGGTGTCGATGCTGAGTTCGGCGCCCTCGACCGGAGCATTATCCTCGATCCGATCGACGAAGGCGTAGAGCTTGTCGTTGGCCGCGACCAGCACCACGCTGGCCCAGCCGATCGTTACTGCGGTGCGCGGAGCTGGTTTCGGAGCATCATCGTCTGCCCGCGCCATCGAAGGGGCGCCAAGCGCCACACAGCAGGCAATGCCGCAGGCCGCCGCATAGACGGAAACACCTGAGCGCGACGCTGCAAAATCAAACTTGTGCAACGTCGGCTCTCCTCAACTCTGTTGGCGGTAGCGAGTTTTTGATCGTATGGTAGCCGGCGCTGCGGGTCAACGAACTTCTGTCTTAACTCTTGGTACCAGCAGGTTGTTTGCTGAATTACAGAGGAGGTGTGAGGGCTTGTCACGGTTCATTAACACAAAATTTCGTTCTGTCGTCTGGGCGTCCGCCATGACACTGCTTTCGCTGCCGCCCGTACTCGCTCAGGCGCCGGCGCGCATCGCGAAGAATGCCGTTCTGCAGCTTGTCACCGGCGACGATGGCAAGGACGACACCGACATATTGACTGTCACGGTCGCCGATGCCGACGGCAAGCTCTTCGAGCGCGTGTTCGACGCCAAGGAGGAGATCAAGCCAGGCACCACATTCAACCTGTGGCTCAACCGCATTCGCGCGCTGCCTCCGGAACAGGTGAAGGGTAGCAAGATCACCTTCCGCATCGACACGAAGTGGGACGAACATTGGGTGGTCAAGGATGCCAGGCTGACGGTCAACTATGAATCCGGCCCGCCGGAGCACTGGCACTGGGGACCAATCGTCCTGCAGGTCAAAGGCGCGAATTCGATGCAGGTCGATTACGTGCTCGATGACGGCCACAAGATGTAGCCGCGCCGAACCCCGCTACTGGAGCTGTGCCAGCAGCCGGACGCCTTGAACCACCACGCGCGCACCGTCCTTCAAGCCGTCGACGATCAGGACCCGCCGCCCGTCGAGATCCGCGATGCGCACGACGTGCGGCGCAAATACTTCCGGTTCGCTCTGTTCCCACACCTCGGAAACCCCGTCGGGCCCGACCGTGACCGCATCGCGCGTCACCGGCAGGCCCCGCTGGGAGCGATTTTCGCTTTGCACCGACACCGTCACCGGCCGGCCGATACGCAGTCCCTCGGGTGGATTTTCGATACGGAACAGGATCGGCGTGGATTGCTGTTGCTGGGCCAGCCCGCTGCCGACGAAAGTCAGCGCCAAGGTCTGTCCCTCCGGCGTCATCGCAGACGCCGCCGCGACATGCTGCGCGCTCTCGGCCATCGTCGGATCAGGTGCCAGCGCCTCGACCCACAGCATCTTGGGATTGACGATTTCAAATATCTTCTCGCCGGGGTGCACGATCCGCCCGGCGATCGCCGTCGAGGTCGAGATCACGCCATCGGTGGGCGCGCGCAGCACCTCCTGGGTCTGCAGCAGCGGCAGCAGCGCCTCGCGTTCCCGTCGCAATCCGGCAATCCGCTGCTCGGACTGATAGATCTTGCCGTCGCGAAACGGCACGAAGCTGAACTGCTTGAGGATTTCCAGATTCTCGGTCTCGACGCGGATGTCGGTGGTCAGTCGTGCGACCTCGCGGCGAACCTGCGACCGATCGACGACGCCCACGGCTGGAATGACATAGCCGAGTACCTGGCCGGTACGCACGGTGTCACCGAGTACCGGCAGCCCGGACGGAGGCGCCTCGATGCGTCCGAGCAGACTGGCTTCCACGTCCGCCTCGGTGTGCCGGTCGGGGACGATGCGTCCCGCCAGCGAGAGTGCCACCGGCACCTCGGCGGCGGTGACGCGGGCGGTGCGCACTTCGAACAGCCGCTGCAGCGGCTTGGGTACCAGGAATGTCCCATCGGGTCGGCGCGCGCCGCGATCGAACACGAAATTCGACAGCAGACCAGGATCGATGTCCCTCGGGCCGTCCTGCGATTCAGCGATGCCGACCTGCGGTGCGGGCGGCGGGGTTGGCGGCGCCATGGTCACCGCAGCAGTTGCGTCGTTGCTGGCAATCTGCACCGCCGCAACGGCATTCGCCCGACGCACGATCGGCGGTGCGTTCTCATCCGGCGCGGCGGCTATCGTCGGGACCGTGTCGGTCATTGCCGTGCGCGGCACCTTGGTGTGGTTGATGCCGAACATGTAGGCGGTTTCCCACAGTGCCTCGCTGGTGCCGGTTCCAATTGCACCGATTCCGCCGGCAACCGACCAGAGCAATCCGGTGGTCACGCCATACGCCATTCCCACGACAGTCCCTGCCGCGTTCGCCACGCTGGCTGGCAGGCTGACCGGGCCCGGCGGCGGTGTTGGAGCCGAGGCGCCGTGCCGCACGACACTATCCGGATCATCCGCCGGCAGGTTGTCGAACCAGCGCGCGGCCATTGCGCCCTGCGGCAACAGGGCGCCGGCCAGCAGCACTGAGCACAGCAGCGCCTGCAGGCAGATCGAGCCGGTCTCGCGTTTCCCGGTCTGGCGTTTCCCGGTCTGGCGTTTCCCGGTTTGGCGGTTCATTGTGTCCGTTGTCCTCCGGCATTCGCGCCGGATGCCGCGAAAGCATTTTCATACGCGGCGAGTGAATAGGCCATTAATGCTTGCGTGGAGATGACGGCGGCGGCGCGTGCCCGCACGCGAGCCACCCAGTCGGCGCCCAGATCTGCGTCACTCGACGCCGCGATTTCGTCGGCCGCCTCGCTGAAGCGTCCGTCAGTGGCAAGGGCGCGAAGATGCCGGGCGAAGGTCGTATCGCCGGCAGCGACCGGACCGCCGAACAGCGAAGCGACGCGAGTCCAGCCACGGCTGGCCCACGACGATCCGGCATCGGCGCGCGCGGCAAATCGCGCGATGACCCGATCGAACTCGTCGGCGAGGTCGCGCATCGTCGGCGCTCCGTCATTGACGCGACGCAACTGTTGCAAGGCGCTGTCGATCGGCCCGGGATATGGTCCTGCGGCCAGCAGCGCTGCCACGTCGCGACCAATCGGCAGGCCGGCATCGATGTCCCGCCGGAGCCGGAGCGAAAGCGTGAGCAGCCCGGTGGCGCGTATCCGCCCGTCGAGTGCCGCGGTCGCCGACCCGAGGTCCCGGGTCTGGCGCGACAGCGCGTCAACCGCGCGCGCCAGTGACTCTCCGGCAGCGTGATCGGATCGGAGGTCGGCGACGGCGCGCGCCAGATCGGCGGTCGTCGCCTGCTGCGCGGCGACCAGCCGGTCGATCCGGGCGTTGAAGTCACCCAGTTGCGCGTTGACCGCCTGCATTGCCTCGTCGCGTGCCAGATGCCACGCCGGCTCCAGCGAAGGCGGCGGCACAAGCAGGCGAGACACCGCATTGTTCTGGCCGAGCCAGGCATCGGTCGTGGCGGCGATCTCCGGGCGCAAGGCCGGCGCGGCAAGTGCGACAGCAGCGGCGATCAGCGCGAGCAGGGCACAGAACGCCGGAAACCAGCGTTTGCCCCGTCGGGGCCCGGGCGCCGTGGCAACCGGGGGCGCGACCACATTCTGCGCCGTGCCGATTGGTTGCGGATCCGCGGTTGCGGTTTTGGCATCGGCAGGTTCGCCGTGTGGCGGCCTGGGTTGCTGCGGGATGGATTCATTGATCGGCACGACGACCGCATCGCTTTCGCCGCCACGCGGTCGACGAGTGTCGGCGGCCTGCGGCGCCAAAGACACCCGTTCACTCATTGCTGCGCAATTCCCCGATGCGACCACGTCGCGCATCTGGCCGAACGACGTGCAAGCCGGTGATGCATAGTGTCCGGGCTTCTGATTCCATTGGAAATCGCCTACGTTCACGCTACAAAACGTGTTGCAACGCGTCAACCATCGTTACAGGTTTTCACAAACCCTGTAACGATGAATGAACGAAGGGAAGAACTCGGAGAACCGCCATGTACGGGATTGCACAGCCGATCGGCATTCTCGTCCGCATGCTCGCCGTGCTGTTCCTGGTTGCGGCCACCTACAATCCGAGCGGTTATTCCTATTACCATTGGGCATTTCACGGCGATGGCAGCTACTGGGCGCTGAAGATATTTCTCGGGTTGCTGATCATCTTCGGTTATGTGTTCTGCAGCTATGCGACCTGGCGATCGCTGCGCCTGCTGCTCAGCGTGCCGCTGCTCCTGCTGATGGTCACCTGCGGCTGGTTGCTGTCGGATTGGGGCGTGCTCGATCTGTCGGACTGGCTGCAGCGCACGCTCGCGCTGGAAGCCGGCCTTGTCGTGCTGCTCGGTACTGGCGTGAGCTTCTCGCTGATCCGCTATCGCCTCAGCGGCCAGCTCGACTCGCGGACGATCACCTGATCATGGCGATTGATCGGGGTCACCGATGACGGCCGGCGGCATCCTGGTCAGGACGCTGACGTGCTTCCTGCTGGTGTTCGCCACATGGAACCCGACCGGTTACAGCTACATTTCGTGGGCCCGCCACAGCCCCTGGGCGACGGCGCCGGAGATTGCCACGGCGGGCGCCCTGCTGCTGGGGCTGCATATCCTCTTCACACGAATTGCCTGGCTGTCGCTGGGCGCCGACGGCGTGTCCGCGGCGCTGGCGATCCTGGTCGCCGGCCTGTTCACCCTTTCCGAATTCGGTCTCGTCGATCTTTGGCAGCGCCAGTCGTGGGTCTATGCATTGCTGATGGGTTTCTCGCTCGTGCTGGCGATCGGCGTGACCTGGTCACTGCTCAAGCGACGGATCGTCGGCCAGTCGAACTACCTCAGCCCACCGCCATAGCGGCGCATTGCAACGCCGCCATCGGCAGCTCCAACGGGGATTATCAATCAGGGTCCGGCACGGGCATTGCCTCGGTGGGCAGGCCACGGTGCCGATGCCTCGCGTTGCTGACCGCTCCCACCAGACGCCCGAACAGCGGCGGGTCGTCGTAGCGATAATCCTGGATCAGCAGGATCGCGATCAGCAGCAGCCAGAAATTCAGCCGGTCGATCGACCACAGCACCAGTGGCCCCAGGTAAATCGTGCCGAGAGCGCTGGCGATGAACGTCGCCACCTCCGCCAGGAAGAACCGGCCCGTGCCATAAGGCGGCCCCGCCAGCCAGACGGCAAGCATCCGCACCGCCCAGATGGTGCATGCCAGGGCGAGCCAGGCCTGCAGGTCGCGCCGCGCATCGTCGACGATCAGCGTCGTCAGCAAGGCGGCGGGCCCGTGCAGCACCATGTTGCGGGCCAGTTCGACGAACTGCATCAGCTCCAGATCCCAGAACCCGCCGACCGACACGACGGCATCCCAGGTCAGGCTCTCCGGCGGCAGGATGACGGCCAGGACGGCGATGCCAGCCATGATGCCGGCGAGAATGGTCGGATCCGCCAGTCCGCCGCTGCGGCGGCGATAGGGCCGCGCCCACAGCGCCACCCATTGCCAGGCGAGCAGCGGCGCGATGACGATGAACACCCGAAGCAGGACACGTCCGGCAGCGCCGAGATAGTCGAGGACATCCATGACAGGGCGTTAGCGCCCGGGCGCGCACCGCCGGCCGGAGCGGCGGCGCGCAGCGGTCACAACTGGACCTGGCGGTACCATCTCCGCGTCCGCAGCATCCCCGCCCGGCGCGGCCGCCAGCCGTTCTCGATCATGATGCGCTTGATCTGACGGCGCGCTTCCGCCTCGCCGATCGCGTTGTCGGAGAAGTCGCGCAGCACATCCGCCGTGCGACGGAATTGCCGGCGGGAGATCATCCCGTTCTTGCCGGCGTGCCGGCCCAACACCTGCTGGATGCGCCGGCCCGCCTCGGACTCGAAGACATAGCCATTGTCCTCGGCAACCGAACGCAGCACGCCGCGCGCTTCGTCGAGCGTGAGACCAAATTTTGTCACACCCTCTTCCAGCAGATGGCGTTCCTGTGTGCGATCGATGAACCGGCTGCCCAGCCCGTTCAGCTTCACCAGGTCTGCGAAGCGCCTGCCGTCGCCGCTTCTGACCATTTCTTCTGCAGCCATCAATGTTGCGGCTCCTGCGCCTCCATTGGCAGACGATATAGTTGTCTTCACACCGCCGTGTAAACCCTAGAACATCAGGTGGACCAAGTTCCGCATTACCATCTTCCATTGGCGGTTTGCTGCCGGGTTTTGATGCGGATATTTAACGGAATGGCGTCGGCAGGCGGTGCCGGGCGGTGATCCAGGCTGGCCTGCCGCCCGATCGGGCGATGGAATGTATTTTGGCGGATACACTATGCTAATGGTCCGGATAGGCACACTCTGGCCTGAAGCGGCGACGATCGTGGAGAGATCGCTATGGACCTGACAACGCTGGCTATGGTCCTGATGCTTGCGGTGACTGCGGTCGGCGTAGATACGATCTGGCACCCGACCGACGTGATCCTGGAGACCTCGAACGCCGGCAAGCTGGAAAACGCCACCGTCGACGACGCCATGATCAATGGCATCCTCAACAGCGAGGTCGACAGGATTGCCTCGACCCCTTCGTTGATGGCCAAGGCGCAGGTGCAGTTGGGACGTCAGGGCGGCATCGGCATGGCCATCGCTGCTGCCGCCAACATGCAGTCGGTCGCCCTGGCGCTGCAAAGCAGGGTGGGCCGCCAGCCGGACCAGATCCGCATCGCCCTGTTCAGCGAGGACGCGACCAACAAGGTGCTGGTCACCGGCAGCGGCCGCAATCGGGTACGCGCCTTCGAGCAGGAGGTCGTGCAACAGAAGGGCGAGACGGTGATCGCGCTGCTGCACCGGGCCTCCCTGGTGGGCCTGGCGCGGATCGATCCCTACATGACCGCTCTCGATCTCATGCAGCGTCATGCCAGCGACAAGGATTTCAGCGACGCCGAAACCCTGATCAATTTTGCCAAATCCCAGATTCCACCCACTCCGCTCAGCCAGGACCGGTCGCTGTTCGAAAACCTGCAAGGCATCATCGCGTTGTTCCGGGGCAACCAGAACGATGCCCATTCCTGGTTCCGCTTCGCAGCGAAATCCAGCCCCGAGAACACCGCGGCGATCCTCAATCTGGCGTTCGCCGATCTCCAGCTAGGCCATTATGGCGAGGCGGCAGAACGCATGCAGCGGATGCTGCACGACATGCCGTCATCCGACACCACGCTGACGTGCACCGCCTACGTGACGTGGGGAGCCGCGCTGCTCGGCATGCACGACGCGAGCGGCGCGGACCACATGCTGAAGGAGGCGGTGGACACCAAGCCCACGAGTGCGATCGCCTGGGATTTCTGGGCCGAGGTGAAGCGGCAGAAAGGCGACGCCGCGGAAGCTGACCTTTTCCATCAGCGCGCCCTCGGCGCCTCCGATCATTTCGAGAACTATGCCGAGGTCGCTGCACTGTATTTTCAACTGGCGTGGCGGGACAACCAACCTGTCATGCGCAGCAATTTCGTCAATCCAGCCAATGTGAGCTTTCACTGATCAACCACCGCGGCAGTCTGATTTCGGTGCTCGCCGGCAGCGCGAGGCGCGGCATGCTGCGTGCCGCGGCCGGCCGCGGACGCGCGACCTCCCTGCATCCCAAGCGGCAATGGGTGCTGAGCCTGGGTATCATCGTCGTGTTCGGCGTCCTGGGATGGTCGGCGCTGCCGCGCGATGTCACCGCGACGTCGGCGGCGCTTGTCGTCCGCGATCCCGCCGCGAACGGCGCCGGTATAGGACCCGCGGTGTTTGTCCTGCGCGACAATGGCACCGCCGTGCGTTTCGGCAATGCGGCACTGGTGGCGGGCGGCGCGATCCGGGTCGGCTTCTACGACCCGCTCGACCCGCTGCTCGGCCATGCCACCGAGGCCGTATCGCTGCCCGGCGATCCGCGGCTGCTGTGGCTGCTGGCCTCGCCAGCCGAGCGCCAGGCACTGCGCGACGGTACCGCCGACCTGGCGCTGGCGCTGTCACAATCCAGCTTTGCTGTCCTGCGCTCGCCCGAATTCGTCAACGACTATCGCGACCGGCTGGTGCAATTGCTGCGCGCCGACCTGGAGACAGCGTGGCAGACGACACGCAAGAGCGGCGCCTGGCAGGACCTGATGCGCGGCTACGAACCGATCCTGCGCGATACCGCCTCGCGCGACCTGCGCCCCGTCATCGAGAGCCACTTTCGCGGCGTGCCGATGCGCATGCTGCGCGCCAATGCGCTGCAGATGATCGACCCGTTCCACGCCGCCGAGTGGAACCTGCTGCCGGTGGAGGACGCGCTGCAGGCAGCGATCCAGGAAATCCGCGAACGCGAGGTGCCGGAACGCACCGCGAGCCGCCTGTTGCAGGCGCCGCCTACCGCTGCATTCCTGCGCGTGTTCCTGGACGCCATGGCGGGCGCCCTGGCACACGATACCGCGCTCAAGGACCTGGTTGGCGAGATGGTGTTCGACGATCGGTTCCGGCCTTACCTGAACATTGCCTCGGCCAAGGCCATGGACCTTGCCCGGATCGCGCCGCGCCTGCTGGTCAGCCTGCATGGCAGCACCGACCTCAATCCGGTGGCGTCGTTCGTGATCCGCACCCTGGTGTCCGCTCGTTCGGACCGCGCCGTCGTGTTCATGAGTCCGGCACAGCGGGATGAACTGGAGGCGCTCGATCCGGCATCCGTCCATCCGCTGGTCCGCGCCGGAGCCCAGTGATGGCCGACGTGGTCCAGGCCACTCTGTCGCTGGCGGTCGAAGGCCTGACGATCGTCCGGCCGGACGGCGAGGTTCTGCTGCGCGATGGCTCGCTGGCGATCGATCCGGCTGAACTGGTGCTGTTGGTGGGGCCAAGCGGCAGTGGCAAATCGACGCTGCTCCTGCTGCTGGCCGGCCTGCTGGAGACCGGACCGGGGAATTGGCAGGTGTCGGGGCGGCTGACCTGCGGCGACGAGAGCTTCAATCTGGCAGACGAGCAGGCCGGCGTCGGCGGCGTGGTGTTTCAGCACTACGCCCTGTTCGACGATCTGGACGCGCAGGAGAATTTGCGCATCGCGCTGGATCATGCGCCGCGCGGGACCGATGCAATGGCATCCGACGTTGCAGCCATGCTCGCCGACATCAACCCGCGCCAGTCGATCAGCTCGTGCAGCGGCGGCCAGCGCCAGCGCCTGGCAATCGCGCGCACGGTGATCGCCAACCAGCCGGTGCTGCTGTTCGACGAACCGAATTCCGGCCTGGATATCGCGTCGGCCCGGCGACTGCTCGAGGTGATCCGCGGCCTGTGCGGCACGATGGGCAAGCCGGCGCTGATCGCGGTGCATCACTTCGAGGAACTGCTGCCGCTCGCCGACCGTGTCGTGGTAATCGATCCGCGGACGCGCCGCCTGATCGAGATGCCGCCGGAAGCCGGTCCGGTCGAAGCACGGCTCGAGGAAGCCGCGGCGACGCCGGCGCCGGGTCCATCCGGACAGCATGCGGGCGCAGCGCGCTGGCGGCCATCGCGGCATCACTCGCGGGCCTGGTGGTTCGCCCGCTATGTCGTGGGTTATTTCTGGTTGCTGTGCGCCGCTCCCATCATGCTGTTGTACATGGGAGCGGGTGCGGCAATCATCGGCTTCGTGACGGTGTGGTTCGGCTTCAACTACCACTCGTTCGGCGGCATCCTGAAATCCGTGCTGCACGACGAGACACTGGTCGGCCTCGGCATGGTGCAATCGCGCGTCGCCATTCCGCTGATCGCCAATTTACTGTTTGTTGCGCGTAACAGTGCCGTTATTGCGGCGGATGTCGGCAATCGCGTCATGTCGTCGCAGTTCCAGGCGATGGCGAACCTGAACATTCCCGGCCGTACCTATGTATTTGCATCCATCCTGCTCACCATGGTGACCGGCTCGATCATTTTTCTCGGGCTGTCGTTGCTGCTTGGCAGTTGGGCGGCGCAGGAGACCTGGCATCTGCAGTTCCCCACGCAGTACCGAGCCCTGTTCCGTACCCAGTTCTTTCGCAACGTGCTGGACGCAAACGGCTGGCCGCTGCCGGTAATGGGCTGGGTGGTCGTGAAGGCCGGCGTCAGTGCATTGCTGGCGGCAGCGTCATCGATCCTGATCGCGCTGGGGCCGAAGCCATCCAGCCAGGCCGTCAATCACTCGGTGGCAAATGCCATTGTCATCGGTGTGATCCTGACCCTCGTCGTTCACGCGGGCATCTCGATAATGACGAACTGAAACGATGCGCCTACACTGCACGCCCAGCGAACCCAAGGAAGGTAACCACCCGTGGATCACACCGAGGACACCACGCGTGTGCCGGCCGGCAATTCGGCCCGGACGCTCGCCATCATCGCGATCGTCTTCAGCCTGACCGCGCCTTTCTGGGAAGGCGCCGTACTGGGCAGCATCAACATTCACCTGCCGATGGCACGCGACCTGGCCGACAACGCGGTTGCCCTGGATCGCCTGGACCGCAGGACTGCCGACATCGAGCTGCAGCTTGCCGTCGCGACGGCGCAACTCGGCCAGCTGCAGGTGCAGTTGGCGGAGACGACGACCCGCGCGAAAGCGGCGGCCGATCGTACCGCCACGCTGGCGATGGTTGAACTGGTGACCGCACTGCGCCGCATCGGCGGCTTCGAACTCGAACTCGCCGCGATGCGCGCGACCGCGCCTGACCAGGGTGAACTGAAGCCGCTGCTGGACCGGATCGAACCGTATGCGGTGACCGGCGTGCCCACTGCGGCACAACTCCGGCAGGAGTTCTCGCGACTCAGCGCCCGCATCCAGTGGACCGATCGCGGTTATCTGTCGATCGCCTGGGTGACCCACCTGCTGCCGTGGCAGCGCAGTGCCAATGCGGCGCCGGCCGCCGCGCCGGCGGACACCACGCCTCAATTGCTCGGCCAGGCGAATGGGCAACTCGGCAGCGGCGATCTGGCGGGGGCGGTTGCCACCGTGCAGATGGTCGGTGGGGCGCACCAGGAGGCGCTGGTGGACTGGCTCGAGGATGCCAAGGCGCGGGTCGCCGCCGATGCCGTTACGCAGCGGCTCAACGATCAGATCGGCCAGCGCGTGAGCCGGGGCGCCGTGCAGAGGCCAGGGAAGACGTAGTCTGGCGGCCGGGTTGATGGGCAGAGCGCAGCGAAACCCATTATCCGGCGTCCGCGCCCACCCCCAGAAAAGCCGCAACCGCCGGGTGCGATCTGAGCGCTTCCAGCTCCTGCTGGCTCGGCAATTGCGGCTTGTCGCGCATCGTGTTCACCATGCAGAGGAAACCCAGCGGTTCGCCTGCGGTGGCGCGGAACTGGTGCCAGGTCCAGGATGGTATGCTGACCAGGTCGAACGGCTTCACCGGGCGGATTTCCTCGCCCAGCAGGCATTGGCCATGGCCGCGCAGGATCATCACCGCATGCATGTGTTCGTGGCGCTCCAGGGTCGAATACCCGCCTTCCGCCATTTCGAAGTAGCGTAATTCGCAGCCCAGCGACGGTTCAGCGAACAGCACCTGACGGGAGATCGCCTTGAATGGCGCGGTGCCGTCCTCCTTGTAGGGCATGCAGGCGACCCCGTCCCAGCGATAGTCCTGGTGGAATTCGCGAAACTGCTGCTGCTGCTCGATGTCCATCTGCGCCTACCGATAAGTGTGTTGCGCCACTGCGCGGGCGAAGGCGGCGGTTTCGTCGGTCAACCGCTCGCGGGCGGCAAGCAGGCTGCCGCCGATCAGCAACATCGCGTCCGGTCCGTAGAAGTCAAGCATCTCCGGCACGCGTTCCAAGGTCATGCCTCCGGCCGGCACCGGGACGCTGGGGCGGATCCCCTCCCACGGTGCGCGGGACCGTTCGGCGAGGCAGCGGCAGGTTTCCGGCGTATAGCCGAACCGGCCGCCATGGTTGGGGAAGATCACGGCATCCGCGCCCAGCAGGCGGAACAGCTTGCCGATCAGCAATTCCGGCACGATGCGCGCTGCACCGCCCATCGTCGGGTGGGCGAAGAACGCGATGTCGGGATACTGGCGCACCATCGCCTGCACGGTCGCCCAGCCGGCAATCATCGGCGCAACCATCACCGTGTCGATGCCGACCGAGCGCGCCACCTCGACCTGCCGGCGCATCCGGTCCAGATCGCCCGACAGGCTCGGCACGTAGCGGGTAGGATACCCGGTCGCCGCAGTCGCCTCGGCGACCGCCGCCGCGCAGGCGCGAACCCGCTCGGCGAATGGCGAGTAGCCCTGGTCCGCCAGGCCATGGTCGTCCTTGACGAAATCGATGCCGCCACGGGCGAATTGCGCCGCCAGGCCGGCCAGGCGGGCCGGCGGCAGGCCCTGCGGCTTCAGCGCCGAGCAGGTGAGCGCTCGCCCCGATGCGGCAACCCGCTGGCGCAGGCCGCCAATGCCGTGCCGCGGGCCGCCGAATGCCGAAGCCAGGTCGTCGGGGATTTCGACATCCAGCAGCACGACATCCTCGTGCAGCGAGGTATTGCCGAACACCATGTTGAGGAACTGCCCCGCGTCGAGGCCAGTGGTGGCGGTCGCCAGGCCGACGCGGACATCGAACCACCCCGTGCCGCGATCCTCGATCGCTTCGACGCGCCCGACGATGTCACGCAGGATCTCCGGTTCGGCAATCGCCGCCACCGGCATTTCCACGCTCTGCTCGACCGCAATCGCCTGCGCCTGCGCCTCGATCGACGCGGCATCGCCGCGCACGCGATAGACCACCGTGAACCTTGGTGCCGCCACTCTGTCCTCCGTCCGCCGAAGCCCGACGAGTATAGGACACAAGCCGGGAGGCACCTGCAGGCGGCTACATCGGCGGAGCCACACCGTCCTTGCCGACGGTCACGCGGCTGGCGGCCAGCTTGCCCTCGGCATTCTTGGTCGCGCCGAACATGACCGGCGCGCCCGGCTTCAGGTCGGCGCGCTCGGCCGGGGCAAAGGTCACCACCGGTGCGCCGGGCGGGACGACGATCTTGCCGGTGTTGCCTTTGAACGAGAGGGTGAGCTCGTGGCCGGAGGCCGCCTGTACGGTTCCGGTGACCGTGCCGTTGGTCATCATGCTGCCCGGCTCAAGGTCCCACGGATAGTTACCCTCGCCGACGCCGCGCATCGCCTCGGGGAATACCAGGACTTCGAGTGCCTGCTGCTCGCCATTGGCCGCCGTCCTGGTGGCAATGCCGACATAGGCGCCGGCACCGATCGATGCGAGATCGACCTTTTTCACGGTGCTGACGGTCAGCGGATCGTTCAGCGTGATGTCCACCTTGGGGCCTTCGCGCGTGGCAACGGTCATGGTCTGCCCTTCGACCGAGGCAATGGTGCCGCGTATCCGGGTGGGCGGCGCGGTCTGGGCCAATGCGGCAGTGCCGAACAGGCAGGCAGCCAGCACCGCAGGCAACAGGCGTGTGAGCATTCGTGTCTCCCCATGATGTTTGGTCGGTCCTGATCGATGATGGGGATGATCCAGGTTTCGATAAGGGGTGTGGCCAGTCTATCCTGTGGTGGGAGGACCGTACGATGCCGCCAGTCAAACCCGAGGTGATGATCTATCACAACCCGGCCTGCACCACGTCGCGCAAGGTGCTGGGCATGATCCGCGAGGCCGGCGTGGAGCCGCGCGTGGTCGAATACCTGAAGACGCCGCCGAGCCGGGCGGAACTGCACGACCTGATGCACCGCATGGGTATCGGCCCGCGCGACCTGCTGCGCCGGCGCGGCACGCCGTACGACGAGCTGGGCCTGGACGATCCGGCCAGGACCGATGAGGAGTTGGTCGACGCCATCCTGGCTCACCCGATCCTGATGGAGCGCCCGGTGGTGGTTGGTCCCGGGGGCGTCCGCCTGTGCCGGCCCGCGGAGCGCGTGCAGGAGGTCTTGCCGGCCGGCTGAACCCATGGCTGGCGGACTGACGATTGCCACGCTGCAGCGCCGGGCGATCCGGAATTCGCTGTTGCCGCAGATGACGTTGGGCCGTGCGCTGACAATGGCCGGCTTCGTGCAGGCTGACCCGATCCGTGCGCCGGCACGTGCCCAGGACCTGATCCTGCGTCATCGGGTCACCGGCTATCGGGCGGGCGACCTGGAACGGCGGTTCGTGCGCCTCGGGCTGGAGGAGGACTTCCTCTACGCTTACGGCTTCATGCCGCGCGATACGGCTCGGCTGCTGCACCCGCGCCACGATCCGGACAGCGACGATGGCCGCCACGTGCCGGATGGCCTGGCCGCCGAGGTGCTGGCGTTCGTTCGCGACCAGGGCGCCACGCATCCGGCCGACCTGGAGGCCCGCTTCGGCAGCGAGCGGGCGGTGAACGGTTGGGGCGGCTTCTCCAAGGCGACGACACGCGCACTGCAGAGCCTGCACTACCACGGACTGCTCCGGGTCGCCCGGCGGCACGGCGGGATTCGCGTCTACGAGGCCGCCCCGCCGCATCCGGAACCGCTGGATCCGGCTGAACGGAGCCGGCGGCTGGTGCTGCTGGTGCTGCGCATCCTGGCGCCGATGCCGGAGGCGAGCCTTGCCGCCACGTTCGGACTGATGAACCGCGGTGCGCCCGGTCTCGGGGCATGGCGAGCGACGCTGCAGGCGCTGCTGGCGTCAGGCGAAGTGGCAAGCGAGGAAATCGACGGGGTCCGCTATCTCTGGCCGGTGGCGGACGCTGCGGGCATGCGCCGGGGCGAGCCTCGCAGGCTGCGCTTCCTCGCGCCGTTCGACCCGATCGTATGGGATCGCCGGCGGTTCGAGCACCTATGGGGCTGGGCCTATCGCTTCGAGGCCTATACACGCCCGGAGAAACGCCTGTTCGGCTATTACGCGATGCCCCTGCTGTGGGGCGAGCAGGTGATCGGCTGGGCCAACATCGCCCGGCCGGACGGGCGGCTGGATGTCGAACTCGGGTTCATCGGCCGTCGCCCGAGAGACCAGGCGTTCCGCGTC